>JBILDU010000020.1:0-35570 GCA_044352465.1 Bdellovibrionota bacterium
CAACATGACCTTCTTTTGGTACGCATCCATCGTCGAGGGGGTCGTCATCTGCTGGTAAATCATGCTGACGCCCATCAGCAGCACCATAACCGGAATACCGATACCGAAGACGTAGAGGTGCTCCGGTGCGGATAGGTCGGTGATCCACAGAGCGAACGGTGCGTGCCGAAGCTCGATCGAGTGGAGGAGCGCATTGTACAGTCCGATAAATACCGGGATCTGGATGAGGACGGGTAAGCAGCCACCCATCGGATTGACTCCGCGGCGTTTGTAGAGCGCCATCAGTTCTTGGTTCAGTTGAGTCGGATCGGTGATTCGATCTCGCAGCGCCTTCATCTCCGGTTGAAGTTGCGCCATCTTCTGCATCGAGTCGAAGCTCGCCTTGGTGAGCGGGAGAAACAGGAACTTAATAAAGAGGGTAAGCAATATGATCGCGAGACCGTAATTGCCGAGAAGGTCGTTGAACATTCTCAAGAGGGCGAGGAGCGGTTGGGCGAGGACCGCAAAGATGCCGAGATCGATCGCCCGTTCGAGTTCGAGGCCGTATTTCTCAAGGAGGCGATCATCTTTGGGCCCGATAAACACCCCCATCGTGACGCCTGTGGCCGCTCCGGCCGCTCGCGATGTGTAGTTCAAGCCGGTAGAATCCCGGGTAAACAACCCCGCTGTGGGTCCCGTGGCAGGGATCAGCGCCGCCAGGAAATACCGCTCACTGTAGGCGAGCCAACGCACGGCACCGACATCGGTAACCGTAGCGTCGACATCGTAGTAGTGTTTAACCGAGTCGCTCGAATTGAGCGCCGAGAACGAGGGGAGATCGTTACGAACATGTTCCAATCCGGGGGGAACTCCGTGCGTCCATTCTACCCAGACCGGTTGTCCACCGGGGGTCGGGCGATCGAGGGACACCTCAAGATTGAAGAGATAGCTATTCGGTTTAAAACGGTAAGTCTTGCGGATGCCGATGCCGGACGGGAGTGTTCCGCGTAACGTGATCGTCAGCTCGGTTTCGCCGCTCCGAAGATCGTACGTTCCGTCGGAGCTCGGTGCGCCCCGACTCGTTGATTCGACAACGTAGGTGACCCTGACGTCGTTCTCCGTGGCTGTATAGACGCCGAGCGGCAACGGTACCCCCGGTGCAACACCGACCATGTCATAGCGCTCGTTGGTCACCGTATCGCGTCGATAATTTTGCAGCGTATAGTGTTCGAGGCGTCCACCGATAAGTGAGATAGAGGTGTGTGCAACGTCGCTCGTGACAGCGAGAGATCCGCCTGCCTTTAACTCCTCAGCTCCGGGAGGGGTGAGCAGGTTCGGTGCCACCGGGGAGAGGGCCGGCTGCTGGGCGCCGGGGGCTGCGGTTGCGGCCGGCGCACTGAGCGGCGTTTGTTCACCGTTCGAGCGTTGTTGCTCCTCCGCGTAGCGGCGGACCTCTTGCTGATACGGCGTGAGCACGTACTCGGAGTAGAACATCACGATAATGATGCATAGGAGAACCGCAAAGGTTGTCCGTTTGTCTTCCATAACGCCGCTCTTCTTATTTCAAACGTTCTGACGAAATCGTGGCTGCCCCTCCGGCGCACTGTTCGGCTCCCGGAGGAGCTGTTTTCAGCGGTACCGGATCGTGACCCCCTGCGCACCACGGGTTGCACCGGATGAGTCTCCGGAGGGTCAACGCCGTGCCCCGTAGGTACCCGTGCCGTTCAATCGCCTCAACCGCGTAGTAACTGCAGCTCGGCTCGAAGCGGCACACGTCCCCGATAAGTGGGGGGATGATCGCGCGGTACCAGCGGTGGAGCCGATGGATGACGCACATTCCTGTTCGCTGACTCATCTCGCCGTCATTTCTATACCATTCAGCCCCGAGGGGTTAAAGGTGATGGTGAAGGTTTCCACAATTTGTGCGATCGGAGCGCCGTTTTGAACTCGGCGTCGATGGCTGCACTTGAGAGGGCGCAGGCCCCCTGGCGGGCGACCACAACGATGTCGAGCGGCTTTATCAGTCCCGGTCGGGTGTACCGAAACACCTCGCGCAGTTTGCGTTTGAGCTTGTTCCGGTAGACCGCGCGTTTGTCTATCTTGCGCGTGACCGTCAGTCCGAGCCGACTGTCTCCGGTGGTGCTCGGTGCGATGACCAGCAGGAAGTGCTTTGCGTAGATCTTACCCGCGGAGCTCTGAAGACGACCAAAGTCGCTCTTCTTCTTTATGCGCTGTTGGGGGGATAGTGTGAAACGGTGGCCCATCGAGGTTGATCGATTCTCCGAGATGAGCCGTGCCAGTTCCGTTACCGCCCTCGGATGATGCGGGCGGTGCGGTTGCTACCGATAGTGGCCCTTACGCGGGGTGGTAACCGAGATCCGTTTGCGCCCTCGGGCGCGACGGGCGTTCAACACCTTGCGTCCCCCGGCGGTGGACATGCGTTTCCGAAAGCCGTGAGTGGTCTTTCTGCTCTTTCTGCTCGGTTGATATGTGCGCTTCATGGTACAGCCTTCGGCCAATTAACTTAGTAGGGGAGAGGCGTTATAGATGTTTTCCACCTTTAAATCAAATCCGCTGGATACACATTTCTTGGTAGTGGATTCGCGCCAAGGGGTATAATTTTAGTAAAATCAGAGTGTTAGCTTGGGTGCGCGTGCGGGTTGAGCGTGTGAAAAATGGTTGCGCTACGCCGTTAAATAAGGGTCTTTTCCGAGGAGGTAGTTTCGCACGTAATCCAGAACCGCGTTTTCAAGTGAATGAAACCGGACCGGGCATCCTGCGGCAACAAGACGGCCCATCGTTGCTTCGGTGAAATTTTGATACTGACGGTGAAGCTGTGGGGGCATCTCCATGTACTCAATGACGGGAGCGACCCCCATCGCGGCGAACACCGCTCGGGCTAAGTCGTTCCAGGTACGCGCCATCCCGGTGCCGAGATTAAAGAGTCCGTTTATCTTGGGCTGGTGGAGTAACCACCCGATGATTGCCGTGCAGTCTTTGACGTACACGAAGTCGCGCATCTGTCCTCCGTCGGCGAAGCGCTCCTCGTTCGATTTAAACAGACGCATTTTCCCGGTTGAGCCTATCTCGCCGAAGGCTTTATGGACGACGCTGCGCATGGAGTCTTTATGGTACTCGTTCGGGCCGAAGACGTTGAAGAACTTAAGGCCGACGATGTCTTTAAAATGTCCGCCGCGGAGCGCCCAGAGATCGAAAAGCTGCTTTGAGTAGCCGTACATATTGAGGGGTTTGAGCTGTGGCACGAGAGCGAGATCGTCGTCGTAGCCGTATTGCCCATCCCCGTACGTTGCCGCGCTGCTCGCGTAAATAAAGCGGGCGTGGCGTTTTAGTGCCCAGGTGGCGAGCTCGCGGGAGTAGTGGAAGTTATTCGCTAAGAGATAGTCACAATTCGTTTCGGTGGTGGAAGAGCAGGCGCCCATGTGAATGACCGCTCGAGCGAGGGGGGCTTCGTCTGCGCGAATGAGATTCAAAAAGCGGTCTTTATGCACGACGTCGAGGAAGGTGAGATTGCGCAGGTTCTTCCATTTCTCTCCTGTTCCAAGAGAGTCAACGATAAGAATATCGTGGATTCCTTCTTTGTTGAGCTGGGCTACGACCGCGCTTCCGATGAAGCCGGCACCACCGGTCACGATTATCACGCGAGTGCTCCGTTAAAAAATATTGGGCGAATGGGGGCTGCTGTGGCGGCTCGAGAGCAAGCTGGCCCACTCCGAATTCTGCTCTTTAGAACGAACCGACGATACCACAGCTGGGCGCTGAGGGGCAGAGCGCCGCTCGATCTGTCTGGGCGCGGTGCCACGGCGGTGTGGGGTTGATACGGCGCTGGATTCGCTCCTCCCCCTACCGCTGTGCTGCGGCTAATCGACTGAAATGAGCAGCATTTTTGTGGTGTCGGTGCCATGAGGGCGTAGCTCCTTTGGTTGACACCCCCGGGGGGAAATTCCGATACTCGAGGGCGTTATGAATACCGTTACTCATCCCCTTACTGCTTCGCCGCGCTCACGTCGTTCGGTCGACTTTCGGCGTGGCTTATCGCGTTATTCCGTCTGCGTCGCTTTTGCGGTGGCGCTTCTCATCTTAAAGGGAGCGCTCGTGACGAGTCACGATGCCGGTCTCTCCGTGCCGGATTGGCCGACCTCGTACGGGGAGAATATGTTTCTGTTCCCGCCGAGCCTCTGGATCGGACCGATTTTTTACGAGCATGTCCACCGCCTCCTCGCCTCCTTCGTTGGGTTGCTGACGGTCATTTTAGCGGTGTGGGTATGGTGTGTTGAGGGGCGAGCTTGGGTCCGCTGGCTCAGCCTGGGCGCGGTTCTGGTTGTCGTGCTCCAAGGTATCCTGGGGGGACTGACCGTCATCTTTCAGCTCCCCACCGCTATCTCGGCCGCGCACGGTGTGCTTGGGCAGACGTTCTTTATCATCACCATCGTTATCGCTTACAGCCAGTCGCGGGAGTGGTTCGCCCGACAAGGCGAATCGACACCGCAAGGTTGGTCGGGATACTTCCGGGGTACGCTTGTTGTTTTGGCGCTGGTCTATCTTCAACTCGTGATCGGAGCGGTAATGCGTCATGCAGGGGCAGGGCTCGCTATCCCCGATTTTCCGAAGATGGGTGGGGCGTGGTGGCCAGCTTTTACGGTTGACTGGATCGCGGGCATCAACGAAGTGCGCCGGGCTCAAGGTCTGGCCGCCGTTGATGTGAGCCAGATCGGATTACATCTTTTTCATCGCGTCTGGGGGGTTCTTGTGGCGGCGGGGATGCTGTTGCTCGTCGTCCGGCTACGGCGGTGGGGCGAAGCTGCACCGCGGGTACGCCGCGCGGCCCTCGTGCTCGGTATCTTAGTGCTGGTCCAATTCTCCCTAGGGATCGTTGCTGTAGTGAGCGAGCGGGAGCCCTTTTTGACCAGTTTTCACGTTCTCGGTGGGGCTCTGACCTTAGCCCTCACGGTCATACTGGCGTTACGGTTATATCCACTACTTCGAAGCAACCCTAAAGCTAAAGGAGCGGCGGCATGACCACTATCCCCCGTGAGCTTGAGCGTGCCACGGTTTATGAGGGGAAGAAGTTCTCGCTTGAGCGTCGTGTGCTCGAGTATTCAACCGGCTATCGAACTGTCTTTGAGGCGGTTCGTCATCCGGGGGCGGTTGTGATAATCCCGCGAACCTCTACCGGGGAGCTTCTCGTTGTCCGGCAGTATCGACCTGCTCTCGGTGCTGCGATCCTGGAATTTCCTGCGGGAACTCTCGAGGTGGGCGAGAGTCCCCAAGCGTGTGCCGCGCGGGAGATCGTCGAAGAGGTCGGGCACCGTGCCGGCACGATGCTCGACCTTGGGATCCTTTTTCCGGCCCCCGGATTCTGTGATGAAAAGCAGTTTTTATTTTTGGCAACTGACCTTACGTCGGCGTCAGCGCCAGCTGATGAAGATGAGATTATCGACGTTGTTCCCCTGTCAGTTGTAGCGGTAAAGGAAGCTATTAAGAGCGGTGAGATGAACGATGCGAAGTCGATTGCCGCATTCTATCGCGCTGAGCTCCGCGGGCTTCTCGGATGAGGGGTAGGAAGTTAAGCCCTTCTATCCGGGTCGAGCCTTCGCTAGAGTGTCTGGGTGAGTGATCGAATCGCGGCTGTTTCTATCGTTATTTTCGTCGCCCTCCTCGGGGCAGTGCTCCGTATACTCGGAGGAGAGGGGGACCTGTGGTTCGACGAGGTGTGGACCCTCGAAACGCTCCAGCGGTTCGATGCACCCACTCAGATCCTCTCGCTCTATCGTCATCACACGAATCATCTACTCAACTCTTTCGTTCTCAATCTGCTCCCCCCGCTTCAACCTGATATAGTCTACCGTTTGCCCGCGATAGCTGCGGCTATCGCAGCGCTTCCGCTATTTTGGGCGTTCAACCAACGTCAGCTCGGGAGCTATTCGCTCGGCGCATGCCTTTTGTTCGCCGTATCGGTCCCGGTTATCGCGTTTTCTACAGAGGCTCGGGGATTCAGTCTGCTGATCTTCGGGAGCCTCGTGGCTCTCTTGGTGCTCGATGACAATCTGCGTGATGAAGACTGGCGACTCATCGGTCTTTATTGGCTAGCGTGTATCGTCGCGTTTCTTGCCCATCCAAGCTTCGTGGTCTTTTTCTCGGCGCTGGTGGTGTGGTCGCTTTCCCTTGATTTCTCGGCTCGTTTCACCCGTACTATAGAGATTCTGGGAAAGTGCCATCTTGTCCCAGCGGCGGTCGGCGCGATCGTGTATCTGAGGTTCTATCAGTTCGTACCTCCGGAGAGTCTGGGAGCGCCCCCGCCCTTTCTTGATCTTTTCATCTCGGCGATGAGCCTTGCGGTGGGTGGTCCTGAG
Source organism: Bdellovibrionota bacterium (assembly GCA_044352465.1). Classification (GTDB taxonomy): domain Bacteria; phylum Bdellovibrionota_C; class UBA2361; order UBA2361; family UBA2361; genus JBILDU01. Next base: position 6,351 of record JBILDU010000020.1, read on the forward strand.
CTGATGGAGGCGGCGATCGGCGGGGTGTCGTTAGCGCGGCTCGTTGCAGGCTCGGTCGTCATACTCCTGGTAACCGAAACGTACCTTACCCTCCAGCGAGGTGGGCGCTATTGGATGTTGTACCTCGGTGGGGTCTTTGTGGCGCCATACCTGTGGTATCTCTCGCCGCTCGTGCGTACCGACTCGGTCGCGTACTTTCTCCTGCCGACGATCGTGCTCTACCTCGCCCTTGGTTCTTTCGTAGCGCGGCTGATGAGTTTTAGTCTGCTCAGTCGCACAACGGCAGCGTTGCTGCTCGGCCTCGTCTGCTTCGGCAGTCTTTCGGGGCTCCATCTTGCAAGCGATAGCGGCCGCGGGAAGGTTCGACGAGCGTTTGCCTACATGGCCCAAAGCACGCAGGCCCCAATCGTTACGATCGCTGGAGATGACGATGTCGGCAACGAATTGTTTGTCGACTTTTATCTCCACCGGGTCGAGGTGGGGAAGCCGATCGTCTATCGCACCGCGGGTGAGCCCGGGCCCGCTGATGCGGAGTGGTACCTCGTTCGTCGGGATACCCTCGCAGCTGAACTCGATCACGAGATCGTGATGAGTGGCGGGCGACCATTCGAGCTTAAGAAGATTTTTCGACGGATGCTCCCTGCCGGGACGAATCTGTACGTCTATCAACGGGCGGGGGAGTAGCTTCCTGACGCATCCCCGGCTGTGCGAATGAATGCTTCGAGATTCACCCCCGCTCCGCGTCCGAGGATATGGGCGAGGACCCGGAAGGTATCGTCGGCGAGAAGCTGTGCAGAGTCACGGGTAGTGAGCCGCTCGTGCTCAAAGACGACACGAATCACCTCCTTGTCTGCGTCGATAAGCACCGTGCGCTCAACCGTGGGGGTATAGCCAAAGAAGTTGGTGCGGCGGCTTCGGAAAAGCTCGAGCCCAAAGCGTATTCGATCGATGACGAGGGGCCACATCCGACCGATCCTACGAACGTCGAGTACTTCGCTGAGAGCTCCGTGTCGCTCGATCGCAGTGCGGTGAGCGATGTGGTGGTCCCCAACAAAGCTCTCGAACGCTGTGGTGATCGAGACATCGAAAGGTTCGCTCAGGCTCGCCGGTGTAATCTCCTCGACCTCTTCCTCGGGGGTTGGCGTTCGACCTGCCACGAAAAGGATCTCTTCTCGCCGTGGGGTGAGATGCGACGGGGTCGCCACGTCGAGTATGACCGTTGGGTCGCGTCCTTTGCGGTCGGTGATGATCTCCCCCTTGAGTGCTCCAGCGGGAACTAACTCGTTTACGAGTTCGGTGTAGAGGTCGCCGAGACCCCGCTTCGGCGAGGGGATGAGAAGCTCCAGGTGCGCGGTGAATCCCCACGGTATGAATGATCGCTTAAATAAGATCGAGCCGTGCATAATTCGATGCGCTTCCGTTCGTCTGCCTCACGACGCTTTTGTGCAGTCGTGGGTCGAAATGCGGACCCAGTCGCCCCCACTTCTTTGTTGCTCGAGCTCTCTTGCCTCATCTTGAGCAGAATGTCAGAGCCGAGTCGTTGCAAAATACTTTCGGTTTCTTGAGGGACAACTCGGCAAGCTCAGAGCAGGGTGCTTGATGTAACTCTTTCGCCAGAAACTCTGCGACGCTTGGGCGAATCCCTCTCCTAATGACTACCACAGGGGATGCCGCGGAAACAGCCTCTATGCTTGGTGGCTGAGGTGAGTACTCCGTGAGCCACCCCCGGGACTCAAGGTCTGTTCTCCTCGGGTAAGGAGGAGGAGTTAAGCGTCGGGCTGTCGTCGTGAAACCACGAACTCCCGTGCCTTAACGCCATTCATCGGTCGACAGATGTCGGTATTGGAAGGACTCCCGAGTGTGAGGCATCCTCGATTCGATTTTTCTTTAAATTCCGGATGGAGGATTGCTATAGCCCAAGTTGGAAAAAACGGAGCGTGCTCGCGCTGACTCTTGGGGTGGCGGGCAGACACTTTTTCCCGCAGAGGCAACGTTGCGGCGAAATCGCCGATAACGCTGGGGGCTGCTCTCGCGAAGCTGGGCGTGCGCGGGTGCGCGAATGCCGCAGTGACGCGGTTAGTTTTCATGCGGCACCGCGAGTGAGCGCGACGCTGGTGTCCGCGTTTCTTGGTCGTCAGGTTCAGTGAGGCACCGTCTTTGGGGCAGGCCTTACCGGTTTCTCAATCGAGTTATTTCTTTCGGAGTGACTGCGAATGTTGAAGCTCGTCGTTGTCGATCGGTCAGCCGAATCGCGCCATCGTCTCGTCGAGCGGCTGCAGTGTCTTCTTGGCGGAGAGGTTCCAGACGCTCGATTCATTCCGCGGGTGAGCGTGATTCCGCGGGCACTGCAGGAGATAAAATTTCATGCGACCCCTGATATCTGCATTGTCGGCCGGGAAATTGCGGAGTCGGCGAGCGGAGAGTGCGCCGAGCTACGGCGAGCGCTACCCACCACTCCTCTGATCGCTGAGCTTGGGTGCTCGGTGCCGCGTCTCGGCGATATCGAGCAGCTGGCCCGATACGGTATCGACGACGTACTACCCGCGGAGTTTCAAGCTACCGAACTGCTGCAGCGACTTGTCTTGCTGCTTCGTAAGCGAAACCTCGGGCGGTCGGGCCGGCTTGTCGTCGTCGAATCAGCCAAGGGTGGGTTGGGGGTGACCTCGGTTGCGGCTGGGCTTGCTGACGTCGCCACCGCTGCTGGAAAGAGCGCGGTGCTCGTCGATTTCGATACCGACACCCAAGATGCGGCGCGCTTTCTTGGGGCGCGCCCGTACCTGAATGAAATGCTTCAACAGATCTGTGAGTTGCGGCGGCCCCTTACTCAAGAGTTTGTTGAGCAGTGTCTCGTTTCGACTGGGGGTGCGGAAGGCGGTTTCAAGGTCGTGCCACCGATGCCCGGGGGGAGCTTCGTTGAGGGGGATGACGGCTCACTTGCCCGGACCCTTCTTGCGTTCCTTGAGATACTCGATCAGATGTTCGACGTCACGGTGATCGACGTCGGCAGCTCGCGTGGAGCGGTGCGTGAGCTTTTTCATCGGGTGGCCGATGTCGTGGTGCTGGTAGTTTCAACCGACCCAGCGGCGCTGTATGCCACGGTTGAGTTCGCACGACGGCTCTCAGGCACCCTGGGCCCAACCGCTCGGCTTGTTGTCGCTGAGAATCGTACTGGGGGAGCTGGGCTCGCGAGTTCGTTTGTTCGCAGCGAGATCGCCCGCGCGGCTCGATTGGGTGAGGCCAAGCAGGCAGGTGTCGTTATTCCGTATTGTGCCCGCGCGGCGCTTTGGCCCGGCTCGGGCGAAACGTTTTTTCGCCACGGCGGGCGGGGTTTGAGTCGCGCCTTGGAGACCCTATGGAACGAGGTCGTCAGCGGCGCTCAACCGGTGGATCGGCCCGTCTCGATGGGCGAATTGAGTGGGGCCCGTGTCGTTGAGAGGGTGCGCAGTTTCGGAACGTTTGCTCTTCGAGCGATTCGCGCAGTGCGGTTCGGGGTGCTCTTCGGTCGTTCCGCTCCTACCCCAGTCGGTGCTGATTCCGCGGAACCCCATGCGGTCACGGGGCCATGCGAGATTCGTCAACCGAAGCTTCTCGAGTTGCCGGAGCCGCACAGGGCGCTCCCACTCGACCCGCGATCTCTTGTTTCCGGTCTACAACAACGTCTAGCAACTGTTACGGAGGGCTAAATGAAAAAGAGAATAGTTCGAGTGATTCGCCTTAGTGGAGGCGGGGAGCGAGGCTATACCCTGCTTGAGTATGTCGCCGGAGCTGCGATTATCGGTGGGATCGTTTTCACCGCTCTGACGAGCTTTGGAAACGATATGGCGGGATTCTTGGGAAATCTCGGCTCGTGGACTCAGGCCCGTGGCGCCGAGTTAGCTCAGTAGGTCGAGCGCCATGGCGAAGCGAACGATGGAGCGGCCCCACGCGAAGCGGGGAAGGCACACGCTCGTTGGATTAGTACTCCTTGGCACGGCGATCGTCGGTGCGGCGTTCATCCTCCGGGAGGGACGGTACCCGACGGTCGCCCAGCCGCCTCCTCCGGTTGTGGCTCAATTCGATGTGGTGCCGGTTCCGGTCCCTGTCGAACCGGTCGCGGGGGGGACGCGGATAAAGCAGATAAAATTTAAAAATGTGATGTATCCGCGTCACCAACTACCGGAAGGAGCTCTCCTCGATATCGCCCCGGTTCGTGAGGGGATCGTGGCGGCACCACTTCCCGCGAACCTCCCCCTCTTTCGGGCCAATATCACCCTCACGGTGCCAGGGAATCCGGTGACGGAGCGTATTCCGCCGGGGATGCGCGCGATGACCCTGAAGGTTGATGCGACGGCGGCGGTTGAGGGATGGGCCGGTTCAGGCACGATCGTTGATGTTCTCTTAATCGAGAAAGATCGGACGACGGTCGTGGCCGAGAAGGTGAAAATTCTCTCGGCTGAGCGGTCGGTGTCTCCGGTGGAGGGCGGCGGTACCCCGCACGTTCCGAGCACCGTCACCCTACTGGTAACTCAAGAGCAATGTCTCGCCATTAATACCGCGATCCCGCGCGGACGAATCGCTTTTGCTCTCCGTAGTGGGCGTGATGAAGCGACGTGGGGAGATCCGATTTACACCGCGGAGAGACTCAAAGGTGGGGATGCCCTGAGCGAAAGCACCCCCGATACGATCTCAGGCTATGCCATCGTCCACGGATCGTCGGGCGGTAACTCGTTCGCGCTTGCTAACGGTCGTTGGGTGCGCGCCGAGGCTGTACCGGAGGGCTTTCTTGTCGCGCGGGGTGTTGATTCGCGCATACCTATGAAACGGTAGAGGAACAGTCGGATGCAACCAGCAACCACCTTGCCCCGTGTTTTCGAGCCCACGGATCCCCCCGCGGTCATCGCGACGCGTACCCCCCGGTACGGCTCTACGGGGTCGACCCCGGCTATCGTGCATATACTCGAATCGGTGCGGCGTCAGCGGGGTGACGCGGGACCGATGCAAGTCGAGGCCTCGCTCGGTGAGGTCGAGCTTGATGCGACGATTCGGGAGGTCGCTCAATCGTTCGGTTTTGAGCTCTCGCCTTTTGAGTATGACGAGATCAAGGCTCATCTGGAACGGGATCAAAAGCTGTTCGGGGTGCTGCAGGTGCTCGTTGATACGCCGACCGTCTCGGATATCATCGTCACAAATTTTTCCCAGATCGCGGTCCAGCAGGGACGGCGGACTGTCGGCACCGATCTTTCGTTCACCTCTCTCGAGGCTTACGAAGCCTTTGTGGAGCGACTCCTTCACCGTGCGGGCACGAGTTATTCGACGAAGAGGCCGATCGCTGATGGAATGATCGGAGATTTTGCCCGTATTCACGCGGTGCATCGGTCTCTGTGTGAGTCGGGTCCTTATCTGACGGTGCGGCTTAACCGATTCTCCTCGGTAGCGCTTGAGGACCTCGAGCGGGCGGGGTTTGCGCCCCGCCCGGTGCTTGATTATCTGCGTACCCTCGTTGGCTGGGGGCGGACCGTTCTTGTCGTTGGCGAGGTCGGCACGGGGAAGACGACGCTCACGCGGGCACTGGCGGCGAGTATTCCGCCCTCTGAGTCGATCCTTGTCATCGAAGACACGCCTGAAATTCGACTGAAGCATCCCCATGTGCGCTATGTCTCAACCCGCGAAGCCAATGCGGAGGGAGCCGGCCGGGTATCTCCGACCGAATGCATCCGGGCCGGGATGCGTATGGCGATGAACCGCATCATCTTCGGGGAGATTCGCGATGCCGAGGCGGCGGAAGCCTTTGTTGATGTGTGTGCCTCGGGGCATCCCGGTCTGTCGACCCTCCACGCGCGGAGCGCTCTCGAAGCTATCGCTCGGATGGAGCTTTTTCTAGGGCGGGCTCAACGTGGTGCTGATCGTGCGGTCCTCACCGAGCAGATCGTCACCGCTGTCCAGGTGGTGGCTTTCGTTGATGTTTGCCGTGATACCGGGCAGCGTCGCATCAAAGAGGTTCGTGAGATCGGTCCGGTCGCGGATGGAGTTATTCGTCATCGGGAGATGTTTCGTTATGCCGTTGAGGGTGGCGTGCCGGTGTGGCGCGTGCAGGGCCGTTTAAGCGCTCATCGCGATCTCCTTGAGGGAGGTAGTAATCCCGTGGTGTTAAGCGCCTTGCCGCCGCGCCTCACCGTCTTGAGGGGAGATTCGGCATGATCGGATATCGAGCGCGATTGCAGGCGCAAGGGGAATTTTTGCTGAGTCGGCCACGTGCGCCGAAGAGAGGGAGAAATCGTGTCTCTCGACCTTGGGTAGGCACAGCTCTTGTATGGAGTGGTGTGGCCGCAGCGCTATCGCTGGGTGCTCTTTATGGTCCACTCAAAGCGGCTTTGGCGCTTTTCCTCGGTGTTGGAATCGGCGCGATGCTGCGAGGGCGGCGTAAATTCGCCCAGATGGAGGCGTTTGAGCGGGACTACCCGGCATTACTGGTTTCACTGGCATCTTCGGTTCGGGCGGGGCTCGACCCGTTAGTAGCGCTGATGTCCGCGCGAACGTTGTTCCCACCTGAGGGATCCGTTCGCCGAGAGCTCGACGTTTTCGCCCAAGCGATCGAGGCTGGCGCGAGAGAAGAGGACGCGCTCAGACGTTTCGGTGCGACGGTTGCACATCCCGATGTCGTCCTTCTTCAAAACGCTTTTCTCCTCGCTCGGCGGGAGGGAGCTTCGCTCGGCGAGTGCTTACACCGCTTAGCGCGGGTGACCCGGCAGCGCCAATCTTTTCGCCGCAAGATTCGCGGAGCGGTAGCGATGCAGCGGATGTCGGCGATCGGTATCGCGGGTTGCGCTGTGGTGATCGGGGTCTTCCAATCGATCTCAAATCCTCAAGGCATCGCCAATGCTGTGGCCGATACGCGGGGTGTGATGGCGCTGTCGTTTGGTGGTGCCCTCGTCGCGGGAGGGCTTATCTGGATGATCTATCTCGTTCGCGCACGGATATAGGGTATGGATGCGTTTTTAGGGCTCCTCGGGTGTGTGGTCTTGGTTTTGTGCGGTAGCGCCTTCCTTCTGGGGACGCAGCGCCGGACCCCGGTTGATGTGGTGATCGATCTAGCGGAAGAGGGTCCTCAGGGGGGAGTTGGCCCAACGGCAAGGAAAAGTTCCGCTAAAGCACAGGCTCCCATCGCTACCGGGACGCAGGCCGCTTTACTCGGAGGGAGCGGTGGGGCGCTCGTGGGCTGGTTGGCTGGCTTAGCACCCGGCCAGGTCGCGGTATTCGCTGCAGCGGGGATTGCGGCGGGCTATCTCCTTATCCAGGCACTTTTCCGACGGAGTAAAGAGCGCCTCCGGCAAAACTATATCTTTCACCTTCCCCTGGTGATGGAGAGCGTCGTCATGGCGGTTGAAGCCGGTGCGGATGTGTTGGGTGCGATCGGACGGGTCGTGAAGCTCGAAGATGACTCGATGTCTCGAGTGTCCATCGATCCGGTGACGTCACTCCTCGGTGTTGCGCTCGAGCGGGTGGAGCAAGGCGCCGGTCTCGAGGAAACCTTACGCGAGCTCGGCGCTGAGTGCGAGGTCACGGCGGTACGCCACGCTTTTCTCCATCTCGCGCTGGCCCACCGTGAGGGGGGAGAGTTGGTCCAACCGCTTCGCGAGCTCGGCAACTCCACCCAGGTCTTTTTCCAAGAGACCGTGGAGGAGGAGATCGCCAAGCTCCCGGTTCGGGCAACAGCACCGCTCCTTTGCATGTTTACGGGGCTCATCATCTGTTTTGTTACCGTGCCGCTTCTTCAGGTCAGCTCAATGACCAAGCGGGCGTTGCCGGAAAAGGCACTTCCGCCCCTTTCAGGGGAGCGAGGTTCGATGACGTTGTTTGTCCTTTTTTTTGTTTTTCCGATTATCTACCTCCTCGCCACGCTCTCGCTCGATCTCCGGGCGGCAACCATCGAGACCTCCGCGCGCCAACGTATTCTGGATGAGGCTGTTCTTGCCGGTGTCCGGGGTATGCCCCGGCCCGAGGCAGCGCGAGATTTTACCCGTCAGTACCTCAATCGTTTTGGTTTCACCGCGGAGGCTGCGGTGAGAGCCGATGCTTCGACGGTGAGCGTCACGGTAGAGGGGGTCACGAAGTTGTCGTTCCCGAGCCTGCTCGGAGTCGATGCTGGTGTACCGTATACCTTGCATGCGCGTGCGCGTGCCCGACCAGTCGACGCTGTCATCGCTCTCGATCTGGGCGCGTATCTCGCTCCATCGGAGAGTGGCTTTACTGCCTGGGGTGCCGAGTCGGAGTGGGGCGCAGCGGAGTATTTCGTTCGTATAGCCGATCGATTCGTTCCCCCCGCCGACCCGCGCCTGTCGACTGCACGATGTTTTAATTTCACCGTGTCAGCGCTCAAACGCGCTGCTATCGGGGCGCACGATTACCTCGGTGCCTTTAGCGATAGCCGGATCGGGCTAGGGCTTTTCCCCGGGGACGGGCTGCCGTTTCAGTTTGTGCGATCGTTCGCCGCGACTGGGGATACGGTGGCGGATCTCCCAACGTATGCAACCCGCACCGTCACTGCCGACGACTGCGCCGCCGCAGCGGTGGAGGAGCGCTGGTTCGAGCAATACCGTTTCCCGGCAAACCCGTATCGAAACGGGTCGCCGCCTGAGGAGGGGCTGGGATGGGGCGAGGCCGGTGCGACGACCCCTCGAACGGTGGGAGCCGCTGTGTGGATGAGTCCGGTACGAGAAGTCAGCCCGGTGTCAAACGGAATAGGGGATTTCGGAGCCGTTCTCGAAGGTGTCCTGAGCGCACTTCTCGGCGCTCCCGCGGCTGATGGGCGGGGTGGCTTTAGTCGGAATCCCCGCCGTCTGGGATTGATTTTAATGGGGGATCTCCCCCACGTGGGCGGGTTTCGTTTCCCGAGCGAGGAGGTTTCCGAACGTATCGATTCGATCCTTGAAACGTTTCGACCGATGATTGTGGAACATCAACCAAGAGTCGTGATCTACGTGGTGATTCTACCACCACCCGGCCGTGAGCTCGACTCGTTCGAGCGACAGGCGCTCGATCAATATTTCACTTCGCGCGAGGTGCGAGCAGCGGAGTTGCTCCTCGATATCGAACCGATCTTTCCAAGCGATCCAGAGGCCCTTCGAGATTCGATTCTTCCCGCGATATTGATCGACCGTAGCGGCGGAGGGATCGCCCGGTGAGAAACAGAGGAGGAATCGGTGTGCGAATTCGGGACGTACGAGGGTCCTGCGGGGATAATGGCGTAGCTCTTCTCGAGCTGGCACTTCTCAGCGTGGTTGTACTCCCAGTCCTGCTCATGGGTCTCGCGCTCGTTCGGTATATGGAGTTAGGACGCGAGCTTTCGATTGCGGTGGAATACGCCCTTCGTGCGGAAGAGGGGGTGCCGTGGCGGATAACTCCTAATTCTCGCGGGGAGAGCGTGATTGAGGTTGATCGGGAGGCGATCGATCGAGCCGTTGAGGACTCGGTGCGGCGAGTGGAGCAAGTCATCGTTCGAGATTCGTTGGGTGTCAACTCGGGGCGATACCGGGTCGAGTCAGCGATGGTCCTGGTGGGGATAGACCGGGTGACCGGTCGACCTGAGATCGAGGGAGCTGAGATCCGCTCTCGAGCCGTGGGTGGGTTGCCGGTGAAAAGCCGTGATCTGACCGCGACCGCCCCCTCCGCGCTTGTGGCAGCGCTCGCCCGTTCGTCCCCCGCGGAGGGCCAGAGCGCTTTGTCTGTTCGGGATAACCCTGGCGCGGCGGGATACTTCGGTCTTGTGCCGGTTGTTGTCGTGCGCGCCTTTCGATCGATCGGATCTGAGGAGATGGGCTTTTTCCTTGAATCAATGGGTCTCCCCTCTTACGTTTTTGCGGCTGAAGTCGGCCTCGTTCGAGTGGAGGCGGGGGTATGAAGTTACGTCGGTGGTGGCAACGTCTTTGTCGGAGTTTCGCCGTTGGTCGGGGACTGGGCTTTAGGGGCGGAGTTTCTCTCGATGACTTTTTACTGGGTTACGTGACGCGAACGGAGTACGCCCATATCGTCGCCACGACCCCCGATCGTCGCATGATTATCGATGCGGTGGCGACGTCTCGTGGAATCGAGTCTCTCGACATAGTAAGAAAATGGGGGGCTCAGCGGGGATGCCGCTCTTTGGAGCGCCCCGCGTGCGCTGATTTCACGGTCTTACCGGCGGATGTATCGCCCGAGCTTTTGGCGCGAAGTGGCGCAACGGTGGTGACAAGCGGCGCTCTTATCGAGGCGTTAGTCTGCGTCGATCCAGATACGATTGAGCACCTCCGGGTAGCGCTGGGGGATGTTGAGATCGTTGTCGCGCCGTGGCGTGAGATTGAGCGACAGCTCGGTGAATCAACGGGGGCTCTCGCAGAGATAAAAGCTGCCGAACAGCGGGAGTCGATCGAACGGTTGCGCGAAACGACCGCGGCGGTCTTGGGGATCGTTGTCCAAGAAATAGTCGATCGTGGTGCCTCCGCTGTTTATCTCGATCTGACGATGGAGGACCCAACCTATACCCTTGGCGAGAGCAGCCAGAGCGGAGTGCAGGGGGTCTTACACGCGATGCTACGCCCGACACTTGAGGAGACCTTGGGCTGCGACACCGCTGAGATCGAGCTTCCCTCCGGTGTTCGTATCGCCGCGACGATAGAGCGAGATGCCGCGAGGAAATGCTTCACCTTGCGGTGGGCTCACGCGAGACCGGCGGCGCCGACTCCCCCGGCGGTTTCGTCGGGCCCTCCCACGCCCCACCCGAAAGGGATAGCGTCGCCGCGGTTACGGAAAAATGTCTTTGTCATCGAAGATAATCCAAGTTTTCGGGCGATTCTGACCGCCTATATCGAGCGGCAGGGCTTCGGTGTGACCCCTTTCTCCGCTGCCATAGATGCTTGGAGCGCCCTTCAAGAGGGGGTCGATCTTGATGTCATCGTCTGTGATCTCCATATGGTCGAGATGAGTGGGTACGATTTTATCCGGCGCCTCCGCGCTACTCGGGTAGGCCGAAACGTTCCGGTGATTGCGTTAAGCTCGGCCGATGATGTTGAGACGGAGCTGCAGATGCTTCGCGCCGGGGTTGCGGCGTTCATCTCTAAGGGAGCGGATCCGCGGATTCTCGGAGCTCATATCGAACGACTGTGCCTTGGCCTCGAAGGGGAGAGCTGAGACTCATGTCGATCCGCGGAGCCGTCGTCAGCTGTGTTGGTGCGGGATGTCTCGGTGTCGCGGGATATGAGGTTGCAGGTCTAGGGACGTTGGTGCTCCTATTCCTCCTCTGCGCGAGTCGATTTGATCGGGGGGTGCGTCGTCTCGAGGGGGTTCTGGATATTCCCATGGCGCAGCTATCGTCTGCTCGGGCGAATGGATGGGGTGTCCGAATGGGACTCATCGAGTCGGCGCTCCGGTACCTCAAGACGAAGAGTGAGGTGATATCGGTGCCCTCTCTTTATCGACGCGAAGCCGGACGGCGCGATACCCCGGATTCCCACTCTGAGGCGCAATTGTGGCCGCGGGCGCTGAGCGAAATCGGTGCCCTCAGCGGCGTGGCCGGAGCCGCGCTCATAACCTCCGCGGCTGGAGGTCGCCCCATCGTTCACGGTGCCCTAGGAGAGTCGAGTCGATTTCGTGGGGTGGTTGAGCGGCTTTACGGTGGTTATTTCTTCCATGGAGAGCCTCCCGAGGTGGGCGGCACCGACCGGGTGGTGCGTTGCTCCGTTTTCGGTGATTTCGCTCAGCTGGGTTATCGCTATTCGCTCGCCTATCCGTTTGGCTTTACTCGAAATGGGGAGGTCTGGCGAGGACTCGTGTGGCTCGGGTTCGCCGCTCCTTGTCCGCCGCGAGAGAAGCATGTCGTCGTGGTGGAGAGCCTCGTCCGCCGATTGGAGGAGGACCTCCGGCTGCTTGAGGCAGTGCGCGGCGTCTCGGCGCGAGCGCGGCTCGCTGAGACCTCAAGCGCCCGTAAGTCAGAATTTTTAACCCAGGTGTCCCACGATATTCGGTCGCCGCTCCATAATATCCAAGCTGTTCTAGGGTGTCTTAAAGAGCAACTCTCGGACCCCCGTGCTCACGAACTTATCGATACGGCGGCGCGAAACTGCGACGGTGTGGGCGAACTTGTCGAAGATGTTCTTGATTTCACCCGCTTCAAGGAGGGGCAGTTGCCGGTGCGGGCCGATGAAGTCGGAGTTGTCGCGGTGGTTGAGGAGTTGGTGCGGCGTTTTACCGTGGCCGCTGCGGCAAAGGGGCTTGAGTTAGTTCGGAGTTACCCGAACAGCGAGCTCTTCGTGCGGGTCGATCGCCGCCACCTCAGACGGATCGTCTCCAACCTCGTCGGGAATGCGATTAAGTACACCGAGCGCGGCGCCGTGAGGATTGAGATAGCGCCTACCCATTCCCATGGCCTTATCAGAGTGCACGACACCGGCATCGGTATGTCTGAAGCTGAAGTCGCGGCGCTTTTTACACCGTTCAGCCGGTGTGGAGATAGGAGTATCGAAGGGATCGGGCTCGGCCTCTTTGTGACACGCGCGCTGGTTGAGCTCAACGGAGGCAGTGTCACCGTCTCTTCCACCCCTCATGTGGGCTCCGTTTTTTCCGTCTGCCTGCCTATTTCGGCGCCCCAAGCCGATATCTGCCCACATCCGACGGCGATCATACATACCCCCACGGACAATTCGAGCGTTCGTCAGTTGGATACCCGCCCGACCGTACTGATCGTCGATGATGATCGCGATTCGTGTACAAGCCTGGCGCGTGCATTCTCGCGCTACCCAGTAGAAACGACGATAGCGACCTCGATTCCCGAGGCGATAAGCCTCTTTAACTTTTCCGCTCCCGATGTAGTCATCACCGATTTGGGGATGCCGTTAGGGGGCGGAGAACGTCTCCTCGAATACGTTCACTCGTGTGGGCGTGCGACCCAGCTGTACTGTCTGACGGGTGGAAGCGCCCCTCCCGCAGCGACCCGATTAAGAATTAACGGTGTATTTCAAAAGCCGGTCGATGTCAGTGAGCTCTGGCGTTCAATCCTCGTTACTGCGGCGCCATAGCCCTACTTGATTCTGTCTGGATAGAATCACTCGAGCTCCGGAGCGACCTCTTGTAAAAACTGCCGATTTAAGGGGTTTGCAAGATTCGTAAATACGCTCGTGTCTCCAGCGTCGCACGAATCGAGAGTTCCCGAGGAGACGAGCCCGACAAGCTGAAGACGCTGAGTCGCCGCTCCGAAGGTAAACGCCGGTCCGCCCGAATCCCCCCGGCACGTATTGGCCGTAGCGCCGTTATAAAATGCGTCGATGTACAGATCGGAGACCGCGGAGACGTTCATCGTTCCTGCGGAGAGTGGTGCTGTCAGAGGGGGCTCGCTCTCTTCTACGGTGGTGCGGCCATACCCAAAGATATACACGGTCTCTCCCAGCGCTGGTGTCGGGCCCAAAGCCACGGGAACGACGGAGATCTCGAGCGGCGGCTCTACGATACCGATGGCGAGATCGTGTTCGAAACGATTATCGATAAATCGTGCGTTTGGATGGGAGGTGACGCTGACGATATCGCTCGATGAGCCACCGGCGGTGACCGTCGCACGAAAAACAAATTCATCAAAGCAGTGCGCAGCGGTCAGTATCTTGTTTGGTGAGAGCACGACCGCGCTGCAGGTAAGGGCGTTGTCTTCCTCGTCGAACAGTTTGAGGCGAGCAACCGTGGGCTCAAGTGGGGGACAGGGCGCACCGTTAATAATCTTTTGTAGCCCCCTTTCCTCCGTGCAGAGCTCGCTGAGTGAGGGCGGGGGGCTCTCGGCTCCCCCACCACACCCAGCGAGTATCGGAGCGAGGGTCATAAAAAGAAACGACAACACTGCCGTTTTTTCACCCAAGAGCTTTCGATGCATTTGGGGCCTATCAGGGTTCGTAACTTGATCGGCCATTCCTTTCTTCTTGCGCATATCAATCGGTCGAGAGACAATCAGAGTCTCGCATAATAAAGGGTGTTTGAGGTTTCCCCTACGGTGATTTTTGGGGACGAACGCAGAAAAATCGTTAAAGGAGCTGGTGTCGACATGAAAATGTTTTTAAAAGGTGTTCTTTTTGTTGTGGCGCTGAGCGGTTTTGTAGGGGTGGCTGAAGCCGATCTCGCGAGTGTGTGTCCGACGATTAAATCGATCACGAACCGAAGCGCGCTGGGGGTGACCGTTCAGTATAAGAATAATCAGGTGCAGCGCACCGGTGGGGTGGGTACGCCGATTACCTTTTTTAAACGTAATCCTACCATCATTGAGACTCGAGGGCGGCGCACTTTTAAGAACTCACGAGCCACGATCTACGACAAAGATGGTAAGGCGATTTGCACCAGCGCTCCCCGTCAGGGATGTTCGGTAACTCGGGGGGAGTGTCTCGGTCGGTATAAATTTGATTGTGCGACTTCGAGTGTCCGCCGGGCGACGAGCAACGGTGGCGCTTTTATCAAGGTCAGCTCAAATCTTTGTGTCGCCGTGCCGAACGCAGGGAAGTGTTACAACGTGAAGGTCCGCGACCTGTGTGACGGGCGCCAGTTGTAGCTCTGAATCTATTGCGACTCTTGTAATAGGCGCGCCCCGATTCGAGGGGCGCGCTTTTTTTGTGCCTTTTTTGTACCGCTGGTAGGAGGCCAGTGAAATGGGGCCTCTGCTCGTGCGCTGAGTAGAGGATAAACGCCCTGGTAACACCGGACCAGGAACTTTAAATGAGTGGCCGAATTTAAGGGAACTACACCGCCTTATGGAGCCCGGTGTCGATGGTGTCCCCCAGGAGCTCGGGGAGCTCCGGGTGAGGTTGGGCTCCACCGTGCTGCGCCGCGATCTGTTGACGCGAGCGGTGAATGTTCCTTTGAAGATGCATCAATGCATCGAGCACCGTCTCTGGTCGGGGTGGGCAGCCGGGGATGTACATATCAACCGGGATAATCTTATCTATTCCCGCCACCGTGGTGTAATTGTCGTAGAACCCCCCAGACGAGGCGCACGCCCCGAACGCGACCACCCACTTCGGCTCCGCCATCTGTTCGTAGACCCGCAGGAGAACGGGCGCGAGCTTGTGGGTTATCGTGCCGACGACGAAGAGGAGGTCGGACTGGCGCGGGGTAAAGCGCGGTAGCGCTGCGCCAAAGCGGTCGGTGTCGTAGTGTGAGCAGCTCACCGCCATGAATTCCATCCCGCAGCATGCCGTCACAAACGGGTATGAAAACAGTGAGTATTTTCTCGCCCACCCAATCGCGGACTCAAGGGTTGTGAGGAGGTAGGGGGACTCGTCGGCGCGTGGTGACATGGTTTGTCTGCTCTTAAAATCGGGCTTGCTGACCCTTTTTCCACTGATTATAGAAACGCCCCCTTTTAATTGTCAAAACGAATAATTCTTGGGGTTTAATTAGGGCTCGAGCCCCCTGAGAATCCTCAGAAAATAGCCTGCTCAGCGGCCTTCCGCGGAGAGCTCAGTTTGTGGCTTTTTTCGAACGTCGCTCGGTGTGGAGCGAAGCTAAAACGCCTATCCCCAAGAGGCCACCGATCACCACCAGCGATAGCTCTGGGGAGATATGGATATGTCCGGTGAGGGTCATCTTTAGCCCTACGAAGAAAAGCACCGCGACGAGGCTCGCTTTCAGGTATTTCACCCGGTCCATAAAAGCTGCCAGAGCGAAGTAGAGCGAACGGAGATTTAAGATCGCGAAGATATTCGAGGTAAAGACGATGAAGGGGTCGCTGGTGATAGCGAATACGGCCGGGATTGAGTCCACCGCGAAGAGTACGTCGGTGCTTTCGATGATAAGTAACACGAGAAAAAGCGGGGTGATCGCCCGCCGGCCATCGATTCGGGTGAAGAACTTCTCCCCATCAAGTTGGCTGCTCACGGGATAAAGTCGCTTCGCGAGACGAAAGAGGATGTTGTGTTCCGGGTTCAGATCCATCTCTTTGGCGAGCATGATCTTCATTGCGGCGTAAATCAGTAGCGCCCCGAATACATAGTGAATCCATGAAACATGGCGAATGAGCGCGACACCGAGCGCGATCATCACTCCCCGCATTATCAGCGCTCCTAAAATTCCCCAGAACAGAACGCGGTGTTGGAATTGGAGCGGCACTTTAAAATACGAAAAGATGAGCGCGATGACGAAGACGTTATCGAGGCTTAAACTTTGCTCGATAAGCCATCCGGTAAAAAACTGAAGCGCAGCCTGTTGTCCGGTAAGGGGGTTGTTTGGATCGGTTCCGAGTCCGAAGAGTTGGACGGAGTACATCCACCAGAGGAGTGCGTTAAAAAGAAGCGCCAGGACCACGCATACCCCGGTCCATCGCAGCGCTTCGCTCGCGGAGATTACTCGGGGTCCCTTATGAAAAGCTCCAAGATCGAGGGCGAGCATGAAGAGCACGAAGGCGATAAAACCGATCCAGAGGAAAGCAATCATCGTTGGATTTGTGAGCTAAACATGGAGCATTAAAAATGCGCTGGAGTACCGATTCTTTCTCGTTAGGGGAGCGAATTCAAGGCCGTTTTCGCTGCGGAGATACGATAAAAATGCGCCTATGACCTCGTCACCATGTTTGATAGTATCGCGCCCGTTAGGAGCGAGCTATGAACGAACCTCTCCCGCCGAGACGCCAGAGTCCCCTTGCTTTCATCGATTTGGGATTCCTCGCCACCTTTGCGATCCTCATATTTGTCGGTGTCTTGGCGGGCAAATCGCCTGCTCAGATTTTGCCGAGTCCGCTTCCTCCGAACGGAGAATTGCTTTTCCTCGGTCTGGGAGGGCTTGCGATCTTACTCGCTCCTCGGATAGCGCGGGGAAAGATGTTTTCTGGGCGTGGCGGAGAGCCGGCCAAGTTTTTTCGAGGACTGATTCGGAACGTCATCACTGAATTCGGGGTGATCCTTGGGTTTATTGTTTCTTATATAACGCGCGAGCCGTGGCCTGTCGTTGTGCTTGGGGTGATGGGTATGATCTCAACCGTTATCGCGATGCGTTCGACTGAGTCGGGTGGGGAGTCGTAGCGCTGTCGCACGAAAAGCCCGCAACACCATTTCAGAAATAGGCCGGCGCCCCTTTTAAAAGCCACTTTTAGATCGAAACCTGCTGCCCCAGGGCGAACTGCCCCCGTTCATCTCGGACAACTCGGCCCGCCGCAACCGCGGGATCGTGTTGAAAAACCACGATCGCGTTCCTGGCGACACAGTTTGCGAGGAAAGCCTCTTTCTCCTTCAGAATCGTCTCGGCGCAGATGTCGTACCCCATATGGAACGGAACGGGGAGGTGGTGGGTGGTCGGTATCAAATCGGTCGGGAAGACGAGTGAGGTCCCACCGTCGCGGAGCTCGACCGTTTGTTGCCCCCGGGTATGGCCGTTGAAGGTATGTACCCAAAGGTCGGGGAAAATCTCGGTTTCCCCCTCAAGGAGGTGAAGCTTGGCGCTCTGTAGGATCGCGCAGTTCTCTTTGAGATAGCTCGCCCGTTCTTTGATGTTCGGGTTGGCCGCGTTCTCAAAGTTGGCTTTTTGCACATGCACCGTTGCTTGCGGGTATACGAGTTCGAGTTCGTCGGTGGAACCGCTTTTGTACCGTGAGATTCCCCCCGCATGGTCAAAGTGGAGATGGGTAAGGATGATATCGGTGATCAGTTCCGGATTAACGCCGAGTTCGTTCGTCGGGGTGTTGCGTATCCCGAAAATAGCGCGTTGCTTGTCGGTCCACTTTTCGCCGATCCCGACATCAACCAGGATCGTTCGGCCGTCACCCTCGATAAGCAGAGAGCGCAGCGCGAGCGGGATGCAATTTTCGGCATCACCGGCGATTTTTTTCGACCAGAGATTTTTGGGTACCGAGCCGAACATCGCCCCACCATCGAGGCGAAATGAGCCGAAATCAACCAGGGAAACACGAAATCGCCCGAAGTGTATCATGTTGGCTCGTTCCCAATTTTAAAAAATCGAAGGGCGTTCGCTGTGGTAACGCGGGCCACCTCTTCGAGCGAGATTCCCTTGATCTGAGCCACCATCTCCGCGGTCTTTACCATAAAGCTCGATTCGCACCGTTTACCCCGATGAGGCTCCGGTGCAAGGTATGGAGCATCGGTCTCAAGCATAATCTGATCAAGCGGTGTTCCCGCCACTGCCTCCCGAATGTTCTGGGATTTTTTGAAGGTAACGATTCCGGGGATTGAAATCATGAAGTTAATTTTGCGGAGCGCAGCGGCGAATTCGGCCGATTCAGAATAGCAATGAAAAACCCCGCCGATCTGGTGAGCATCGTTCTCAATAAGTAGCTGAAGACACTCTGGCCCAGCGTTACGGGAGTGGATGATCAGAGGTTTGTGCAGCTCCTGAGCGAGAGCGACTTGCGTCTTAAACCAACGCGCTTGGTCAGTCTTCGGTGCAAAGTCGTAAAAAAAATCGAGTCCGGTTTCGCCGATTGCAACTGCACGGGGGTGCTGGGCTAGTTGTCGCAGGTCGGCCTGGTGGCGCTCAAAGCTCTCCTCCGATTCGATGCGCGCATCGTGAGGATGAACCCCTACGGAGGCCCAGATAAAAGGCGAGCTCTCGGCGAGTTTTAAAGCTTGGGGTGCCGAGGCGAGCGGAGTTCGGAGCGGGTTCATGTCGGCTCCGCTCGGTGCTTTTGAACTTTCCGGGGTCGGTGCCGCCGGCCCAGCGCCTGCGCCGATGGACACGAAGCGGGTGACTCCTGCCGCTCGAGCGCGCGCCAGTACGTCCGCACGGTCGGTGTCGAATACCGCGCTATCGAGGTGGATATGGGTATCGAATAATTCCACAACGTATCAGCGAACGACCGATCCTGGGGGGATAGAGCTCGGCTCAAGGATGCAGAGCTGACTGCCGTCGTCGCTCGAGGCTGCGAGAAGCATCCCCGCGCTTTCAAGCCCCATCAGCTTCGCTGGCTTTAAGTTTGCAACAACAACGATATGCTTTCCAATGAGCGACTCCGGTGTATAAAACTTGGCGATACCGGAGAGAATCTGTCGTTTGCCGAGCGGCCCAAGGTCGAGCTGGAGCTTCAGCATCTTCGTCGATTTCGGTACGGCTTCGGCACTTTCGATGCGAGCCACTCGAAGTTTCACCTTCATGAAATCGTCGATCGAGATCAGCTCTTCAGCCACGGCGGAGGGACTCTCAGCGGCCACAATTGGCGGGATGGGTGGTGTCGCTGGGGTATTTTCGGCAGGTGGCTTTGTCTCTTCCATAGGGCACTCTGAGATTTAGTAATTTATGACTGAGTGAAGCAACGTACCACCGTTTGCGAGGGTCGTAAACGAACCGAGCTCGGGCGCTCCAGCGAGATGGAGAAAGGTAAAATGAAGCACGTACGCTGGGCTCAGGTTGCGCTCGGAGATAGCGTGCTGAGCGGTTAATACGTTCGTCAGAAAAGTAGCCCACGCCGAGCTGTCAGCGGGGGAAGCGGCCCGATGAAGCTCCTTGCGGGCGACAATCCGCATTAAGAGCAGCGCTACAGGGATATCCTCCTTTTTCTTGGCGAGAGCCTGCGAGAGCTCGTGGGCGAGGTAGGGATCTCCGCTCCGAATACGGATTAGTTTGTCTCTCAGATCTCGCCAGAGGGGAAGGTGCTCCCGCAGCACCGCGATGTTCGAAAGCGAGCCGTCAGCGAGTGTCACCAGCTCAGCGGTTGTCATCGGAGTATCGTTCTCCGTTTTCGTCTCGGGATATCGCTCGATGTAGCTTTTCACCGCCTCATCTGAGAGTTGGTCAAAGAACGTCACCTGGCAGCGCGAGAGCAGGGTTGGAGGGAGTTCAGCCGGATTCGCTGAAACGAGTATAAAGTAGGTGTCTGGGCGGGGCTCCTCAAGCTGCTTTAAGAGGATATTGGCTGTTTGGGTGGACATCGCCTCGGCGTCGTTAAAAATGACGATCCGACGGGAGCCCGCGAACGATTTCAAGTTCAGCGAATACAGGAGCTCACGGATAGCTCCCACGTTCGCGGCTTCGCTATCGGCGCATTCGATGACGCGCAGGTCGGGATGATTGTCGTGAGTGACCAACCGGCACGGATGACACTTCTCGCACCCTCCGAATTCAGCGTTCTCGCATAGCAGTGAGCGCGCGAGAAGCTTTGCTATCCGTTGCTTTCCGATCCCGGTTGGGCCCGCAAACATCGCGGTCGTGGGGAGCTTCCCGGCTGCAAAAAGCCGCGCAAACGAGTTCAGCTGTGTGGTGTGCCCGACGATGTCCGACATAAGGCTGAAATTCTACACCCATTTTTGAGCGGAGGGGAGTTTTTTCGCCCTGATTTCAGGGGTTGGAGCTGGATTAACACTCGGAAAAAGCCCGTTATGAGTCTTTTTGAAGCTTGGAGGGTGTCTCTTGTGAGTTCCTACTTTCCCAAAGATCGCGGGGTTCCGAGTCGCTCTTTAAAGGCATCGAGCCACCCCTCGAGTGTCGGGCGCAGCTCAGCAAAGATCGCGTCGGGTGCCTGCGAGGCGTCGATAACGATGAAGGGTACCGATGAACGCTCGGCGATCTCTAAAAACCCCATGCGTATGCGATTGTGGAAGTCGATCGCCTCGTTCTCCATAGCATCGGAGTCAGGCGCCGCTCTTCCCTGTGTCCGGGCGAGTCCTGTTTGAGCATCGAGATCGAGGAGGACAACGAAGTCGGGGAGGGTGTCACCGCTCGCAATCGTGTTGAGTGAGTCGATGGTTTGGCGGTTTAATCCACGGCCGTACCCCTGAAACGCCACCGTTGAGTAGAGGTAGCGATCGGAGATCACCGCAGCGCCGCGAGCAAGGGTCGGTCGAATGAGCTTCGCGACGTGCTCCGCGCGGTCAGCTGCAAAGAGCAGGAGCTCCGCCTCTGCGGAGAGTTTGTCCTCGCGGGGAGTGAGGACAAGGGAGCGAATTGCCTGTCCTGCCGGAGTCGCGCCCGGCTCGCGGGTAGTGACGACATCGACTCCGTGGGAGGCCAGAAACGAAGCGATCGCTTTTTGAAGTGTCGTCTTCCCTGCGCCGTTGACCCCTTCGAGCACGATGAAGCCATTCGGGTTTTTAAATGACGCGTTGTGGGGCGAAATCTTCATCTGAGGCTCAGGAGAGGAAGATCCGTATGCCGTAGTCGAGTTGCTTCGCTGTGAACGGTTTCGTGATGTAGTAATCTGCGCCGCTTTGATAGCCTTGCAGGATCTCGCTATCTTGATCCTTCGCGGTCACCATAATGATAGGGATATCTTTGAACTCAGGAAGCGCCTTAAGCGCTTTCATGACCTCGTAGCCGTTCATCTCAGGCATCATAATATCGAGCAAGGCCATGTCGATCTTCTGGCCTTTGATTTTTTCGAGCGCCTCTTTGCCTGAAGCAAATCCGGTGTAGCTGAAGCCCAACGCATCGAGCATCGCGCACAGGGCGTTCCGGCTATCGTTGTCGTCTTCGACGACGAGGATCTTCTTTTTGGTTGCAGTCATATCGGCACCGTATCATTACGGGGCAGAATGTTAAAGATTCTTGTTGGGGGCGGTCGGGTTCGCGGTGCGCGGAGCCCCTTCGGCGGCGGCTCGCGGCGCTGGTGCTGGCTTTGCCGAGCGTTGCGGGGGAGGGCGACGCAGCGATTTGGCCAGACTCAACACGGTATCCACGTAAGCATCGCTCCGATTATACTTCCAGATCACTTCGCGGTGCTTCACGTGGGGATCTGACTCGTTCCACCCACTTTGTGCGAGGAAGTTCGCCGTCGACCAGATCGCGTCCTCGGGGTCGAAAAGGGAGACGGCGCCGTCTTGGTCCCCGTCGTATCCAAATCTCTGGAACGACGTAGGGAGAAATTGGGGGAGGCCGAAAGCGCCGGCAGAGGAGCCTTTGAGCTCGAAAGGGTCGATTTTTTGCTCAGCGACTATCGTGAGCAGCGCCTTCACCTCTGGGTAGAAGGTTCTTTCGAGATATTCGGCGCGCGCCTCGACCTCGGAGACGGTAACCGTTGGGTCGTCTTTGAGCAGGCGGCGATGGTTGAGAATGAGATTGGTTGGCTCCCGAACTGACGCTACTCGGGAAAGCCGATTAATGACGAGTTCGCGGCCGGTGTTCTTTCCGAAATGGGTTTCGACGAGCAAGATCGCTGCGATCACGGCGCGGTTTACCTGCAGCGCCTCTTCCGCTTGAGCGAAGGTTGCAGCATGAAGTTTTAAGAAATCTCGCGCCAGACTGAGCTTGTGCGGCGATAGCAGGGGGGAATACATCGCTGTTGATTCCCGCGGTTTAAGCGCAAACGGCACCTGTCCTAGAAACGGCATGCGTGGGTCGGCGTATATAGACCGCAGGGTCTCCTCACTGACCCCATCAGCGCGGAGTTTTTGAACAAGGTAATCCCAGCCACGAAATGACGCGGGGGGGAGAGGGGTGAGTGTGACCGCTTGGTTTGTCAAAGCCGGGGATTGGAACGGGGTGAAGGCGGTTCTCTCGGGGCCCTCTCCCATGGCGTACCGTGGCGCTGTTAAAAGCGTGAAGCCGAGGAACGTGGTAAGCCAAGGTCGAAACATAAAAATGATGGCTATCTTAGAGCAGGTATCAAAATAAAACTCTACCGCGGACTGAAAACGGGCGAAATCTGTGGCGGGTCGGGTGTCGTGGCATGGAAAATCAGCCCCTCCGGTGCTGCCGATCCCCGCCGATATCTTCCCCCCGTAAGCTCCCCACCACGAGCTGATTCTTTGACCGAATTTCTAAGCTAGTCTGGCTGAATGAATCGGTACCAAGAAGCAAGGGTGAAGGTGACAGGGGGAGCGCTCTTTCACAACTGAGCTTACTAGGGCGCGCCAAGCTCCTGAAATCATGTGGTTTTCGTGGTGGCGCAGCCCGAGTCCTGCGGAAAGGAATGAGGCGAAGTCGTATCGTATTGCCTCGGTATCAATTTGGGAGGGCACCGCGAGGTCGAGTGGGTCATAACCGTTCTGAGATGCGATTCTCAGTGGGGGAAGCGATGCAAGGAATTTGCACCGTTCACCTGACGAGAGTTGGAGGCTTTTACGGAGAGCGTGTATGGGCCCTGAGAAGTTTAATGAGTTTAAAGCCGGTAACGTTGAGGGCCCCCTCGAGGGACGCGAAACCTCTCAGCCTACTAAAACTCCTGTGCCCCTACCCGGTAAGGTTACGAATCCAAGCGGCCCATCCGTCTCCGACCTCTGGGGAGCTGACGCGACGATGCCTTCGATACCGGCCGGTGGCGAGAGCGCTCCGCGAAGCCTCCGCGTTGAATCGCCGACATCGCCCGAACCCCGGCGGGTCGAGGATATCTACCGCTCTGGAAAGTAATCGACTCGAAGCCGCTATCGAAATAGCTGCGGGTGCTCCGTCCACGGCAGCTTACTTCATACAGAAAGTGTTTGTGGGGGGTAGGCGAGAGGCTCGATCGCCCCCACCCTCATGGCCGCCCGGCATGCGAACTATTTCTTGAGACCGGCAGTTGAAGATCGGTGCACAGCCCGCTTATGACCTCGTCGGGCCCCAGAGATCTATTTTTAAGCTTTGCGTCGGCGCGGATGATCGCCTGTACCGCTTCGGCTAGCTGCTGTGTTGTATAGCGGCGTAGTCCCTGCACCTGTTTATCAAATACCCATTGGGTCATCCCCATAAGCTGCCGCACATCTCCGGGGGATCGGCCGGAGTCGAGGAGTCGCTTTATCACTAAGAAATTCGAAAAGGTCCGCCCGAGCAACGCGAGTATGAGGAACGGATTCTTCCCGTCTTCGAAAAGTTCGTGGAGAAGAACCTCGACGGTGGCTGGATTACTCCCCGCGATCGCATCGATCAGCGCAAACTCATTCGGGTCCGGAGTGGCTGAGAACAGGCTGCGCACCGCTTGGGTAGTTACCTTGCCTTCCCCGACAAAAAGACTCACCCGTTCGACGATCCCAACGATCCGATCGGGATCGCCATCGCCGACATCGGCGATCGCATCTGGGACACCGTTCTCAACTTCAGAGAACCCAACGTTTTTTAGCTCTTTCTGGATCCAGCGTTTGAGATCGATACCTTCAAGCAGTGGGAGTTCAACGAGCCGATTTGCTTTGGAGAAAAGCTTCTGAAGCGGATTCGATGATTTCAGCTCCGCAGCTGTGACGATGATGTGTGATCCACCGGGAATCGCCGCGATAATTTTAGGGAGCTCCTTTTGGGCGGCCGCGTTTGCCCGCTCGATCTCTCGAATGACGACGTACCGTTGGGAGGAAAATAGTGAAATCGCTTGGAGGTCGTTCTTGAGCTCCTCGATCGCTCGGCTGTTCAGATCTTCGCCTCTGAGTCGTTTCACCGCGACCGGGTCAGCGGTATTTACAAACGGCTTTAAAAGCATCTCAACAAGCCGTTCGCGGCGTACGCGGTCTGGTGCCACGACGGCGATGCTGGGCGCACATTCGGGGAGCGCGGCGAGCTCTTGGGCAAGTTTGATCGGATCGGTCTGAGTCATCGCCAAAGAGCATACCTCGCCCCTTCCCAAATAACGAGATTCCGCCTACCTCCTAGTCCCTACCTCCTAGTCTCAGAGACTAGGAGGTAGGGGGGCGATGGGTCGCAAGGGGGTCGCTGGGTGCTTTGGGGGAGTGTTTCGTTGGGGGAGGATCGAATAGGGGGTCGGCTGGGGATCGGGAGGATGTGCCCAGGGGCGGAATCGAACCACCGACACGTAGATTTTCAGTCTACTGCTCTACCGACTGAGCTACCTGGGCATCTGCTTGAACCGACAGTCATTTCAATGGTTTATTGAAATGAGCCGGAGGCAGGTGATTGTGTTATCACATAAGCGTCGGTGATTACAAGGGAAGGGGCAGCGTGGTGACTCCGGGTTCTATAGTTTTCAATAGGTTGTAGAGGAGGGGCTATGGCTTACCACGTCCGCCGACTCGCGGTGGGTGATGTGGAGCAGTTTCGCGCGCTTCGGTTGCGGGGGCTTCTCGAAAGCCCCGCGGCGTTCGGTGAGACCGCCGCCCACTTTGGTGGTGTTTCGATTGCGGAGCTGAGGAGTCAGTTCGAGCTCTCCGCTGGGCGGGGTGGGTTTCGGCTCGGCGCGTTTCATCCGCGCGGTGAGCTCCATGGCGTGGTTGGACTATTTCGTGAGGAGGGCGAGAAGAGCTCCCATCGGGGGGTCGTTTGGGGGATGTACGTGGCACCCGAGGCGCGGGGTCAGGGTCTCGGTCGGGCACTTGTGGCCCAGCTTATCGAGGAGGCGAAGAGTGTGCCGGGACTTCTGCAGCTCCATCTCGCGGTTGTGACAACGAACGAACCGGCGGTAAAGCTCTATCGCTCACTCGGATTCGCCCCCTACGGAACCGATCCCGGGGCTCTTAATATCGATGGTCAGTTACTCGATGAGTATCTTCTCTGCTATCGTTTGAAGCCATGACTCAACCTATTCCACCTGGTTTTCTACCGCACGCCGTCAAGCGCTCCGCTATCGTCGGAGCTTCACGCGAAAAAGTATGGGCGTGGCTCTGTGATCCCAAGACCTTCACTCAAGGAAATCTCCCCCCGTGGCAGGTTGAGTTTTTGCCTGGATGGGAGGGCGGTCCCACCGACTTCACCCCCGGGGTCTACAACAATCATCACGGTCCGTTCATGAATCTGCCGGCGGTAATCACCGAGGTGCGCTCGCCGGAATACCGTGCGATGGATTACCTCTATGGCAGTTCAATTATCACTCTGCGGATGATTCGACCGACGCGGCTCCAGTTCTGGCTCGAAGAGATCGACGGCAAGACCAGGGTTACTCTTCAGCTTGATTCTCTCGTTCACCGGTGGTGGGGGTGGTTTTGGACTGTCGGCCAATCGATCTTTTGGGGGAGCTTTTTCGGCGGAATGAAGGGACTTTTTTGGTGCCGCGGGATCGCGGGCCGTTGAGCGGTTCATAAAGCGGAGATTTTTGTGAGAGAAATTCTATCGACCGCTGAACGAAAGGTGCTTTCAGCGATCCAGATGGATTGGCGCCTCGATGTGCCTGAGATCGTTCGGGCAACCGGTCTTCGATCGCATGCAGTGATCTACGCGCTGAAACGGTTGCGCCGATAAGGTGATCCAATACGCTGTAGAGTCGCCTTTGACGGTACATGACGTGATTTATGAGGCGTTGTCATAGCGGCGCGATATCTTCCCTTAAATGCTCGCGATGATTATTATTATACGTGAGTTGCGAATGCGCCGGCGATAATCCCCGCGAGGCGCCCCTTCGATTTTGCTCCATAACCACCTTGTGTTGTTAGAAAAGCCCCTCAAAGAGGGCTCGGGAGCCTGTTTTCTTTCGGCTGTATGTCACCAATGAAATCATCGACCGGTGTTGCCCCTTCGTTGCCGAGTGGGTGGTCACCTGAAAGCGATCGGAACGTTTCTCGTCCAGTGAGCGACGCGGTCATCGATCTGAGAGCGGCGTGCCTTCATCCTCTCGCCGAGCCGATGCTCAAGCCGGAAAACCAACTTCAAATTGCTCCGACGTCCCCGGATATTCGGCCTCTTCTGCAGGACCTGCGTTCCCCCACACCCATCGTGCGACTAGAGGCCGCGCGCGCTCTTAGTCTTTTCGGAAAAGCCGCTGCGGAAGCGACGCCGCTCCTTATCGAAGAGATCAAAGATCCGCGGAACCGTCGTCTGGCGGTCTCCCACTTGCAAGCTTTAGTTCTCACCCTCGGCGAAGTTGGGCGGAGAGATGGGGAAACGTATCAGGCCCTTGCTGGGGAGCTGGGGACCCCTATGGTTGGAGAGATCGCTCGAAACGCCCTTATCGAGATCGGTGCGGGTGCCATTCCGCACCTCCTGCCAGCTCTCGGTGGTATCCGGGCGCGTGCCCAACATAATGCAATCATGGCTTTAGGGGCTATCGGCGCGGAGGTGGTAGGCCCTCTCATCAAAGTCCTGCGTGAGGGAACCTCGATCGAACGATGTAATGCGACAACGGTGCTGGGCGGCTTTGGAGATCAAGCTGTCGAAGCTCTTCCTGCTCTTAAGACATGCGCTCGAAGTTGGTGGCGCCCCTCGGTTTTCTGGGCGGCGCGTGAAGCGCTCCGGCGGATCGAGGCCTCGGTCGTTCGCCCCGAATGAGCGGCAGAGATGTTTCAGCTTAATTACCTTCTTAAGATTTTAAGAAAGGCAGTTAAGTCCGATCCATTCCTGCCAGCTTCGGTGCTTTACTCCTCGTCCTCCACCGTGATGCAGCAGATGAGGTAGGCCATGAGGGCGAAGAGAATGAAAACACCGACGTACAAGATCGGAAGAAGCACTGCCATCGTAACCTCCGCGAATTTGAATTTCAAAAAACCTTGCGTGTGCTGAGGAACACCTCTGCGCCTCATTAGGGTACGGTTTTCATTCGGCCAAGCCAAATTCGCTTCGCCTCAAAATTTCCCAAGCGTGGTCGCGATCGGTTTATCTCTCTCACGGCGTTAAGAGTTGGCGATGCGGGTCTTCTCCCTTTGGCGGAGCGGTGGGGGGCGAGCTTTGAAAAAGTACTGCTTATCCATTGTGGTGGCTCTCCCCGGTTCACAGGAGCGGCGCCGCTTGTAACGGTCTCACGTCCGTACCGGCCCTCTCACAACCCGTCTAGCTGTTTCAACAAAGCTTGTATAGGCTAGGACCACCCTCGCATAGAGGTGAGAGGACCGTTTTAGAGGCGGTCGAAATAAGTCTTATTTTTTTGGTTCGGTCCCTACTACCCATGGAACTACTCAGCGATCCTAATATCTGGGCGACGCTTCTTCTTCTCATCGGTCTGGAGCTTGTCTTAGGGATCGACAACATCCTGCTTATCTCGATCCTTGTGGGACGGCTGCCGGCTGAGAAGCGCGAGTTCGCACGGAAGCTTGGCTTGTTTGCGGCGCTCGGATTCCGCTTATTATTTCTTTTCGGGGCGGCGTGGATCCAGAAGCTTCAGAATCCGCTCGTCTGGGGACTCACCGGGAAAGAGCTGGTGTTGATCCTTGGCGGACTTTTTCTCCTCTATAAAGCGGTCAAGGAGATGCACTACGTGGTCGAGAGATACGGGATCGAGGAGCAGGGTGAGCTCGGAGTTGCTACGGCCACGGTCAGCGGCGTTCTCGTTCAGATCGTCCTGCTCGATATGGTCTTCTCGATCGACTCAGTTATAACCGCAGTCGGATTGACCGAACATCTTCTCGTTATTTATGCCTCGGTTCTCGTCTCGTTTGTTGCGGTGCTGCTCTTTTCGAAGAGCATCTCCGACTTCGTCCAGGCACGGCCGTCGCTCAAGATATTGGCGCTCGCATTTCTCGTCTCTATCGGCGTCACCCTCTTTGCTGAAGGGCTCGGGGCAAAGATTCCGAAAGGGTATATCTACCTCCCGATGGGCTTTGCGCTCGGTATCGAACTCCTGCAGATGCGCTTCGATGCGAAGCGGAAGAGGCTTGCGGCAAAGTAGCGGGCGGTCAGCACCCCGGTTCATTCCAACGACGGTAGTCCAGTCCTATTGGCGGTCGAGCGTCATGCTGGCTGCGGCGAGATCTTCCGCTACCGTGAGCCCCATCATCGCCAAGCATTGAGTGGGTTCGGTGCTGTCGATCCCCGGAGGTCCAGAGGGCTCCGGCATGAGGAGGAGCGTCTCGAGGTCGAGGATAAACGGATCTTCGTAGAGGTCCCAGGAAAAATGGGTGCATTGATCCACCGAAGGGATCATATCGCGAACCTCTGCTGGAGTTTTCCCGAGCAGTTTGGCGAGGAGGAGAAGAAAATAGCTTCCACAGTTGAGTGAGTTATTATCCCCCGAGCCCCAGATACAGTATTTCCGCCCTCCGAAAAGCTCTTGCTGGCGCGCCTCGTACCACTCCCAGAATTCCCGGAAACGATCTGGGGAGATCTCGCTTGGTAGTTCCGGTGCGGAAAACGTGCCCCGGCGAGCTTTCGGTTTACGATAGTCGCTGGGAAAGATCTCGAGATCCCCATTCGAGTTGCCTCCGGCATGAAAACAGAGTCGTTCCGTGTTGGGGCCCTGATCGCCCGGGCAGATGAGGGATATATCCAGGCAGAAAATCGGATGGAGGATCGTGCGGCCGAGCGGACAAGCGAAGAAGTCGAATTCGATCCCCGGCCCGATAAACGGTCCTGAGTAGGAAACCCAGTACTCGAGGTGTGGTCCATCGACTGAGAAGACAGTGCAAGTTGGGTCGAATTTGGGTAGTTCACCGGACGGTCCGGAAGGCGGGCGCAAGAAATCGGCGTGAGCGGTTGAGAAGAGAAGCATAAATAGAATCGCTGTGCAGGATTGGGCGGCCGATA
>JBILDU010000015.1:0-38492 GCA_044352465.1 Bdellovibrionota bacterium
CGTGACTGGAAAGAAGAGCGTAGACGGCACCAAACCCGGACAACGAACCCCATGTGCCCCCCCCTTTTTAACCCCGTTGAGCTGAATCCCTAAAGGAGGATATGGAGCATTTCGAGGAGATGTGTCATACGGGGGGATTTGTGCGCTCGCGATATGATATCGGTCTCGTGCGCCTTTCAATAAGTTTTTTTACTATCCAGAGGTGAAAGGCCCACGAGGTTCAGCTCGCCTTCCTGCGCACTTCCTTTTCTATGGAGGGCACGCTCCAAGCTTCGGAAGCTGCCCGGCCCTCCCTGGCAAGGCTCGTGATTTCTCCAGAAGGTGAAAAAAACTTTCTAAAAGAATTCCTAGTTCTAAGGGGCGATAGACGGCGGATCCACGCCACTGGACTGAATATGCAATCCTCGTCGTAGACCCCAGCGCACCGCGCGGTACTGCCCATCTCGGCGAAGATGGCGCCGCCCCTTGAGGCGTGAGCCTCCGATCGAGAGCGAGTCGCCGCCATAGGCGCTGCCGGTCGGGGTGGTGCCTTCGATGATGAGATCTTAGTTGATGATAACGGCGGTACCCGATTCGTCCGCTTGGACTGCCCCAGCGGTGGAGCCAGTGACCAGAAACGTCGAGTGTGGGGCGGTGATAGGGGATCGTTCGAAACCCACAGCGCCACCGTGTCCTGGGTGAGATCCCCTTCGATGCTCTACTCAATATAGTCGTGCTGCCTTCGGATTAGTTTGAGGGACCGAGGCGCCTCGCCGATGTAATGCACTTAGATTGAACGGTGACCGTCCCGTCCTTTTTTTTCGACACAGGCAACTGAGTTCTGGTCCGGTGCGGCTGTAGTCGAGAGGGGCGCAACAAAATTTTTGATGAGAGCGGACAGGATGAATATTATCGATGGGCTGAGCCTTCGGTTCGACCTCGGGTGATAGCCCTACGAGTAAAGCGGGGTGGTGCTGGGGTTTCGAACTGAGGGATATATTAGCTTCGGTTATCTGCGGTCGTTTCTCAGGGTAGAAAGCAGGAAGCTCTCTGGAGGGGGCGCAGGCCTCATCGCTTCCAGAAGAGTCCTTACGTCGACTTGGCCGCCGGAGCTGGGACAGGCCAGCCCTTTTTACGGATTTTTACGCAGCCAGGTGAGCGCGGCTTCGATAAAGCCGTATCCGATCGTCGTCGGTCTTCCAACACCGACATTAACGATGATGATGTCTCGATCGAGCACCTCGGCCCAGTCCACCGTTTCACGTCGTAAGTTGTAAAACTTCCGCTCACCTCCTTTCCGCCACTGTTTGAAGTAGAAAAAGAGCCGGGAATCTTTGGTCAGATCCCATTGGTGAATGTGATCGGCAAAAGCGAAAAGATAACTGGTGCCGACGAGAAGAGCGGACGGCTGCTTGTTCGGCGCGGGGTCGGTGTAGCGAATAGTAACGTAGGGGGTGGGATCTTCAAACCGGCTTGGGGTGAGGACGTTGGCGATCTTCAATAGATCACGATCCTTATCTCGTGGGGGAGACTCGAGGATTACGTCGTCGCAATTAAATCCTCGAAATGAAGCGCCGCCCATCGACTTGAGTTTCTCATTCGTTGCCTTAAGGGCGAGGCATGAGCCGAGTTCGCTCCAATGCGAGCCGGAACGGGGGAAGAGCTGCGGTGCTCCCTTCGCCGCTGCTTCGCGGAGGGTGGCGACGGTGTCGATATAGGCGATCGAGTGTTGTTCGAGGAGTGTCTTCAGCCTTTCAAAGGGATGTTGCCGGGAGTGCCGGGTCGGATCGAGAAACATCTCGGGTACGACCTCGGGGTAGATTTCGGTGACGTTCGGAGTAACGACTAAGAGGAGGGTCTTGCCCCGTTCCTGGAGTCGCACTTGGAGCTCTTTGAGGTATTCGATACGGCGAGGAAAGTCCTTGAGCCCCTTTGGTTTGCGACGGTTCATCGCGGGGAGGTGCGCTCCTTGGATTAAGTGACGACCGCTTCCCTCCATCACGTTGCCGTTATGAAAAGCCGTGATCTGTCCAAAGAGTCGAGAGTAGAGATCGTTCGCTACCAAGGTGAGGGGGGTCCAGAGTCCTGAATTGCGCTTCGCCCGGGGCTCAACGCTTCGTTGCCAGGCCCGTTTCATAAAAGCTTCTCGGGAAAACGGTCGAGCCGGCTGTGCGGCGGCCATGCCGTGCGGCGGGGGCTCCGGAAAAACGGTTAAAATATCGTTCAGGAGTGGGAAAAAGAGGAAACTCCCGACGAGAGCGAGAAAGATTGCTTTGAGGGTCCGGTATGTTGGCATCGCTCGTTCCATGCCGACCTCAAAACTGAAAGTAGATAAACGGCGAGAAGTCGGTGCCGGCCATGGCGGCAGCCGAGAGGCCGAGGAGGACGATCGCTTGGGTCGCCCACGCATACTCCCGGATGGTCGGAGATGCCATTGAGCGCACCCGTTCAACGAGTTTGGTTAGTCCTGGGACGATCGGATAGAGGCATAAGGCGTAGGCGAGACCAACCATAAAGATCTCATATCCGGAGGTCACCGAGCCGAGCGGGGGGGCCTTGTTGACGCCCGCATCGTCCACGAGCCGTTTGAAGTAGAAGCCCGCATGGGAGAGATCGTCGGCGCGAAAGAGCACCCGGGAGAGCATCACAAAAAAGAGGGTGGTGAGTACTTGGCAGGCGTACGGAATCTTGACCAGATATCGCCCCAGAAAAAGTTTCTCGAGGGTCATAAAGATTCCATGCCATACCCCCCAAAGAACGAAGGTCCACTGGGCGCCGTGCCACAGTCCCGAGAAAAGAAATATCACCCAGAGATTGAAGTACTGTCGGGCCACGCCGACCCGCGAGCCACCGAGGGGGTAGTAGAGATACTCGCGCATCCATCGCCCAAACGACATGTGCCACCGTCTCCAGAAGTCGGTGAAACTTGTCGCGAGGTAGGGGCGATCGAAGTTTTGGGGGAAGCGAAAACCAAACATCCGGGCGAGCCCTATCGCCATATCGGAGTATCCAGAGAAGTCGTAATAGATCTGGGCGGTATAGGCGAGGATGCCGAGCCAGGCTAGTTCGATCGAGAGGGCGTTCGATTTAAGACCAAAGATCTCGTCAGCGGTGTGTCCGACGACATCAGCGACAAGCACCTTCTTGGCGAGTCCAATACAAAAGAGGGTGAGGCCGTGATAGATGTCGTCCAGGCGAAAAGGGCGGGAGCGCAGCTGATCTTCGATCTCGTGATACCGCACGATCGGCCCCGCAACGAGTTGGGGAAAGAAGAGGATATAGAGGAGGAAGTCGATCGGATTTTTCGACGCTGGTCGGATCTTCCGATAGACGTCGACGACGTAGCTAATCTTGTGAAAGGTGAAGAACGATATCCCGATCGGTAAGATGACCTTCTGCCACTCAATCGGAGCGCTGCCGAACCAACCGCCGACTCGGTTCACCTCGCCGATGAAAAAGTTGGCGTATTTAAAATAGCCGAGCGCTCCGACGTTCAAGAGGAGCGATAAGGTCAGGGCTGTTTTCGAGCCACGGGGCGAGCTTCGCTCGATGAGAAGCGCCAGCACAAAGTCGAACGCGCACAGGGTAAGGAGCGTGCCAACAAAGCGAGGCTCTCCCCATGAATAGAAGAAAAGGCTCGCGCAGATGAGCAGAAGATTTTTTAAGGGGCGGGGGACGAGGAGATACACCCCGAAAACGATCGGGAGAAAATAAAAGAGAAATATAAACGAGCTAAAAACCATACGGAGCAAGGCAGACTATAGCAGAGGGGGCGGGATGGAGCTACCTCGGGAGCCACCGCCTCGTGTTGATCGTGTTGGGAGTTTTTTGAGGGGAGGGGGCTGGAAGGAGGTGGTGTCGTCCGTTTAAAACCGTAACGGTGGAGCTGAAAGAGCGGGCTTGGGGACGAATCCAGGGGGAAGCCTGAGATCCGTCCCCGCGCCGACTGTCATCGCTTACCAGGACCAGCCGTTGTTCTGCTGGTTGCGCTGAGCTTCAGCCTGACGAGCCTGCTCCGCCAGGAGGTTCTGCATGTGCAGAGCTTCCTCGTACGCGCGGCGACGTGCCTCTTCAGCGCGACGCTCGGCCTCCTGACGCTCCTGCCACTCCTGCCACGACGGATCACCAAAACTACTCATAACGTACTCCTAAGAAAAAACCGCAAAAACCTTGTGATGGAACATCCATCACTTCCTTCTTCACCGTAGGGGTATTCCGGTAGGTACTCAATGAAACGGCGGTGTTTCTGAATCGCTCTCTCCGATCGGTTGCTGAAGCGCGCCCACAGAGCGTGTGCGGAGAGCTTAATCCTCGCGAAATCCCCATATGCCGTTCGCTATCGCCACCGCGGCGATGGCGGCGGTTTCGGCGCGAAGGACGCGGGGGCCGAGGGAGACCGGAAGGAATCCCGCCTCTTTTAAAGCTTGGTACTCGGCTGGAGTGAAGTCACCTTCCGGGCCGATGGCGATATGAACCCCTCCGTGTGGGGGCGCAAGGTGACGAAACTCGCGCGCTTCACTTTCGAGCGAGCAGACGAGGAGAGCGTCGTCTGAGGTTTGCACTCCCCGAATGTCGTTCAGGAGTTCCTCGGTTGAGAGTGCGAGTCCCACTGAGGGGACGTCGCTGCGATTTGATTGTTGTGCCGCTGCGAGTGCGATCTTGCTCCAGCGCTCAAGCTTCTTGTCCCGATCGCGTGGTGAGTCAACGCGCACGATGCTACGGGTGGTTTGCCAAAAGAGGATCCGGTCAGCGCCGAGTTCGCACCCTTTCTGGCATACGAGATCGTTCTTTTCTCCCTTACAGAGGGCGAATATGAGGGTTTTCACTCGGCTGGCGCGGGTGGGTTGGGGGCTCTCCCGCTCAAGTCGAAGAGCAACGGCTGGCCAGATCTCGGTGATCGTTGCGGCGAAGCGTCGATGGGAGCCCGTGTCGATCGCAATGACCGAATCGCCGATGCCGAGGCGCAGGACGTTGCGGGTATGGTGTGAGGCGTCGTCATCTAAAACGCACGCAAACGGAAGCGCCGCGCTTTCGGTCGGTTTCGCGAGGTTCGAAACGTTGACGAAGACGCGGCGCTCTTGAGACACGGGGTCGTCCCGCTCTTTTACCGCTCTTTCTTCCGAATCGCGCCCATCTTCTCGAGGCGGGCAGCGATGTACGGAATCTTGTCGATGCCGAAGATTCGCTCTTTGTCGATAACAAAGGTCGGCGTGTCGTAGACCCCCATCTTGCGGCCCCGCTTGTAGATGCCCTTGACCCGCTCGCGGGTGTCGGACGAGGAGACCTTGCTTAAGAAGTCGCCGAGGTCGATGTCGAGCTCATCGCAAAGCTCGTTCATGAAGTTCTCATCGTTCGGGTTCTCGCCGAGTCCCCACCACTTATGGAACACCTTGTAGTTATATTCCATTAAGATGCCGAGGTCGCCGGCGACCACAGCCCCACGGGTCACGCGACCGGGGTCGAATTCGTTCTCGGGCCAACCCTCGGGGAAAACGAGCGGGATGTTACGCTCCGTCGCGAATCGCTTCGTATCCTCAAAGAGGTACGAAAGCTTGTCGGGGACGATCGGGGAGGGGGTCATCTGTTGACCGGAAGCCTTCGCGGAGAACGGTTGCCACAGGAGTTCAACGTCGTACTTACTCTCGATCTCGTATATCGACTCGAGGGCGAGGTAGGAGTAGGCGCTCTGGAAAGAATAAAAAACTTCAATGCTTACAGTCATAACGGTGAACGATGTTGTAGACACCTGGTAATGATGAGGAGACACCCAGGTGGGGACCGAGTGTTCCTACCGAGATGACGCCACGTTATTTAGCTTCGTCCTTGGAGGCGCACTCAAGCGTCCCTAGAACTAAGCTGTGCGGGCCCAACCCGACCTGTTTAAGCGGTTCGATGACGCTGTTAAAAAACAACGCAGCTAAAAACAGGAGATCGAAAGTCGAAGGTCGGTACGGCGAGTTCGAATAAATCTAAACGCCAGACGTTCCAAAAGCCCTGAAACTTCATTAGGCTAGTAAGATTTAGCGTTAATTGCAAGGATTAAAGGGTCAGAAGAACTGTACTTAGCCCTTTAAGGTCGCGGGGATACGGATGGCGCTCGAGTTAATTAAAGAGGTGCTGAAAGGGGCAAAGACCCGACCTCTCCTCTGCTTAGAGGTAAATCCTCCCCGGGGAACGGGGGTCGAGGAGGTCCTGGGGCGGCTTGCCGGGCAGACCGATGGGATCGATTTCTTTAACGTTACTGATTGTGCCCTTGCCAAGATGCGGCTCGCCGCGATCCCTTTCGCCTCGATTTTAAAAAGCCGTTTTGGGATTGAGCCGCTCGTTAACCTTTCTTGTCGAGACAGAAACCTTATCGCAATCCAGGCCGATCTTCTCGGCGGATGGGCGCTGGGGGTCCGTTCCGTTATCGCCCTCACCGGAGACGCCGTGACGATCGGGGATGCGCCTGAGCGGAAAGGTGTGTTTGAGGTCAATTCAATCGGCCTGCTCTCCGCGATAACGACCTTAAACGAGGGGCGAGATCTTGTCGGGAACCCCCTGGTGGGGGCACCGGACTATTTCCCAGGGGTAGTCGTTAATCCGAACGCCCGCAACCGTGGCGCTGAGCTCAAGCGGTTGAAGCGGAAATTCGAAGCGGGGGGTAAATATGCGCTTAGTCAGCCCGTCTTCGATGAGGTTAGCTCGGTCGAGTTCTTCAAGGAGGCGCAAAGTATCGGCATACCGATCTTCGCAGGGTTGATGCCGCTCAAGTCGGGGCGTTCCGTGGCCGGGCTCGCCAAGGTCCCCGGGGTGAAGGTTTCAGCAGCGATAGAGGCGCTCGTGAGCGCTGACCCGGAGCGTGACTTGGCTGATTTTTCGGTGCACCATTGCCTCCATCTGGCTGAGCTTAACGCGCCGTATGTGGCAGGATTCCACGTCGTAAGTGGTGCCACTCCTAAACTTGCGTTAAGGTTGGCCAGCGAGTTGGCGGCGTTCGTAAAGTCGCGTTCAACCCCGTGACCGCCGCCGGGATATTTTTAGTTCGTTTGCACAGGTTGGGCTATGAAGCGACGTGAAGAGATGTCTTTCCTTGAGCGGATTTACGTCATCGAGGTCGTCAAAGGTGTGGTTCTCACCTTCGGTCGACTCCTGCGTAATTTTACTTTGCACGTGCTCCATCTTTTCGGGCTCAAAAAAGAGATCGCTGCGGCGGCGAGTATCCAGTATCCAAACGAGCGGCGTTCCTACCCAGCGCGGTATCGTGGTCGGCACCGTTTGACCCTCAACCCTCAGGGCGACATTAAGTGCACATCATGCTTTCTGTGTGCGACGGCCTGTCCCGCAAAATGTATCTATATCGAAGCGGCTGAGCATGCTGATAAGAGCGTGGAGAAGTTTCCGCATCGTTACGAGATCGATACCCTTCTGTGCATTTACTGCGGTTACTGTGTTGAGGCGTGTCCGGTGGACGCGATTCGGATGGATACCGGTATTCATCCCGAGGTCTATCCGCCCGATCCGCGGATGTTCATCGAGGATAAGGAGACGCTCATGGAGCGTTCACGGGTGCTCGAGGATATCGGCCCTGAGGCGATGTTCGAAGCTCATATGAAGAAGATGCAAGAGCTTGAGAAGCATCCCCTCAAGTAACCACTCAATCTTCTCTGAGCAGGGCAGTCAGGATTCGAATGCGGCAGTGTGAGCGAAGCGCGAAGCGTCGAGTATCCTTAAGCGCCGGTTGCCGAGAATTTTGCCCGCCTAATCCGGTTAAAAAATTTTCTGGTATCTGCGCGGCCTTCCGCGCCGCGCTCGTATCTCGTCTGCCAGACCTCTGGCGGGTGAAAAAACTTACCGGACGGGAGACGAGCAGCTCGGACAAAAGCGACTCCCAGTTGGTTGCGGGTCCTTGCCGTCTTTGCGTCGGTTGGCGCTCGATGAGCGCTTTCGTGGCGCTCTATGTGTGCGCCTCGCTTCTGTTTGGGGCGGCGCTTTCGGCGCAAGAGCCGCCACTCTCTAGCGCTGAGCTTACGTTGCCGGAAGGGGTCCCACCTTTTACGGAAGGTGGCATATCGACCGTCATCAACACTTCCAATATCAACGCCTGGAGAGGCGTCGTTGTTCCGGAGCTTGTGCCGAGCATTAAGAGTGGGGAGCTTCGTCTCGCGGCGCGCGAAAAGCTCGGCTATTTTTGGAGAATCGATGATCCCTGGGAGGGGGAGAGCTATCGTAATGCGAGCGCGAATAAGCGCGCGCTCGTGAGTGGAAGTACCGCGTTACGCGCCGAACTCGTCCTTAACCGTGGATATCCCTTTGGGGCTGAAGCGGAGATGCTGGCCGACACCGATCCGCAGCTCCTCGGGGCCCGCATCGTGTGGAATCTTCAGAGCGTTTGGTGGGGGCAGGGGAGTATTGAAAGTACGTTCGATCTTACCTGGCTCAAAGAGGGGCGTCCAACCAGGCTCCTCCGGGGCGAGTTTGTACGGGCCTATCCGGCATTACTCGGTGCTGAGAGTGGCGCACAGATATTTCGTGAACGATTGACCTTGACCGCTCCCGAAGCGATCGGCGGTTTGGCGTGGCTGTCGTTTCGTTTCCGCGGTGGCGATGAAGATGTGGTGTGGTTTCATTCGCCGGCGCTCCGGAAGGCACGCCAGCTGACCGGCTCGAATCGCTCCGATCCCTTTGCGCGGGGTGTTACCACGGTCGAGGATCTCCTCGTCTGGTCGGGGAAAGCGGAGCTCGTGGAAGCCACCGCCGATCGATCGGCGGTGGGGCTCGCGCCGTTTGCCAGCGCTGACTTGGGACAGCTCTCGCCTGAAGGGGAAGGCTGCTTCGGCGTCAATCGGAGTGAGGGACGTGATGACATCACGGATGCCAAGTTCGCTCCCTCGCTCGAGGATGCAAGTACACCACTCAATGGGGCGATCTTTGTGCCGCGACGTTTGTGGCGGGTGGAGCTTGTCTCGAGCGATCCGTATAGCCACTACGGTCGGCAGCTCTTATACGTGGATAAGGCGAGCATGCTCCCGGTGTATAAGTTCGTCTACGACCGTTCCGGTCATCTGTGGAAGACGGTTATCGGTGTTTTTGGATTGGGCGCGAGCGCCGATCGTAAAACAAAGCGTCCGTATCTAGCGACCCAGTTCGTTATTGATCATATTCGGCAGGAAGCTAACCTTCTCGATTTTTCACGTTTCGTGGTCTGCAGCACACCCCACGAGGGCTTAGGTGCCGCAAATTTTGATCCTCGTAAGTTGTGGCCGCAGCCGACACCCGCTCCCGCAAAAGTACCCACAAAGAAAAAGTGAGCGGTGGAAGTCCCCCCGATCTGCTCTCTGAGCCCTTACTGCCTCTTGGTTCGGCCGACGGAGGTGTTGTATCCGATTCGGGCGGAGCTTGGATTTCGATGAGCAACAAGCTTTTCGAGAAGTGCTGCAGGGGAGAGCGTCTTCGGACGACCGTCATCTCCGCCCCGTCGTCGGGCGATCTCGTGTGAGAGTATCTGCGCAAACCCGACCCTGCGGGTGAGGCCGTCGCGGGGGGCGAAATGCCACACGATCGCGAAGGGAAATGCGAGTGCCACCGTAACTCCGAGCGAGAGAG
This sequence comes from Bdellovibrionota bacterium, assembly GCA_044352465.1. Classification (GTDB taxonomy): domain Bacteria; phylum Bdellovibrionota_C; class UBA2361; order UBA2361; family UBA2361; genus JBILDU01. The sequence continues at coordinate 9,565 of JBILDU010000015.1, forward strand.
GTAGGGATGCGCCGGTCGACGCGGCGTAGAGCCCGACCGTCACTGCGCCGAGAAGTCCGACGAAAGCCCAGTGGATCGATCGAACGCGAAAACCTTGCAGCTTTATAAACAAAGCGTCGTCCGACACGTCGATATCAAGAAGGTCCTCAAGATAACTTTCGAGAACTTCAACCGCTACAAAGGCGACCCCTTCACGAAAGCGGGTAAATGCGGCGAAGGCTTGATGCCCATACCCACGGGTACTCGACTCGTAGCGGAGCAGCTCTCCACCGATAGTGCGGTAATCGTTCACGAGCCGCAGACTCCGTGCGTACGGGTGAGCGCCCCGGTCTGAATCTGGAGTTCGGAGAATCATGAGAGTAAGAGTAGCATAATCGGACATGGTGGGAACCAATTCGACCGAGACCTGTCGATGGCCTTTCGACTCGCTCTCGCTCAAGGCATTCCCACAGATATGGCCCCGAAAACGCTCAGATTTCCCCGCTTTTTCGCAACTGTCCTGAAGGGCTTACATAAAGTAGGAGATACTTAATCCTCTCAGATCGAAGGACGGGTTTTGGGCTTATGGTTTGTTTTTGAATGGGGCTGCGGGATTGAACAGTAGAACTGTTAGCGCCGGCGCGCGTTTGGTCTTACCCGCACCGGCACCGGTCGACCAAAGAGTTGCCACGCTAGTGCCCCGACCGCTGATTTAATCGAAGATGCTATGTCTTTGATCTTATTCATGTTGAAGCCGTGTTCGGGATTTCGTTACCTACCGGGTAGTTACCCATAAGATGCTATCGGCGCAGATGGGAACGATGTTTAGTTTTAAAAAATCGCCCGTTCAGCTTGCTTCTCCATCCCCCGGCCACTTTTTTACTCTCAATTAGTTCGCTCAAAAAACCTGCTAAGGCTCAGTCCAGGGGGCCCACACGAGGGGTGCGCCGCAGACTCCTGATAGGCTCCGGCGATCGCGTATTCTCATAACGTCGGTATAAAACAAACCTTAGTAGTTTGGGGGGTCTATTCGCTCGTTTCCGATTATTTCGACCGCTTGTTGAGGTCAAGTTTTCAATAGAAAATGACGAAGCTTTCTTACGAGATTTTCTGTCCGATTCGCCCATGACCAAAGATAAAGCCCCTGACACCGACACTTCTTCCGCAGGGGCAGAGGGAGCGCGTAACCAACCTGGGGCCCTCGGTCTCCTTCTTCCGCCCGATCGCGCGGTGTGGGCCGAAGCGCGTCGCTTGGTGGGTAACAAAAATATTCGTGTTGAGGATCTGGCTATATGCGCGGCCCAAGATCCGATCATCGTTATCGAGCTCCTCCGCATCGCCAATGCCATGTTCTTCTCCGGCGGACGATCGCCGATCACTTCGGCAAAAAGCGCGATAATCCGACTCGGTTCGGACGTTGTTTTGGAGACCCTCGATAAAATCGGTGAGCGTCCCGATACCGAAGATCCCAAAGTATCGGTCTATGTTGAGGAGCATCGTCAACGCGCGAAGCGTTTCTCGATCGTTGCGACGATTCTGTCTGAGGCCCTGGCGCGTAATCTGACCGAAGATGCGCAGACCTCGGCGCTCTTTGCCTCGATGGGTGAGCTGCTCGCGGCGGCTTTCTTTAAGAAAACGTACGTCGAGTTAGCGGCGGGAAATTCTCGCTCGTCGCTGCACTATCGCTTGGTGCAGGATCATAAGTTTGATTGCGAAAAGATGGGGGTGCTGTACCTTCGCCGTAACGGCATCCCTGAAGCGATTCTTTTTGCCCTCGATCGCCAGGCGGCATCGCGCGTGCCGGAACGGGCGATACTCCGTCCGCTCTGTCAGGCTGCGGTGGAGATGTGCGACGCCTTCGATGGTAAACGTTGGGAGAAGCTCGCACCGGGCAAGCCGATTCCGCCGAAGAGCGCAATCCGCATGTTGCAGATCCCCGATGCGCAGTATCTCAAGATCTACGAGCGAGCATCTGAATACCTCTTCTCCGCCAAGGTTATCGAGGATATGCGGCGCGAAGGCGGCGCTCCTCGGCCGGCAGCGACGAGCCCAGCGCCTGCCTCGACGGGTGATAGCCGGGCGGAGCTCGACTCCGAGATAGGTGCACTCGTTAAAGGAGTGGGGGTCGAATTCGAGGAGGAGCTGGCGCCGCCTCAACCTCCGAGTGGCCGTGCGGCATCGCCAGGTGAGCGCGCTGCTCAGGTGAAGGTCGCGGGCGCAGTGAAAGGCGTGGTCGAGTCCCGTGAGGTGCTGGACCAGTTCGGTCTCAGTGGAGCCAAGGCGCAGCCCAAGAAGGTCGCCCGTTCCAACGACGTAAAGCTTGTCGAACCCCCAGTTATTCATACCCCAAACGGCACAACGATCGTGACCGCGATCACCGACTCGTTTGAGAATGCAACGCGAAGTGAGGATCTCCTCGCGGGACTGCTGCAAGCGTTGGTTGATAAGGGACCGTTCGAGAAGTCAGCTCTTATCGTGGTGTCGAAGGACCGTCGTTCGGCGGTGGTTGTTGCCGCGCGTGGTCCGAATATCGGTAACGGGCAAAAGTTAAGCCTCGACGATCCGTTGTCACCGCTCGCTCAATGTTTTTCGAAGGTGCAGTCGTTCGGAAACAAAGAGAGTCCGACCTCTCCGTTCGGGAGCAAGGCATTCGCGCTTTCGCCGATAGATGCTGATCACGACACCCCGGTAGCTCTGTACGCCGATTGCGGTAACTCCGGTTCGTTGTCTTTTGAAGCGCGCCGAATCTTTCGTACCGTTGTCGATGTTTTAAACCAAAAGCTACCTTCTATCCCCGGTGGTATCCCAGTCGAGATCTCGGTCCCGTAGATCAGGCGGCCTCACTCTTCCAATGCGAAGGCCCTCCAAGGAGATGAGGGTGTGAGGAATTCAGATGCCCCGCCGCGCTGGAACCCGCATAAAAACTCATTAAAAGGGGCCCGCGGCGCGGATTGCCTCTACCGGGGCGATCGTCTACTCTGATGCAGGTATTGGAAACTTTGAGCAATATAGTTTCGTGAGCTCGGGAGCGGGGAACGATCGCTTCATGGAGTTTGGCTCACCGGGAGTCGTGCTCGTCATAAAAAGAGCTGATTCTAAACTTTCTTCAGAGGGTATCGTGTATGTTCTCAACTCGTGATTTCGTCGCTGGTTTCGCGGCTTTAGTCGTGGGTGGTGCTGTTGTTGCGGCGCCGGCAGCGGCTGAGTTTAAAGTTGCGACCGTTGATGTCGGTCGGGTCCTGAATGAGTCGAAAGGCTCGAAGGAGATGCGCAACAAGCTTGATGAGATGTCATTGAAGACCAAGAAAGAGATCGAAGCGAAGCGGAGTAAATTGAAGGCCACCGAAGAGAAGTTGAAGGCGGCGAAAGTTGCTGAGGATTCCCGCGAGGCGGAGGCTTTTCGCGACGATGCGCGCGCGTTCGCTCGGTACGTAAAAGATGCCGAAGAGGACATGAAGCGGGAGTTTTTGAAAGTAAACAAGGATCTCACTGAGCGAGCGCTGGGAGCGATTAAGCGTTACGCGGAAGCCAACAAGATCGACCTCGTGCTCGATAAGAGTGAGCAAGCCCGGGGGCCGGTTCTTTTTGGGGATAAGGCCGCTGATATCACCCCGGCGATTATCGCGGACGTTAGTAAGTAAATGTCCGGTGCACCGACGGTGATCGCTCCCCTTGAGCAAGCGATGTTCGATGCCCTGGAGGGCGATGGTCGAGCGGCACGCATTTTTTTCGAGCGACTCCTCGAGGGGCGTTTTTTCGTCCCGGAGAGACATCAAGAACGTGCTCTGAGCGATACACCGCTCTATCCCAACGACCTCCTCAATATCCTCGGTATTAAAGCTCCGGGGCGGGTAATCGTGCCGATATTCACCCGCAGCGAGCTCATCGAGTCGTGGTGCGGGGTGGCGCTACACCATCGAACGCTGGGGTTTGGTGATCTTCTAGCGATTATTCCGGACGGTTGGTGGGTCTGCCTGAATCCCGGTGCTGAGGTCGAGAAGGAGCTTTCGCCGTGGGAGCTCGGGCTCTTAAAGAGTGGCGCTCAGGTCATCGATGAGCTGATCGAGGAGTTTAACTCCGATAACACCACCCCGACGGTACAGATACGCGCGCTCGAGGCGGGTGAATACGAGGATCTACGACGGGGGCTCGTAGCATACGGCGAGGGAGAACCGGAGATCGCCCGGCTTTTGCTCCTCCGTGAAGAGGGCGGCGAGTCTCGCACCCCAACCGTTCTCATCGGAGTGGAGTGCTTCTCGAGTGAGCGCAAGGTGCTCGATCGGATTAAAGCTCAGGTCGAAGCCGAAGCCGCACGGGGGCTGATCGGTGGTGATGGTGGCAGAGTATTGGTCGGCGGCAAAGAGACCAACAACTTCGCGCTTACCCTTTTTAGTCGCGCGGAGCCTCTCTTCCTGCGCTCAAATCAGATGAAGCCGAGCCTGTGGGGGAAGATGAAGGGTATTTTTGGTGGTGGGGCGTAAGCCGCTTTAACTGCTCGCCCGACGGAGGGTGCGCGTGCCGCCCGGAGACCCCACGATCACCTCGGTAGCAAAATCGATAAATAGCCCGGTCTCGACGACTCCCACGATCGACTTCAATTTGAGCTCAGTTGAGCGGTCGATCAAGGGAAGTCGCACGTCGACGATAATATTCCCCGCCTCCGTGATAACCGGTCCCTTTTTGCCGTTACCCTCACGAACGGTGATCTCGGTGGGGTTAAGTTCGCTTAGTTTTTTCTCAACCACGGCGATCGCCTCCGGTACTACTTCAAGGGGGATGGCGCAGTTTTCTCCGAGCTTTGTCACAAGCTTTGACTCGTCGACGATGACGATAAACTCCTTACACCGGGCCGCGAGGATCTTTTCTTGGAGAAGCGCACCCCCTTTGCCTTTGATGAGCCAGAGATCGCCGTTGACCTCATCGGCGCCATCGAATCCCCACGAGAGCTCACCGCGAAATCCAGCATAGAGAACGTCGAGTCCGATCTCCTGACATCGCCAGGCCGATTGGAGTGAGGTCGGTACAACTTTAAAGTTCAGTCCTTCTGCCCTGACCCGTTTCCCTATCTCAACGAGTGCAGCATCAACGGTCGAACCGGTGCCGACCCCGATAACCTCTCCGTTTTTTACCCGCCGGGCGAGGGCTTGGGCGACGATCTCTTTCATAACGTTATCCTCCCTCCTGTTATGGACCATAGGGGGCGGAATTTCAAATGGAATCGGGGTGTGGTACCGTTCGCGTCGCATGGACATGAGGTATCGATATTATATCGCTTTCGGCGCAAATCTTGGGGACACCGAGGAAACGTTCCGCCGTGCGCTGGAGGAGGTCGGAAAGCGGATCGCTCCGGTCGACCGCGTATCGAAGCTCTATCGTACCGCGCCGCTTAATCCGCCGGAACTGCAGGAGAGCTCCCAGCCGGAGTTTTTAAATGCAGCCTTTAGTTTCGTATCTTGCAGGGAGCCGCTCGCGGTTCTTGACGAGCTCCTCGCTATTGAAAAACTCTTTGGCCGCGATCGTTCGCAGACAGTGCGGTGGGGACCCCGAACGATCGACCTCGATATACTCCTGGTGGGAGATCTTACGATTAACCAACCTCGTCTTGTCGTTCCTCACTCCGAGATGCATAAACGCGACTTCGTGCTTCGCCCCCTCGCCGATATTGGGGCGAATGAGAGGCACCCTGTGCTTCGGCGGTCCATAGGTGAGCTTCTCCAACACCTTGAGCGGGGTACGGGGGGCGAGTCTTCCCTGGTATAGCCCGTAATATTGAGGCGAAGTCCCACCTTCCACGAGGCTATCCCCGAGTCTCCAGCGCCATAACCATAGAGAATGGCCGGTGCTCCGATTTTTTCGGGGTGAAAGGCCCCGTTGCGTCGTAGAAGTCGTCGCGGCGGGGGCGGCCAGTTGTCCGAGAGGTTGTGTGATGGTTCGACTGTGTCGTTTTTTCGGGGTTTCCCTCTGTTTTGTGCAGCTTCTGATGTGGAGCCCGTTCGAGGCGGTAGCTCAAGATAGCCCGATGGACATGGCTATTCCCGACTGCTTGGCGGGAGGGGGTGGCGGGGAAGGGGGGGCAGGTTCGTCGCACGAGGAGATAATTAAGAGATTTACCGAGCTAAGTAATGAGTTTCTTCGTAATTCAGAACGACGGATGGCTGAATGTTTTTCCCTTGGTTGGGTGAGAGAGGTGCCCTCATCGACCCCGCCGCAGGAATGTCGGTTCCACTCATTTAACCCAATAAAAGACAGTCCGTGGTTGAAGTTCGAGTCTGGCACTCCGATCACCGGGGATGACAGTGGCATGATCGACAATAGAAGGACGTGGATCTCGATGCGGGACCCGATTAGCGGCAAAAATTCTCCGATACCCGGTCTCGGTTTTGGTTACGAGGTTCATACCTACGGCTCCACCGAGCAGTCGTTTGATACCCTTAAGCGAGACGGATCCGTTGCGCTCTACTACCACCCTTTGCGCCTTATGCTTACCTGTGGAACCGATATGTTTTGATTATGTGGGATCGCAAAAAATGTCTTATGGACACCAAGGTTTTTTCGATACCATTAGACTCTCCGAGGTGGATTGCCCCTCGAATCCCCCGTCCGGGGTAACGCCCCACGGAGCATCTTCTCGCACACCCAGGTGGTGAAATCGATCGGCAGCAAGCGACTGCCGAGGCTCATAAACGCCGCGCGAATCCCTGGGACGATAAAAGCTCTATCTCGCTCGAGAGCACGAATCGCCTCTCGGACAACGAGTTCGACCGGATCGCGTTTCGAGCCGGTGATGTGTCCCTCAATACGGGCTACCCCAGCGAATTCTGTTTCGGTCGGGCCGGGGCACAACGTCACGACGCGGATTCCGAATGCACGTAGTTCGTGGCGCAGGGCCATCGCCTGAACGACGTTGAACGCCTTGGTGGCGGAGTAGGTCGCCATGTAGGGGAGTGGCTGAAAGCCCGCAACCGAAGAGACAGAAAGAATTGCTCCCGCGCGACGGGCTTTCATCTGGGGGATGACCGCGTGAGCGATAAGGGTCGAGGCGAGGACGTTCGTGGCGATGAGCTCCGCTTCGGTTTCCAGTTTGATCGATTCGAAGTGGCCGAACGAACCGCGCCCCGCGTTGTTGATGAGGATATCAACCTCGCGGGTAGGGATCAGCGCGAGCAGTTGGTCGAGGTCCTCGCGGTTTGAAAGATCAACGACGTCGAATCGAGCCGACCCAGCGCGCATCCTGTTGAGCTCCCTCGCGAGAGCAGCGAGATTCTCCGCTCGGCGCGCGACGAGCCAGACGTTGCATCCACGCCGGTGGAGTTGGCGGGCGAATTCCGCGCCGATCCCCGCCGATCCTCCGGTAATAAGAGCGGTTTTGCCATTAAAATCTAGGGACACGGCTCCTCCTTAATCGAGAACCATCGGGCGACACGGGTTGGTGATTCCTGGGCTCGCTCCATCACGAGACGGCGACGGTAGAGCGCTCGCGGCAGGAGTTTAAGAAGCTCCCCGATTGCTCCAAGAGATGAGCGTTCGCGCAGTGGAAGGGCTAAAAGAACGATCAGATTACGCACGATCATTCCGTAAAGGGTCGCCTGAAGAGAGGCGGCCGGGATGAAGTTATTTAATTGAAGCAGGAATCGATTTCGCACCCCAAGGCGGTTGAGGAGGGGCGGAAGGGTCGCGCGCCTTTCCGGGGTGACCACCCGCTCGTGATACCCGAGGGCGGTAGGGACGTAGCGACACCGCACCCCGAGTATCTGGGCGCGCCAGGCGAGGTCAGCATCCTCTCGATAGGCGAAGAAAGCCTCGTCAAAGAGGGGAGCACCTCTCTCGGCACGGAGAAAGGGGTACAACGCCTCGAGTGGGGTGTCGACCGAGCTCGAGTCCACCAGCAGCGCCTCGACCGCAGCGCGCCGGATAAGCAGGCACGCCCCCGAGCCTCCAAATACGTAGCTTGGTTTGTCGTAGGCGCCGGTGTCGAGTTCGTTGGAGCCCCGATCGAAATGGCGGAGGGCGGGGGTGAGGTACATCCCCGCAGCGTCAAGTCGCCGAGGTTCGACCGGATCGAGTGCGCCGTTCGCCCGTAAAAGTTTCGGGCAGGCGAGTCCTGCCGCCGGGTCTTTCTCGAGCGCCTCGACCATCGCTTGGAGCGCGCTCCTTTCAAGTCGTAGATCGGGGTTGAGGATGAGGAGGTAGGCTGCGCTGCTTTCTAAAAAGGCGGCGACCCCGCGGTTGTGTCCCGCGCAAAAGCCGATGTTTTCGCGCAGTGGCTCGAATGTGAGGGGAGTTTCGCGGTGGGACCTCACGTGGTCTGGGGTACCATCGTGTGAGGCGTTATCGGTGATGCGGATCGAGAGCTCTCGCCCGGGGATAAAGCCGCTCTGCTGGGATAATGCGGCAACGCACCGCCCGATCGTGCGGGCGTTGTTGAACGTCACGATGTGGGCGAAAACGCTCGGGTTCAGCATCGGTTACTGTGAGAGCCGTTTCTTGAGATATTCGTGCTCGGCCCAGATCTCCGCCGGCAGTTTCGGCCCGAGTGAGCTTAGAAACTGGTATTGCGAATCGAGATCATCAAGCCACTCCTCGCGTTTGACCGACATGAGCTCTTTGATCGCGGCCGGTGCCAAGGTGAGCCCGGCGAGATTGAGGTCGTCGGTGCGGGGCTGACGTCCGAGCGGTGTGTCGATCGCTTCAACCGCACCGCTCGCACGGCGATGGATCCACTCAAGGACGCGCATATTGTCCCCGAAGCCTGGCCACAGGAATTCGCCCTGGTCGCTCGTGCGGAACCAATTGACGTGGTAGATGCGGGGCATCTTTGAGCCTCCCCGCATTCCCATAGCGAGCCAATGACGGAAGTAGTCCGCGGCGTGGTACCCGATAAAAGGAAGCATCGCCATCGGGTCGCGGCGAAGCTCGCCGACTTTGCCCGCGGCTGCCGCGGTCGTATTCGATGCCATCGTTGCGCCGATAAAGGTCCCGTGCTGCCAGTTGTATGCCTCATAGACGAGCGGTGCCCCTTTCGAACGGCGCCCGCCGAAGATGATGGCTGATATCGGAACCCCCTCGGGCGCTTCCCATTCGGGGGCGATGCTGGGGCATTGGCGGGCCGGCGCCGTAAAGCGTGAGTTGGCATGCGCCGCTTTTTGGCCCGATGCGGGGGTCCATGGCTTTCCGAGCCAGTCGGTGACGTTCGAAGGGGGCTCGCTCAATCCCTCCCACCACGGGGTCATGTCATCGTTGTTGAGCGCCACGTTGGTGAAGATCGTGTTGGCCTGAATCGTGCCGAGCGCATTTGGATTAGTTTTGGCCGAGGTGCCCGGAGCTACTCCGAAGAAACCCGCCTCTGGATTGATGGCGTAGAGTCGGCCGTCTGAGCCGAAATTGAGCCACGCGATGTCGTCGCCGATGGTCTCGACCTTCCACCCCGCCTCAAGGTAGCTCTGTGGCGGAATGAGCATCGCGAGATTTGTTTTTCCGCACGCTGATGGGAAGGCGCCACAAACGTAGTGCTTCTCCCCTTGGGGGTTGGTGATTCCCAAAATAAGCATATGCTCCGCCATCCACCCCTCTTGCCGGGCGATAGTCGAGGCGATTCTGAGGGCGAAGCATTTCTTTCCCTGTAATGCGTTCCCGCCGTAATTTGAATTAAAGCTGATGATCGTGTTGTCCTCGGGGAAATGGCAGATGTAGCGGTTCTCGGGGTCGAGGGCCCCGATCGAATGGACACCCCGTACGAACGCATTCGAATGATCGGCGAGGTTTTTCAGCGCCACATCGCCGACTCGGGCCATGATGCGCATATTCGCGACCACATAGAGCGAGTCGGTAAGCTCAAATCCCATGCGGGCAAAAGGTGAGCCGTCGGGCCCCATAAGATAGGGAACGACGTACATGGTGCGCCCTTTCATGCACCCCGCCATGAGTTCGTTCAAGGTTGCATACATCTCCGCCGGGGCGCGCCAGTTGTTGGTTGGGCCGGCATCGTCCTTCGAGCGGGAGCAGATATAGGTGCGATCCTCGACCCGCGCGACGTCGTTCGGGTTTGATCGGGCAAGAAAGCAGTTGGGGTATTTTTTCTCGTTGAGGGGAATGAAGGTGCCATCTGATACGAGGCGGTCGGAGATCTCCCGCCCCTCCTCGGCCGAGCCGTTGATCCAAACGATCCGCTCCGGTTGAAGCCGTTTCGCTACGGAGTCGATCCAGTTAAGTACGTTCTTGTTTTGGCACGTCATGGTGGGGCCTTTAAAAGCTGAGTAGTAGCGAGAGGATAAGCTACTTGGTCGCTGATTTCAATCGGCCTGGATCCTCCTAAGCCTTCGCCCCGATTGGCTTTTGTGGAGCGATAATGCGAGTGAGCGAGCCCAGGAGTTGGCGTTGCAAGGCGACGTTGTGGGTACGAATGTAGAGCGGTCCAGGTTTGTTATGGCGGTGAAGCGCCGCCGTCACGCCGGTAAGCGCTGACGCCGGGTCGCGGTCACGGGGCGAAAGCTCGTCCGCTGATTTAAGAAAACCTTTTCGGGAGCTTCCGAACATGAGTCCGCCACCACCCGCTGTTATCTCGTCGTAGCGGTCAATAATCGTCCACGAATCTGCGGGGGCGGAGCTGACAAAAGCTCCTAGCCCACTATCTCGGATAATGTTTCCTGGGGCGACTCCGGCAGCTTCAGCAAGGTGGCTTCGGTTGTCGAGGTAGCGGTTGATGGAGTCGATGATGTTCTCCGGTGCAAGATCTTGAAAGACGTGCGGGGGGGCGCATCGGGAGAACATCACGATGATGGGACACGTGTAGCGCGCCACGACTTCAAACATGCGGGGGTCGCTGCCGGCTGAGACGTCGTTAATAAGCGTTGCGCCGAGATCGAGAGATCGCTCGGCGACCTCAGCGTGATGAGTATCCACCGAGAGTCGGCACCGTGGGGCAAGCTCCCGGACAACCGCTTCGATACGTGTCCATTCCGTCGCAGCCCCGCAACAACTTGATCCCGGACGGGTGGAATCTCCACCTACCTCGATGATGTCGGCCCCGTCGCTGAGGAGGGCTTCGGCGTGACGGAGTGCGCTCGCCAGCGAGGTGTATTCTCCCCCGTCTGAGAAGCTATCCGGAGTGAGGTTGAGAACGCCAACGAGGAGGGGCGCTTGCGGACTCACGGCTGCGAGGTGCTCCCACCGGTCAGGAGGTGATCGATAATCGGGATAAGGGTGGCTTTCGAGGGGTGGACGACGGCGCGGCCGTTAACCCACACCGCCGGTGTTGAGGCGAGTCCGAGCTCGATCGCTTCGTCGATATCCTCGATGATCCGCGCGCGTTGACGGTCGGCGTTCATGCACTCTGCCATCGCGGCGGTATCGAGTCCTAAAGCGGCGCCCCCCGCGGTGATATCAGCGGCAACTTTCTCAGGAGACTCGCCGGCATCGATAGATGGTAGGGTGAAGATATAGTCGGTGGCGTCCCAGAAGCGACCCTGCTCCCCAGCGCACCGGGTAAAGAGGGCAGCGGAGCACGCGTTGAGGTGAGCCATTTGGGGGATGTGCACGTTGCAGGTTTGATCGATCGGGAAGTTGCGGTGCACGACGCGAATCTTATCGCCGTACAGCCCCATGATCTCTTTGATCTCCCCGTAGAAGCGGCGACAAGCGGGGCACTCAAAGTCGGAAAACTCAACGATGGTGACGGGAGCGTCGATCGCTCCTTTGGAGAAATCTTGTGTGGCCCCGGGAGCGCGATTCTCGGAGATCGTTACGGCGGCGGATTTTTGCCACGTTTCAACCGTATCGCGAGCGAAAGCTATCGGATCGTGGAACGGAGGAGGCGGCACCCGTAAGTTCGCTACGATGATCTTTTCCGGGATCGTCACCGTGAGAAGAGCTCCGAATATAGCTAGCGCGAGCCACCCGCACGCGGAGTTCTTATAGGTGCTCGCGCGGTACCGTCCAAGTCCGAAAGATAGCAGCGGCCAGTGCAGAAGCGCTTTGACACCCGTTGCGATCTGCTGGAGCAGCGAGGTGGGACGAGCATTGAAGTAGCTGATGAGAAGTAACGCGATATTGATTCCGTACAGCGCGAGGCAGATGAGGCAGATCGTGCCGATGATAAATTTCGAGACAACGAAGAGGTAGATGGAAGATAACACCGCGCTGAAACTGAGAGCTGTTGCGGTCGCGCTCGATAGCTCAGAAGGGATCCGGTTTCGATCGCGCGCGAAGAGGGCAAAAACTAAAAATCCGAGGTAAAAAGCGAGCCCGAAGCTCGCGACCGGGATCCCCCCGACGGTCGACCAACGGCTCGCACTGACGGCGTCGCAGTTAAACGTCGCATTGATGTTACAAAAAGACGGTGCCGTTTGAATACCGTACTCAAGAACGATGTGGTGATGGAGGGAGTAGACCGACAGGGCCGCGCCACACAGGTTAAGCGCTGCAAGGAGGATCCATTTTGAAGAGGCTGAGTTTTTCACCCGTTTTCCCTATCTCTTGAGCAGTTGATTGTCTTGGCTAGGCCACGGGTGAACTATAACGTACCCCCCTCGCTTTGCTCAAGGACTTGGCCGAAACTCGTAGATGACGCCGGTCGCATCGGTATAAACCGAACGAAATTCAGGTTCGTTCAAGAGGGTCGCCGTGATCGAAAGGTCGTGAGGCAAGAGCGCGACGGTGGCATTCCTGTCGAACATGAATTGTTTAAACAGCTCCTTTGTTTCGAGTGCTCGCTCATATTCCCGATAAAAATCAGCGCCGAGCATCGTATTGCGGTCGTCGATGATCGGTCGTACGAACTCTCCTCCCCGCCACGTTATGAAACCACCCCACTTTGGGGGAGCGACGACGACGCTCGGGGTTCGTGGAGTGGCTGATTTTCGAAGGAATTCGACCGCACCGTAAGGAAATTCTGCGGGAGGAGGCCCAAACGGTCCGGCAAACGGGCCTACCCTCCCTCGAATGAGAGGGTCGACGATGAGGAGCGCGCACACGATGAGCGTCGTGATAATCCCACGAGACCGGGTATTTTCTTTTAAAGAGAGTCCAAGCCACGCTTGCCGTAGAGCGCCGCGCCAGCCCCGGCTCGTTGGCCCGATAACGGTGTGATTCGCCACCGAGCGGGCGAATGGGACCGCCATGACGATCCCAAAAAAAGGCACCATACGCACTGATGAGAAGGCGAGATATCCAAATATCAAGAATACAAGGAGTTCGAACGACGAAAACGAACGGGGCTTTCGCTCGGTGAGCCCGGAGATACTCCCTATAAGGCACGTCACCAGAAGCACGAGCCCAACGCCGTTGGTTGGGTCGGGGGGCAGCCACTCTTCGTGATACGTCATAAAAAATCGATCACTTCCGAGGGCGACGATCGAACGGTGGAGCTCGAGCCCGTTCGGGTTAATGCACGAACCGAGTGCTCCGCAGAGAAGCTCGCGGATTCGGGCACCGAGAGGGGGGAGTATCGTTGCGGTGTTCCGTCGAGCTGTGCAATCGAGCGCTATTCCCAGCGCTCGGAGGGCCAGGAGCAGGAGACCGAGGACGAAAGAGGGGTGGAGATTCGCCCAGACGATAAAGAGAGGTAAGAGGTAGATCTCGAACGGTACACTCCAACGCTTCGAAGCGGCGGCGGTGCGAACGTTAATCTCGCGGCGCCAGAGAAGCGCACAAAGGATCGCAAAGCAGAAGAAGCCGAAGATGACCGGGCGCAAAATGAAGTGAAGTTGCCCAAGTTTAAAAGCGAGGAGGGTAAAGGTCGCCGCCATGAGCGGGGCTCCGGTAAGTCTTACCGTCATGGGGTAGAGAATCGCGTAAAAGGTCGCCAGGTAAGTCGCCGCGAGAAATCCGTAGACGAGTGGCCACGCGCCGGCGGCATACGACGTAAAGAGGAGTACGTCAGCCAGCCATTGGTCGGAAATCCATGGTCGGGGATGGGGGGAGAACAGAAAGGGGTCGGTCTGTGGAACTGTCTCGTGTTTTAAAACGTACTCCCCGTTGGCGAGGTGCCACCCGACCCCCGGGTCGCGTGCAAAGCCGGTCATCTGGACGGCAGTAAGAGATATAACCGCCAGCAGAGCGAGAACGTCTTGAAGTCCGAATATCCGTTGGCGTTGCTGCATCGAATCAAATGGGGCAAACGACAGCTTTTCGTTAGGAGTCTACCCCGTTACCCAAAAAGCGGTAGGGGGAGCAGCGCTTTTTCGAGACGACGTTTTGCTTTCGAGCGACGGGGCGGCATTTTTTTCAAAAAACTCTCCCGAAATTAGATGGCGGTGGGCCGATTGGTTCGTAACATGGCGCGACGACCTCAATACTCGATCAGTTGGGCTCATCGGCTGCTCGTTTCCTGAGGGAACTTTTTCGTAAGGATCTCCTGCGGTGTCTCCACAGGTCTTCAATTGGTGCCGGCTCGCCCGGGAAGGGTGGTTTATCTGGCTGCTGCTCGGTATCGCGCTGGTGCTGCGAATCGGTGGGGTCACTCACGGCGTTTCTTTTCACCCTGATGAGCGCCACATCATCTCGGTGACGGAACGAATGTTGCGCGAGGGCGATTGGAACCCCCGCTTTTTCGCCTATGGCAGCTTTCCCTTCTATCTCCATGGATTTGCAACGATCGTCTTCAAGCCGGTGTGGCCGTGGCTCGGAACGTACGATGGTCTATTCGTTGTCGGGCGTTCGATCGCGGTGCTTTGTGGGGTCCTGACCGTTTTTCTCACTTTCCACCTCGGAAGGTTTGTCTCCGGTGCGCGCTCGGTAGGGTTCTTAGCGGCACTCCTGCTCGCGCTCAACGTTTTTCACGTGCAGCTCTCCCGTTTCTACACCGTCGATGTTGTTCTCACGACGATCTCCGTGGGTGCCACGTTACTCTTTTGTCGGATCGCGCGCGGTGGTTCGCGCCGCGATTATAGCTTGGCCGGCCTAGTGATGGGGTTAGCTCTCGCCACAAAGATTAGCGCACTTTCGTTGTTGGCACCTTTTCTTGTGGCGGTTGGAATTGAGCGGCTTAGCCGTAAAGATTGGGGCTCCTGGAGGTCTTACCGGGGAATGGTAGGGGCGTTGGTGCTGGCGTTGCTTTTCCTCTTTCTTGCGGCCCCGTACTCCTTACTCGATTATCAGACGTTTCTCCGCCACAACCACGAGCAGATCGCGATGACGCGAGGAGACTGGCGTCCCCCCTATACGGTTCAATACGCCGAGACAGCTCCGTATACCTACGCCCTTGAGCAGATGTATCGATATACCTTTGGGCCGTTCCTTGGAATCGTGGTATTGATGGGAACGGTGTGGCTTGGATTCCGACAGCTTCGCCGCCTCCGGCCCCTCGAATGCGTGCTCCTCGCAGCGATTATTCCGGTCTTCGTTCTCGTTGCCGGTCTGCAGGTGAAGTTTCCGCGCTACCTCTTACCGCTCTATCCGCTTCTGTGTGTGTGTGGTGCCCTTGGACTGCGTGCGCTCGGCGAGCAGTTAGCCGCTCTGGTGCGTTCGGCGCGGTGGGCGGAATCGATGCGGGTGCTCCCAGCAGCGGTGGTGATCGTGGCTAGTGCGATCTATGTGAGCGCCTTTGTCGGTATATATCGCCAGCCCCATAGTTATGTCGCCGCCTCTGAATGGATCTTTGAACATGTGCCTCCCGGAGCGCGTCTCCTGGGGGTTCACTGGGATGATAAGCTACCGCTCTCCCTCCCGGGGCGCTCGCCGCACCTGATGCGCTATCAGTATGAGGGGCCGGAGCACGAACTGGTCGTCTATGAGCCGGAATCTCCGGCAAAGCTCGACCGCATGGCCACGCAGCTCGCGAATCACGATTTCATCATCTTGCCGACGGCTCGGACGTACGGCTCAATCCCGCGCCTCCCAGGGGAGTTTCCCGATACAACCAGGCTCTTTTCCGCCCTTTTTAGGGGGGAGCTCGGCTACGGTCTGGTGCAAAGTTTTAAAGTGCGTCCGACCGTCGGTAGCCATGTCTTTAACGACGACCTCGCCGATGAGAGCTTCTCGGTCTACGACCATCCCAAGGTCCTCGTTTTTCGGAATATCGGACGGCTCAGCCACAGAGAGATCGCTCGCCGTATCACGGCCGAGGGGACTGAAGCTCCGCTGCTCACTCGGGCAGAGATGTTGCGCTGGGATGGACCCGCGGATGATCCGCCACACTCAGCCCCGTCCTCGTGGTGGGCGCTCGTGGTGTGGTTCCTCGTTGTACAGCTCGCCGCGTTTACGGTCGCTCCCTTTATCAGCGCGCTATTTCCGCATGCGCCCGACCGCGGGCTTGGAATTGCGAAGCCGCTCGGTGCCTTTGCCCTTACCTTTGTCGTGTGGCTTCTCTGTTGGTACGGGGATGTTCCCACCTCGGGGGGTGTTGTTGGGGCGGTGCTGCTCGTCGGGATTTGTGGGGCGCATCTCTTTGTGCTCCAGCGGTGGGGCGGATGGCGTTGCTATTTCGTATGTGCCCGCCCCCATCTCCGTACCGTTGAGTTGGTTTTTATCGGATCGTTTCTTCTTTTTGCTGCGATTCGGGCGTGTTCTCCCGCGATCTTCTGGGGAGAGAAGCCGATGGATTTTACCTTCCTCAACTACTTTACGCGGCTTCAGACCTTACCTCCTGGGGAACCGTGGGTCGCGGGGCTCCCGATGGGTTACTACTACCTCGGCTTTTACCTTCTGGGGGCTTTGCACAAGGTGACCGGTGTCGATCCAGCGATCGGCTTTAACCTCGCTATTGCAACGATCGCGGCGTGGCTCATCGCTGCGTTGTATTCACTCGGCGCATGGCTGACCGGGGCACGTCGCGGAGGGCTCCTCATCGCCTTGGGCGTTGCGCTGCTCAGTAATTGGGAGGTCTTGCGTCTGGCTTTTTTTGCAGGCCGAGCGTGGAACTTCGATCTCTTCTGGGCGTCGAGTCGGGTCCTGACTTCGCCCGCGATCACGGAGTATCCGCTCTGGTCGCTGCTCTTCGCCGATCTTCATGCCCACGTGATCGCATTACCGTTCACCGTGGCGTTGATCTTTACGGCGTTTGCTCCCTTCAAGCGCTCCGGGTGCGAGACAAGCTCCCGCGGTTTGGTCGAGAGCGCTGTCCACGGGCTTATCCTCGGAAGCCTTTTTGCCCTCAATACGTGGGATTTCATTAGTGGGGTTGGATTTTCCATCGTTGGCGTGCTTCTCCGAGTTGTATTGGCTGATCGGGGGAGAGGGTGGTGGACCGGGGTAAAGGTGGTGGGTTTTGATGTTCTCATCATCGGTCTCACCGCGGCGCTCGTGGTGATTCCGTTCGCGGTCACATCGGTAAAAACTGAGCAGATTCATTGGGGGTGGGTGCGGGGCGAATTTGCGCAGTTACCCCAAGTTGTCGGGCACCTTGGTTTGTGGTGGTTACTCCTCTTTATCGGCTCCGCCGGTGCGATAGGGCGACTCGTTCGCGGTGCTTTTTGCCGTGGCGGCCTGCTCCGGATCGGCTTCGTACTCTCGGTCGCTGCGGCGCCGCTGGGGCTCGCGATTCTGGCGAGCGGTGCAGGGGTGCGGGGATTCTCCTGGGGACTGGTAGGGATGTGGTCGCTTCTCGCGGGAGCGGCGAGTGCCGTTTTGATCGGCGCGCCCGAGCGTCTCGAACGACGGCTGATGGGAGCCCTCGCGTTGTGTGGCATCGCGCTTGGAGTTGGAGCGGAGTTTCTCTTCTTGATGGATCGGATGAATACCATCTTTAAGTTCTATCACTTCGTGTGGACGGCTCTCGCGGTATCGTCGCTCGCGCTCGTTTACGGAGCTGCGCAAAGTGCCCCTTCACTCGGTGAGCTGTGGCGGGGGAGTTGGATGAAGCGAGCCTCCGTTGGTGTGATCAGCGGTGGTGTCGTGATCGCTGCTATCGGCACCGCAATAAATCTGTGGGCGATGGTCCCCTTTCAGCGGGTCGATAGTCCTCGCCCCACCCTCAATGGCCAACTCTATCTCGAGCGATCAAATCGGGAGGATGCGCCTATCATCGCTTGGTTGCGGCGCAACGTCACCGGCTTACCGACGATACTCGAGGCGTGGGGGGAGTCGTACGGTCCGTACACCCGGATCGCGATGCATACCGGCCTCCCCACCGTTCTTGGGTGGGAGCATCATGTACGTCAACGCGGGGCAAGCGACGACGAGGTGAGGCGTCGTAAGCGTGATATCATGACTGTGTACCACAGCACCGACATCGTTCAGTCGTTACGTATCCTCAAGCGGTATGGGGTTACTTTCGTCGTTGTCTCCGCACTTGAGCGGGCAACGTATCCCCATGAGGGGCTGCAGAAGTTCGACCGATATCCGCAGTACTTTAAGGTGGTACAACGCACTTCAACCGCCGCACTCTATCGGGTCGTGCTGCCTCCCGGTGGGGTTCTCGATGGGATAAGGTAAACGGTATGGTCATCGCTTTTTTTACCGCGGCGCTCGGTATTCTCGCCTGGTTACTCCGACTCCCCGTATTTGAGACGGTTATCGGGCTCCTTCTCCTCGTGCCGATAGCGGTGTATCCGTTCGTGGGCAACGGTGATATCTCGGTGCTTGCGTATGGGCTGACACTCTTTTTTCTCGGTGGCGCTTGCGTCTGGCTTCAGCGGGGTGGGGAGGCGCGATCGCGCGGAGCGTTTCTCGACTCAACCGAATCGCTTGGAGTGTTTCTCGTTTTCTTCCTTTTTAATTATTCGCTCTGCCTTCTTTGGCCTGATTTTATCGCGATGGGAGAGCGGCTGCGCGATTATGCCCTCCTCGCTTCGGTATATCATTCGCCGGTAGTTCCGCGTGAACCGTGGCTCGCCGGAGCGGCGCTCAACTATTACCTCTATTGGTATCGGTTCGGCCACCTTCTCGGCACCATCGGTGGACTCGAGGTGTGGCAGATCTATCCCCAACTTCAATCCTTCACCTTTGCGCTCTTTACCACGGCAGTTTTCCATCTGACCCGACGCACCCTGAGGTTGAGGCCGGAGCTTGCCCTGGTTGCTGCGGCGATTATCGCGTACGGCTCCAACATCGCAGGGATCGAGGCTTTTCTGAGGGACGATGATAATTGGTGGGGACCCTCGCGGGTGATTCCGGGAGCTATTAATGAGTTTCCCGCGTGGTCGTTTCTCCTTGGGGATCTCCATCCCCATTTCATGAATCTCTGTCTGGCGCCCTTCTTGGTGGTGCTCGTGGTAGGACTGCTTGCTCGGCGAGATCGTCTGAGCGGAGCGGCGCTCGGCGCTTTACTCTTGGTCTCCCCGTGGTGGATTTATAATGCCAACGCGTGGGAGGTGCCGCTATGGCTGGGGTGGTGTGGGCTCGCCGGTCTCAGTGTTGCTGCGGCGCTATGGCGGTCGGAAACGCTCAGCGATATCCCGGGGCGGTTGCGCGCCCTATCGCGCGACCTCCGTTTCTGGGCAGTCGTGGGAGGCGCTCTTGGACTTACCCTTTCCTTGTTCCTGTCCTCCCGGAATATCGTTCCGGGGGACACTCCGCTCAAGCTCGTGACCGGCAGTATCGCGCGCACGCACTTAGGAGACCTGCTGCGTCACTGGGGTTTTCCGCTGGCGCTTATCGGGGCAAGCCTCGTCGCCCTGCGAGCGCAGGCGAGTGAGCGGGGCCTCGCGGCGCTTCTCCTGGGTGCCACGCTGCTCTCTCCTGAGGCGCTGCCGTTTCTGAGTGCGCTCACCGCACTCGCGACGTGGCGTGCTGTGACCGCGATCCTTGAGTACCGCCAACGGCCAGCGGAGTTAACGCTTCCCGCCCTTATCGTCAACGCGTTAGGGGTCGGGGCACTCGCACTTCTTATTCTTCCCGAAGTTGTCTTCCTCGACGATCCGTACGGGGGAGAAAACGAGCGGATGAACACTATTTTTAAAGTGTATGCGGCGACCTGGTTTGCGCTCCACCTTTTCGCCTTTGCACTGCTCGCTGAGGTCGGACGTCAGCTCAGAGGTGGTACTCGAATCCGGGGTGCTCTGACAGCGCTCGGTATCGTTATGGCGATCCTCCTCACCGGATTTTTTGTGCGGACGATCGATTTACGGCGAACAAAAGAGCGTTTCATCGAGCCGTACGCCCAAGGATTAAGTGAGATTTCACGCCGCTTCGAGGGGGCCGGACCAGCGATTCAAGAGCTCCTTCGGTTACCGCGGGGAGTTGTGTTGGAGAGCCAAGGGCCGGCGTACGACTATACCACCCACGTGGCGACGTTGAGTGGGAATACCGCGTTTCTCGGCTGGGCCAATCATGTGAATCTCTTGACGCGAGCCTACGGTGAGATCTCGCGGCGCGAGGAGGTGACGCGTGAGTTCTATCTCGGAGCGGACTGCAACGCGAAACGTTCTGTGCTCACCCGTGAGGGGATAGACTATGTGGTTCTGGGACCGCTTGAGCGCAAGGCGTATCCCGGGATCGAACCGGGCAGCTTCGATTGCCTCCGTTCCGTTATCACTCGGGGAAGTTACACGATCTTTGCGCCGTAGCGGTGGGCGTATGCCCGTGCGGACGGCCGGAGTAAAGAAATAGCTCCCTGCGCGGTTATCAGTTCGTCAGACCAACTTGAGCCGGTACCGGCACACTCTCCGACCGTCGCGCCAGGAACGAAAGATCGGAGTAGCCCGGGTCGTTCCACGGGGTATGGTTGAGCGCGTAGGCGAGATAACGCTTGAGTGTCATCTTTGAGTAGTCCGGAACCCACCAGCCGCGTAATGGAATCTTCATGGCGTTCCACCCCGCCGGAACGTTCTCGTGGGGTTCTTTAAAGTCTTGGAAGATGTAGCTAAAGGTCGGCCGCTCCTCCGGAGTAGCGGTAAACTTATACTGGGGGATATCAACCAGATACCAGGTGATCGGCCAAACCACATCGCCTGTTCCGAGGATGGTTGGCTTCTGAGCCCCGGTCGGAGCGAGGATATCGTCCCTAATTTTCAGTACGAGATCGTGAAACTCGTGCGTGGTATGGACCTGACTGAGGAACTCGTTCGCCTTGCCGGCGTACGTGTAGTTCGTGAGGATCGCCGCTCGAAGCGAGTAGGCTGAGAAGACCAGGAGGAGCACACCTTTGATCGCGCAGCTACCGAACATACCGCGCCATCCCTCAAGATAGCCGAGTGCAAGAATCAGGCAGGTCAGCCCGAGAAGCCCCGCATTCGGTTGATAGCTATCCTCGATAATGAAAATGAGGGTAAGGACGCCGAGGATCGACCCACCATAAAGAAGAACGGTCTCCCACGGAACCCGCTCGGGGAGGGGGCGGGCCCGGAATTCAGCCTCGAAATAGAGGGCGAGATAGATCAGCCCGGCAACGAAAGGATAAATCGTGAGCCACGGCACCTTTTCTCCGAGATAGCTGTAGGTAAAAAGGTTCGCGGTGAAGAGATAACCCCAGATGGCGAGCGCCCGTTCGCGGCGGAGGGTATGGTACACCGTGACGACGAAGGGGTGCACCAGGAGCACGAACAAGCCGATAAGATCGAGTTTGTCCTTCAGTTTAAAAAGCTGCCACACCGGCGAGGATTCAACCGGAGATCCGATGGCGTGAATCCAAGCGAAAATAAGTCCTCCGAGTGTTGCTCCACCGGTAAGCTTCGCCCACAGCGGGGCACGCCGGTAAAAGAGCGTTAGATGGAGGAGGAAAGCGAGCAGAAACGGGAGCTCGTACCACGAGAGCACATACAGATGAAAGTTAAAGGGCCCTTTGATTCGCTCCATCGAGTGGTGTTCGAGCCAATAGCCGATACTTTCGCGATACAGTCCATCAAGAATACCCTCGCTATAGCGAAATCCTGCGGAAAAGAGGTAGCAGAACCACAACGTGGCTAATCCCAATCCGATGAGTGTCTCCCACCGATAGGTCCGCACGTAAGTCCAAAGACGCGCCACCGCGGTGTCTCTCTCTCGCAGCACGACGCGGTGAAAGAGGAGGTCGAACGTTAGGTAGCCGAGTAAGATCGCCGTCGTCACGAATGAGTTCTCTTTAATGGTGAACATCCAGGCGAACGCGAAGAGAAACACGATCGATTTGAGCCGGGCGGGCGCGAACGCAACGGCGTACACCATCAGGAGCATCGAGCAAAGGGAGGGGATATCCTCACGGATGAATCGCGACCAATAGATTAAAGTCGGCGAGAGTGCGACAACCGCAGTGAGATAGAGAACCGTTGTTTTCGAGAAGTAGCGCCGCGAAAGATAGGGCAAAAAGATCAAAATTGTTCCGAGAGCCGCGATCGCTGCGCGGATCGCCCACGTTGAGCTGCCCAAGGTGTTGTAGACGAAACGAAGCATGTTGTAGAGAAAAGGCCCGTGGAGCATCGGGTTGTATTTGTAGTAATTCTGCTCCGGAAAATCGAAGAAATAACGACCGTACATCCCGTGGAGCGACTCGTCGTGATGCATCGGACGCATATCGAGGAGAAGCCAGCGGAGGAGTAGTCCTGCCAGGATGAGCGTGGCGAATATAACCCATTCGCTCGGGCTAAACCGCCAGGTCGTCGGTGTCTCCGCGCGTGGTGCCGCCGTTTCTGGTGCTGCCGTTACGGTGTGAGACATCGCATCCTCTCCTCGAAAAGATTGGGCTGAAAATCCGTGTGCCGTGGGTGGCGCGCGTTAGGCGCCGCCGGAGCGGGTCACGTGGTAGGTCACTTCGGGGGTGCCCTGAGCGATAAAGTTAGCCCATTCGACCCCTTGCATGAAAGTGTGATCCTGGTTGGATACCTCGTACTTCCACCCCCCGAATCGCCCGCGGGAGAAGATGCCGATCTGTTCGAGCGCGGGAATAACCCGGTCGAGGATCGCGTCACGCTCGAGAGAGGGGGTGGGATAACCGTAGGGGGCCCGATACGACCACGTTGAAACAACCTCATCGTTTGCCGAGATAAGGCGGGTGGCGCGAAGTCCGGCGATGGTCTCAGCGATGAGGTTTGCTTGGTCAACCGGTTTTACGGGTGACTCGCTCGTCTCCGTCATCAAGGAGAAGTATCTTTCGATATCGGGGACGTTGTGTGGGCTGTACTTCGAAAAGAGGGTGACCCGGTAGAAGGGGCAGTTGCTCTCGGGAAAATACATCCAACATTTCGAAGCGAGGGGGGGGGATGGCTGGCCCCGTAGACCGATGCCGACGATGTTCGAGGAGGAGTATTTGAGTCGCCCCGCCGCTTCAACGAGGTTCGCTGGGAATGTCTCTACAAGGGTGGCGAGACGATCGACCGGGATCGTTGAGAGAAGATGGGTGTAGCCGAGCGTCTCACCGTTTGCGAGCACGACCTGTTTGGCGTGGGGATCAATTCTCACGGCGCTTGCCTCGAGGGTGATGTGTTCCCGGCCAACCAGGTCGCCCACCGCTTGCCAGATCGCTCCCGTGCCCCCGTGACGGGGAAAGCGGAAGAGGTTGTTGGGGCCCCACGAGAGATCGTCTTTATCGAGGGCGATATTGCGTGCTACCCGCTCAAGGTCCACTACCGAGACCCGCTCCCCGATCCACTGAAAGGCCATCTCCGCGAGCGGGTATGCCCAGACCTTAAAGTTATAGGGGACCATAAATTCCTCAGCGATACCCTCGCCGAAGATGCTGAGGACCCACTCGTGGAAATTAGTCGGCGGTGGGGCCGGTGTCTTCGTGATGTCGATGATCCCCTTGAGGCACCGCCACATCGCTTCCTTGGGGAGATAGCGGATATTATTTTGAAACGGGTAGGGAACGAATCGTTCCTTCATCCACACCCACGATTCCCGCTCGTGTGAAAGCCACCCCTCTTTGCCGAGAGCGCCATCCATGACCGCATCAAAATAAGGGTAGTGCGAGAATTGTACGTGGCCGCCGATGTCCCAGGTAAAGCCGTGTGAGTCAATGAAGCTTGCGGCGAGTCCTCCCACCCACCGATTGGATTCGATGAGGTGAAAGTCATTTTCGCCGATCTCGCGTAGCCGGTAAGCCGCGCCGAGTCCCGCGGGACCCGCGCCGATGATCAGGTATTTCACTTTACGTGAGCTCATCGGGGCTCCTTGAGGGTGGTAAGCGCATGGGGCAGGGCGCAACGAAAAGCGACGAGCTCCCGAACTGAGCGGAAGCACGCCTTGATAAGTCGCCACCGTACGATCGAAACAGCACCGGTCGTACGGTCGCGGTGAGTGACCGGAATCTGAAAGAGATCTTCGCCTGAGCGACGCGCCAGGACCGCCAGAAAGATATTCGGGGCGAACGCATCAGCGGGGATGAGGGGGAGTAGTCGCGCGAGGAAGTCGGTGCGCATGAGCCGGAAGGGGATATTAGCGTCCGGGATGCGGGTGCCAAAAAGCAACGTGTTGAGGTAGCGCAGTATCCGTGTAATCACGAGGCGGTGAAATGCGTCGTGGCGTGCCACCCGACGGCCGGTGATAAATCGGGATTGGTCCCGCTTTGCCCAAAGGGTATCAAAGTCGGCGATCGCAAATTGATCATCGCTATCGATCTGAAATATCCACTCCGGTGAGAGGGCAAGAGCGTCGGTGTATCCGTGCAGGAGGGCGTTGCCATGCCCCCCGTTCGGCTGATGGATCGGGACGATGCGGGGCTCGACCGCAGCTAAGCGGTCGAGGATCTGCGGGGTGCGGTCGCGTGAGCCGTCGTTGACCACAATGATCTTAAAAGCTTCAAAGCGAGCGGCAAAGAAATCACGCAGCCCGGTGAGAACCGACTCGATACATCCCTCCTCGTTGTAGGCTGGTACCACGACGCACAGTTGAAGTGAGTGAGGGGCGGGCATGCTTTGGGTTAAAACCTCGTCAAAACTAAGATTAAGCCCCTACGCTACCATCGACTATGAGGGGGGCGCAAAAGCTCCGCACGTCGTGGTGGTGATTTGGTTTCGCCGAAAAAACGGTGCTCCAGCTCGCCGCTTCAGTCTAAAGAGTCGATTTTATTCATCGGAAAGAGGCGTGTTCTTCCTTAAGGAGAACGTAAGATATGCCGAAATAATAACGGGGTTTTGTATGCTAACGGGTCACACATCGCCGGGGCGCTGCGCTGGGACGAACGAGCTGCGCCCGATTACCCCATCTTTAAGGGGGAGCCGGGGGGCGGCGCTCCTTGAGTTCGCGGTCGTGGTGCCCCTGCTCATCTTTGTTTGTCTGTGGGTCGGCTCGCTCGGTTTCGCGATATCCCAACTCGTGTGGCTATCGGAGGCGTCCTATGCCGCGGTCGTTGCGGGGGCGGAGGAGCGGTCGACCAGTGTGGCGACAACTGAGGGATTCGTCGATGAGCTTTTCACGAGTCGCCACGGGCGGGGATTAGAGGGTCCCATCGTATTATCAAATCGGGAGGCGGAGGTTCGTAACGATTTGGGCACCGATGATAGCGGGCCATCAGGCCAAGCTCCCCTGATATCACTCACCGTTGCGCTCGAATCGAGACCGCTTTTAGGCTTTTTGCCCGTTTTAGATTTAGGTCTTACCACCGTGGTGTCGCGCCTTACGGTTGGGGGAGATCCAGGAGACCTTTCTGAGCCGGGCAACATCGAGTCCGCTTGCAGCGGGGAGTGGCAACTCCCATGCGGCAGCTGCGGAGGGGTGTGCCATCCCAACGGCGGTAATCCCGGTGGTGGTAATCCCGGTGGCACCAAGGGGAATGGCGCCGTCGTGTCGGAGCAGGTGGAGCCGATTCCGCCGGGGCTCAGTCCCGGTGGTTGGTCGACTGATGCAACGGACCCACCTGACAATTTAGACCCCATCCCCTCGGGTCACTCTGGTAAGGGAGGTGGTAACACCGGGTATGAGGCGGCCCCGATCAATGTCGTGCCTCCCTTACCGGGAGAGACTGAACAAAACTGGTACTAAATCGTGATTCGGAGAGCGTCCGAAGGTTATGTTTGGAGGGACCCGAGCTTTCGAATTCGCGGCTATACGGGGTTTGGGAGAATCGCTGGATCGACCAAATACCTCCCAGCCAAGTTTCGCGCCGTCTAGTCCTATTCGCAATCGTTCGGTCGCACGGTTAATTCCCCGACTCTGCGCCCGATATGGTAAAGTTTGGGGGCGATTGTTAAATGGTCGGGATTAGGTTCAGAAACAATGTCGTAGACTAGGGGTGTTTTCGCCTCAGATGACAATAAGTTATTTGTTATGCGAGTATGAAAGCGGGGGCTTTCGTGATCGTCTTCGAAGCTTACCAGCGGCTCTGTTTTTATAGGCAAAAGCATCTTTGTGGTGCTAAAATTTTTATCTTCAACTATCCGCCTTTCTCATCGAGGTGCGTCGTACGCTGAAGCGGTGATATCGATCCCGCTCTTTCTCCTTTTTATCCTTGGATTTATCGATATCTCCCGCGGCCTTTTCACCTATGTAATGCTTCAGCACTCGGCGCAACGGGCGGCGGATTTCGCTTCGAAAGTTGAGATCGAGATCGACACAACCCACGCTAAGTGTGCCGCTCCGGCGGGCGGGGGTGTGCCGGCTAACACGGCGTGTCGTCAATATCGGGAGCGGCTCGGTGAGATCGTTGCTCTCGCTACCGAGCGCGCCGCGTTGGTTGCCTCCAAAGGTGGGGACTCCGCTGCGCGACTGGTCCGGTTTCGTCATTACAATCGGGAGTTGTACGAAGGTGCGGGGTTCGGGATATGGCGAGTTCCGAGTTCCGGTCAGGGTCCCGATGGGTCGGGGCTCGTCGATTTCACCGATTATGCAGCTTTTCTAAGACCGGGTGAGATAGTTGAGGAGGTCGATGAGGGGGGAAGTCCGAGCGGTTTTAAGGTAGAGCACTTTTCAAGGCTCTTTCGTTGTCCAGATGGGTGGAACGGTACTCCCCCGTGTCCCGGACGGGGGTGGCCATCGTTTGGAGAGAGCTGGGGTTCGGTGTTAAGGGATGAGCCGGTCGAGGTTATCGTTCAAGCGGTGTTCAAACCGATTATTCCAGGGATCGGATCTTTTCGCCTCACCGGTCGAGCCGCCGCGTTTCGGCAGATTCGGGCCTTTAGTAGCGCTCCGCCTGCTCCCACAGCTACGAGAACCCCTACCCCCATTCCAACGATAACCCCCACACCGACGATAACGCCCCTACCGACCGCCACGCCGACGATCACTCCGACGCCAACGATAACGAATACCCCAACCATCACCCCCACGCCGACAAACACTCCAACAGTAACACCGACCCCGACAGGAACGCTGCCCACTGCAACAGCAACGGCGACACCGACGGTAACAAGGACGCCGACGAATACCCCAACGGCTACCCCGAGCCCAACTCCGACGACGAATTGCCTGACGCAGTGCTCCTCTCCAGAGATCGGCGCACGGTGTAGTAGCCCAGGGGGATACCCAGCTATCTGTCAGCTCTGCAGTAGTTGCCCCCAATTTTGTATCTGTCCACCTACCCCAACTCCTCTTCCAGGGTGATATAGTGTGATAATCTAAGGCATACAGAAATTATGCGGCGTCCTCCTCGACTAAATAAGTGCCCAAGCGATCGTGGCATTTATATTACCCTCGTAGCGGTATTTGGGTTGGTGCTGCTCGGATTTGTCGCGCTCGTTATCCAACTCGGTCTCGCTGCCGCGGCCCAAAGTAGACTCCAGCTCGTGGCGAACCTTGCGGCGCTTAGCGCTATCGAGCAGTACGTCCGGTTTACGCCCGCGGACGGGGATCAAAACCCGCTTGAAGACTCACGTCGGAATGCGACAACCTCCCGGGCGAACTCGATCCTCCAAGCGAATTCGGTCTGGGGGCTCGATTCCTCGAGGTTTGAGCTCGAGCCGGGTGCAACCTCGGGGAGTCGGATCGTTTTCGGTACGTGGCACCGCTTCGATCCCGATGGGTCAGGGGGCGTTTCGTGTCAGAAATATCCGTGTTTCGTCCCGTTTGTTAATGCTGAGGCTATCTCAGGCAATGCGGTTCGCTTGGTTGTGGAGAGTGAGTCAGACAATCCGTTCACCCGATTTCTCGGGAGTATCTTCGGGCCCGACACCTTGACGATTCGAGCGGAAGCCACCGCCACCTTAGTAAAGCGGTGTATGGCTTTCTTGGTCGATCTAAGTCTCACCTCGACGAACGAGACCCATGCGGTTCCGGGGAGGACATCCTTTCCCACGTGGCGAGGGCCATCAGAGCCGCTGGATCCGTTGCGGGAATCGGTGGGTTTTTACGGTGATCTGAACGCTGATAACGCGGTAACCGTCTACGATCCCTCGCAGAAAGGGATCCCGGCGTTTCCAGGTGGCGCTTTTCCTCTGCCTTTCCCGATGAATCTTGGGCTCTATGCCTACGTTGATCCTCCGAGCGCGTGTGACTATACGACCCTTACCCCAGCGGTCGGACAGATTAATTACTCAGCGCTTTATTGGTGTAGCCTCCTTCGACACCGAGACTTCATCACCGATCCGGAGCTTCCCGATAGTGGACGGAATTATCGCACCCGGGCGGATTATCGCCTCGTCGAGACCCCGTTTAGTCAAAATGCGATCTACTTCGATTCTGTGACCCGCCCCGAGCCGTTTTCGACCTATCTTTTAGCGTTCAATGCGGCGTTACGCTCCGTCTACGCCGAGAGCTCAAACGCCGATGAAGCTATGTTCGCGGGATTCTCTAAAGCTATCCCCTACCAGAACGTTAATCGGCGGTATCCCCAATCAGGGCTCACGAGGAATATCCCTCTTCTCGTTCACCTTACGAATATGAACAATGTCGGAGGTCTCGATTCAAACGGGGATATCACGGGGGTAAATCCGCCAACTTTTATCGACCTGGGTATTTTCCCTGTCTTCGGCTCGACCGATGCCGCGACGGCATCGAACCTCGCTGGGGTGATTAAACAGACCGCAGGCATGTTAGGGACGACTTGTGGTCCAAGTGATCGAAAGGTGATCGTCCTCGCAACCGATGGTCTTGGAAATTGTACCCAATATGGAAACTCTCCGACCTATTGTAGCCCGACCTGGTTTAAGTACCTGAGCTCTGAAATGCTCTTAGTTGGAACGAGTCCGGGTGGGGTACTAAAAGAGCTCGTTGATAAGCAGGTCGCCCTTACC
>JBILDU010000037.1:0-26584 GCA_044352465.1 Bdellovibrionota bacterium
GGGCGTGCCGGTTAGTCGGCATATCCACATCAGTGTTCCAGTATCGGAAACGCAACGATCGAAACATCGCTCTTCGCCGCGAGATTAAACGGCTTGCCCTGAAGCACCGGCGGGATGGGTGCCGTTCATTACATCGGCTTCTTCAGTGGAACGGCTGGAATGTGAACAAGAAACGGGTGGAACGGATTTATCGTGAGGAAAAGCTGCAGTTACGGCGAAAAACGAAGAAGAAACTACCGGTACATCTCCGGATGGAGGTTCCAGCACCCAAGAAACTCAACGAGTGTTGGTCGATCGATTTTCTGAGCGATGCGGATATGACGGGGCGGCCGGTACGGATCCTCGCTGCGATCGATGATGCTTCAAGGGAGTGTCTGATCCTCAGCTCCGCACGCTCAATGACGGGTGCCGAGGTCGCAGCTCAACTCGACCGGGTCGCCCTATTTCGGGGCTATCCAATGTTTCTCAGGATGGATAACGGACCTGAATTCCGGAGCGCTGCCATGGCTGCATGGGCTACAAAGCACGGAGTTACGCTCATATTCATCGAACCAGGGAAGCCGTTTCAGAACTGCTTCGTTGAGTCGTTCAACGGGATATTGCGGCGGAAATGTCTCGACCTAAACGTGTTTCACGACCTCGCTCATGCGCAGGCAGTCGTTGATGCTTTTCGGAACGAATACAACCGGGAAAAACCACACGAGTCGCTTAAGGGTACCCCGAGCGGTGTTTGCTTCGCAGCTCCGAAAGTAGTTAAAAGATAATAACCGGACTATGCCTCAGACCGTAGCGAAGAAAGGGGGCTGATCAGAACCACTAGCTCGCCTTGCTCATCTGAGAGCCCATCTGAGAATGGCCCCGTCAAGCCGAGCCAGACCAAAAAGCCCGTACTCCGCCCCCCCCCGAAAAAAAACGCTTTCAGGTCAAAAAACTCTCTGGTCGGAGTAATTACAGGTCTGAGGTCGCACACCGTCGTGCGAATGTGTCATTCTCTCGCTGTTAATTCGCGAGCCCGATTGCGCCCTGACGGGCTATTTTATCGAAATAGGCTGACGACGTTGCGCTCACGAGTCGCATCGCAGTTTGGGTGTGTGGGGCCGGTACAAGCACTCTATATCCAGACGCTTTGTAACCGCCCTTGGCGCCTTCACGCTCTGATATCTGGACGTGCTCAAGGATGACCGGTATGCCGGCGTCCTCAAGTGCAGCGCATGTCTTATCGGCCAGCGCCTGTTCGAAAGTTGTGGTGAGCACCAAAAAACGATCTTCCATCTTTTGAAATCTCCGTCTTTTACGAACGCAGCCTTTTACAAAAACAGCCTTTTAAGAAGGTAGCTTTTTACGGTCTCTAAGCCGGGCCTTCCCCCCGATCGCGATCTCGGTTAGCTAGCTCCAAGGGTTACAGAGACTCCGCGGGTTCAAAAGAGTGTGCGGATTCCAAAGAGCTGGGCGTTGCCGCGCTTTAAACCTGTAAAGCGCTCCGCCAGCGGATGTTGTAGCGTGGTAGTAATTCTAACGCTAGAGCTTTTATGGTTGGTCGTGGTTTATTTAAGGGCTCGTCGGAAAATGGGGAGGTTAAGGCGAATGATCATTCTACTGACCCGGAGCGAGTCTCGCTTGGTCGGTAGCGTGCTCGAATCATTCGACGCGGTCTCGTAAAACTCCAGAGGTGGCCCCTTAGCTGCGGAACTTCTTTATGACGGAAAAATTGGGTTCGTTTCTACAGACTTTTGATCTGCATGGTTCGGTAATCGGCGTGGAGCCGTTTAAAAGCGGACATATCAACGATACCTACCGCGGTAGAGTCGCTACACCCCAGGGCGAGCGGTGGTATATTCATCAAAGAATTAACCGCCATATTTTTAAAGATATCCCCGGAGTTATGCGCAACATCGTGGCGGTTACCGATCACATCCGTGCGGCCTTGGCGCGGGGCGAGGGGAGCTCTGTCGAGGAGGCTGTGCGGGTTGTAAGGACGCAGGCGGGTGAGACGTATGCGGTTGATGACTCCGGTGATTTTTGGCGGACTTATGAATTTGTTCCGGGGGCGGTGAGTTTTGATATCTGTGCCGGCCCCGCACAAGCTGAGGAAGCGGGGCGAATGGTAGGGAAGTTCCAGCGGTATCTCCGCGACTTCTCGGCGCGTGAGTTGGTCGATCCGATTCCACAGTTTCAAAATACTGCCATGCGTTTCGCTCACCTTGAGGAGGCTATCCGCGAGGATCGCGCGGGGCGTTTGCAGGAGGTGGGATCTGAGGTCGATTTTGCGCGGGGCCAGAAGGGGCTCACCGAGCTCTTAGTCGAGGGGATCAACTCCGGTGCTCTGCCGTTACGGGTGACTCACGGAGATCCGAAGCTCAATAATATCCTCTTTCGGGAGGGCACAGGTCAGGGAATCTGCCTCGTTGACCTCGATACTTGCATGGCGGGGACGGTTTTGTACGATTTTGGGGATCTGGTGCGTTGCACTGCGGTGCGGGCGGCTGAGGACGAGCGCGACCTGGAGCGCGTGCGGTGCGAGCTTGATCTCTTTCGTGGATTGACCGCGGGGTTCCTTGAGATCGTTGCTGATGAGCTCATACCAGCTGAGCGAGCGCTTCTTGCAACGGCACCTCAAGCGATCGTACTGACCATCGGGATACGTTTTCTCACCGATTATCTGAACGGGGACACCTATTTCAAGATCCATCGCCCGCAGCACAACCTCGATCGTGCCCGGACGCAATTCGCCCTCGTGCGAAGCCTGCAACGGCAGGCTGACGAGATGAACGCCATCGTCGCCGATCTTTTAAGTCGGCTTCGGTAAGGCAGCCAGGTTTCTTTATGGCGCAGGTCGTCGAATCAGCGGAGCTTATTCTCGAGCGGTTGTGCTCAAGGGGACTGGGTCCGTTGGAGCGGGCGCGGGGGCTGCAATCTTTGGGGCTGGAGCGGAGTGCTCTTTCCGAGCTTCGGCGGGGAGTGGTGGAAACACCGGGAGATGATCGCCTGTGGCGGGCGCTTTTCGATTTTTACCGGGCTGAGGGGCTCGCCGTATCGGCTGTTGGTGTTGCGCGAACGATCGACGCACGCGGTTTGGGGGAGCTTCTCTCTGCGGCCGAGCGAGCCGAACTCGCTTTTGCTGAGTCGCCGCCGCCGATCTCGCTTTATGTCCCGTGTTACAACGGGGCCGAGAGTTTGTCAGAGGTGCTCGCCGCAGTCCTCGCCCAGTCGGTGATCCCACAGCAGATTTTGGTCGTTGATGACTGCTCTACCGACCGGTCGGCTGAGATCGCCAGCGAATTCTCTAAGGTTGAGTGCCTCCGTCATCCGCGTAATTTGGGGCTCGGGGCAGCGCGCAACACCGCCCTCGATGCGGTGCATCATCCTCTCGTGGCTTCGCTTGATTCCGATGTTGTGCCGAGCGAGTTTTGGTTGGAGCGGCTTTTAGTAGCGTTACTACAAGCTCCGCTGATTGGCGCTTTTGGTCCGCTTATCGAGCGCAACGCGGTGACGTTGCCGGATCGGTGGCGGGCGCGGGTGATGCCGCTCCTCTATCCAGGGCAGGGTGATATCGAGGATGCAGTCCTCTATGGTTCAAATACCCTTTTTGCCACGGCGGCATTACGGGCCGTCGGCGGATTTAATCCTCGGTTTACCGGCGCTTTTGATGATATCGATCTTGGAAATCGGCTGCGCGTGCGCGGACTCCATATTCGCTATGTCCACCGCGCGATCTGTGAGCATACCCGGCGCGACTCGCTTCAACGGGTTCTGCGAGGTTGTTACGGCTATCGAAAAGAAGCAGCCATTAAGGGGCGGATGTTCGAGGCAGTTGAGCCCCTTGAGCGCCGCTGGAACACGTTGTTTCGCGATGGGATTCAAGAGATTGAGGAGCTCTTTCAAAGCGGCGCAGGTGCCCTCGTTTTCCCATCACTCCTTAATATCTTCTGGACCATCGTTAATGACCTGGGGGAGTTCCTCGCTCACAACGATAGC
Source organism: Bdellovibrionota bacterium (assembly GCA_044352465.1). Lineage (GTDB taxonomy): Bacteria > Bdellovibrionota_C > UBA2361 > UBA2361 > UBA2361 > JBILDU01. The sequence goes on from JBILDU010000037.1 coordinate 3,976, forward strand.
GGTCCACGCCGTTCCTATGCGTCGAGGGTGATCGCTGCGGTATGGCGCGGAATCGATAGTATCCCCGGTCTTGCAATAAGCACTCATGAGACTCTGAAGTTACACCTGGGGCCGCTCATCGAGGGTTTGATAGCGCGGTTCGAGATTGAAGGAGCTCCCGCTGCGTCATCGAGTGAGCCCCGTGTCTCTGTCGCTCCTAATTCTCCCCGAATCGGCGGAGACAGCGTGGCCGCAGGCGGGTGCTCGCCAGATCCCGTACCGCCATCGCCCCTCATGGAGGACGATGGGGGTCTCTCTTCGGCGGCTGAAGCAGATGAAGTCTATGAGCGTTGTTTTCTGAAGTGCGCCGTGGTGTTGCATTTCTCCCCGGCGATTCGAGAGCTGCTCGAAGAGGGGGCGCGGGAGAGTTGTGTGAGTGCAGGCACCGCGCCCTCCGCGGCAAGGCGCATCGCCGTCGTTGATCCAGGGTATTTCGACTGTACCGGGGAGGTCCCGGCTCGATCGTCGGCGGTGCCGCGAGCGTTACCGCCTTCCCGCGCCCCCATTCAGTGTGCCTTTTTTGATGGAACTACCGCTTTGCGTGACCCCCAGCAGCGAGAGGGGGCTCTCAAAGGGTTCGGAGCTGAACTCGTTGTTCTCGCCGGTGAGGGGCTTAATCCCCATACGGTGCGAAAGCTCGTGCTCGTTTTGCGGGAATGGCTCGGCGCTCGAGTTGCTGTTGTCGTCACCGGAGGTGTGGCGGTGGATCTCTCGGCCGAGAACGTCGCGGTTGTTGTCGCCGGGACCGCGGCGTTCTTAGCCGAATTACGACAGGGGTGAGCGTCATTCCTTTTTTGTGCTGAGCTCCAGGCTTAGCGGGATGTCAGCTCGGGGCCCCAGCTTCCCTTCTCTCATTTAAATTTAGTAGGCAATTCAGTGCCTTGCACTCGGCGGGGCGGAGCTGCTCCACCGCTACCCACCTCCGCGAGAGCGCCACCCGAGGATTGTTTTAACCCCCCTAAAGGGATACACTCCAGCAGCCCGAACGCTCGTTTTTCGGGGATGTTATCGCGCCGATAGGAAGTTCTCATGGTCCCATTTCATTTTGAGCATGTCTGCATTGAGTCGTATGCGTTGAATCTTCCCACGCGTAAGATTCCGTCGGCTGAGCTCGAGCAACGTCTCGCGCCGGTGTATGAGCGGTTGCAGATTCCGTTCGGTACTTTAGAGAAGATCAGTGGGGTCTCGAGCCGGTATTTTTGGCCCGAGGATGTGTATCCGAGTATGGCGGGAACGGTCGCGGCTGAGCGCGCCCTCGAGGGGATCGGTTTTGGGCGCGAAAAGATCAAAGCGCTCTTCAGCTGTGCCGTGACCCGGGATTACTTTGAGCCATCCACGGCGTGTCTGTTGCACAAGAACCTGAAGATGGACGAGAGCGCAATCGTGATGGATATCTCGAACGCGTGTCTGGGCTTTTCCGATGGGCTCATGATGCTCGGAAGTCTCATTGAGGCGGGAGTAGTTCCGGCGGGGGTCGTCGTGTCGGCAGAGACGATCTCGCGGTGCTCAGAGGCATTGATGCGCCACCTCCTCTCGAGTCCTGGCCTTGGGCGGGATGAGCTCTTGAAGCTTCTGCCCTCGCTCACGCTCGGCTCGGGGGCAGTGGCGTACGTACTGTGCCACGATTCGATCGCGACAAAGAAACACAAGCTTCTTGGCGGTGTGAGTCGCGCGGCTACCGACTGCTGTGATTTGTGCATCGGCAACGGGGATTACTACCTAAGGCAGGGGGAGGACTTCAATCCGATTATGGAGACCGAGTCCTCGAAGCTTATCGCTGCAGCGGCCCGTCTCGGTGGTCGTACGTGGAAAGATGCTTCTGAGCATTTCGGTTGGAAAGCTGATGATATCGACCACATCGTGTGTCACCAAGTCGGCAAGCAGGTCAACGATGCCTTCTATAAGGAGATGGGTCTGCAGCGGGAGAAGGAGTTCACCATTTATCAGGAGTACGGCAATCTCGTCTCGGCTGCGTTGCCCACCGCGTTTGTGATGGCGATCGACCAGCGGGGTATGAAGAAAGGCGATAAGATCTTGCTGACCGGTTTCGGCAGCGGCCTCAACTCCATGTTCTCTGCTATCGAGTGGTAGTTTCGCCGTGCTCGATAGGTCCTCGCTTGACGCGCTCCTCCCGTATCGTTCGAATTACTTCGTCATCGACGGTCAGCGCCTGCATTACCTGGATGAGGGAGCTGGCCCGGTGGTCGTGTTACTGCACGGCAATCCGACCTGGTGCTTCTATTATCGCAATCTGATCGGTCGACTGAAGTCCGACTTTCGGGTGATAGCGCCGGATTACATCGGGTGTGGTCTCTCGGATCATCCCAAGGATCGGCACTACCGGGCCAAGGATCGGATCGATCATCTCGAACTTCTCCTTGACCACCTTGGGGTGGGAAAGTTTTCGCTGCTCATGCATGACTGGGGTGGGCCGATCGGTACGGGTCTCGCGATTCGACGTCTCGCCTCAGTGGATCGGTTGGTCTATCTCAACACGACCCTCACGGAGACAGAGAGTTTACCGCTCATCATCAAGAAAGCTGCCTCCCCCCTGATCGGGCGTTTTCTGACGAAGTATACTAACCACTTCGTGCGCCTCACGACCGACTTCGGTGTGCGCAAGACCTTGGCACCTGAGGTACGAGCAGGCTATCACTTCCCCTACCAGACCGCGGAGCGTCGTACTGCGATCTGGGATTTTGTTGATGACATCCCCTTTGATAGCAATCATCCGAGCTATGCGTCGATGATGGAGATCGCGCGCGGGCTTCCCGACATAGCAAAAAAACCGGTGCAGATTATCTGGGGACTCAAAGACCCGTGCTTTCACCGCGAGATGTTGAGTCGCGTTGCGGGACATTTTCCCTCGGCGCGCGTCCTGGAGATCCCTGACGCGTCTCATCTCGTTCTGGAGGACGCGTTCGAGCAGGTGGCGCGGGTGGCGGGAGCGTTTCTCAACGGAGTTGAGGGTGCGGACGAGAGCGCCCTTGCGGCGGAGAGCCATACGCCGCAGCGACCCCCGAACGCCCTGTATGCTGGATTTCTCGAGCAGGTTGCTGCACAACCTCTCACCGATGCTGCGATCGTGCCGACCTTTTGGGGTGGGCAGGTTCGGTATGAGCATGTCAGTTTTCGAGAGCTTGCGACGCTCGTGCATAAGTATCAGCGTGGTCTCACTGAGCTTGGCGTCGTGCCGGGCGACCGGGTTCTGATGCTTGTGCCGGCGGGGGTCGAGTTCCTCGCGCTGAGTTACGCCGTGATGGGGCGGGGGGGGATCCCGATCTTCATCGATCCAGGCATTGGCCGGGAGAATCTGCTCAAGTGTATCGCCGATGCGGCGCCGACGGTGATGATCGGCTCGGCGAAGGCTCAGCTGCTTCGATGGATCGGTAAGGCGGCCCTCAAGTCGGTGCGACTGAACATCCTGGCCGCCGATCCGCTCGTCGGTCCGAGCCCTAACCTCGGATATCTTAAGAAATTTTCCTCGGTCCCACTGGCTCCAGTTCCGGGGGGTGATATCGGCTTTATCGCCTTCACTTCCGGCGCTACTGGCATTCCAAAGGGTGTTATTTTCTCCGATGAAATGTTGGCTGAGCAGCGGCGGATTTTTACGGGTCCGCTGGGGTTAAGAGCCGGAGCAAAGGATCTTCCATTACTTCCTATCTTCTCTCTGTTTAACCTATCGGTCGGTGTGACGAGTGTTTTCTTTCCGATCGATTCAAGTAAGCCTCTGACCCTTGAGCCGGATCGGGTGACAAAAGTGATCGATGATTTGGGAGTTAACTACTCCTTTGGATCACCGACCTTATGGAAGAAGATAGCTGAGTACTGTTTCCGGATTCGGTGCGAGCTTCCGACGATTGAGAGGATCTTTATGGCGGGTGCGCCGGTGCCGGCGGCAACCCTTGAGCGCGTACAAGGGATCATACCGAACGGCACCGCTTATACGCCGTACGGTGCGACCGAGGCGCTCCCCGTAACGGTCGTTAACTCGAAAGAGATTTTGGGGCGCCAGACGTCGCGAGCGAAGACCGGCGAGGAGGGGACCTATGTTGGAGCTCCGGTCCAAGGTGTCGAGCTGAAGATTATTAAATCCTCGGCAGGGGCGTTCGATTCGATCGGTAGCATCATTGAACTTGGGGCTGGCGAGATCGGTGAGGTCATCGTTCGGGGGCGCAACGTGAGTCTCGCCTATCTCAATCGTCCGACGGAGACCGCCGCTTCGAAGATCAGGGATGGCGACACCTGGTGGCATCGGATGGGCGATATGGGCTATCTCGATGATGCGGGGCACCTCTATTTTTGTGGACGCAAAGCGCATGTGGTGGGCGCGCTCGAACGGACCTATTTTAGTATCCCTACGGAGGCGGTCTTTAACCGTTCGGAGAGAGTTCGCCGAAGTGCACTCGTAGACCTGGGGCAGGGGCGCGCTGGAATCGTCGTCGAGCCAGAACCCCACCATTGGCCCGAGTCGGTGGAGGCGCGAGAAGCGTTCCTGAGTGAGCTGCGGAAGCTTGGTGCAACCGACCCGTTGACGCGCGGCATCGTCGATTTTTTCTTTCATCCCTCTTTCCCGGTGGATGCGCGACACAACGCGAAGATTTATCGTGACCGACTCGGAATTTGGGCGCGGGAGCAGGCGAGCGCACGACTTCCCGAGTCGCAGGTTGCCAATGGATAGGTCGGCGATGCCGCAGTTTTTCGTCGTCTCAGGTGGGGGTGGTTTTGTCGGAAAGGCGCTCGCATTGCGGCTACGCCAAGACGGCCATCGTGTCGTCACACTCGCGCGTTCGGATTACCCTGAGCTTCGTTCGGCGGGAGTCGAACACCATCAGGTCGATCTCACCGCTCCGCCGGCAAGTTGGGCGAAGCTCTGTCGGGGTGCCGCGGGATTTTTCCATGTGGCAGCTAAGGTCGATATGTGGGGGCGCTACGAGGATTTTTTCCGCGCAAATGTCGTTGGTACCCGAAACGTTGTGGAGGTATGTCGGCTCGAAGGGATCAAGCGGCTCGTGTACACGAGTTCGCCGAGTGTCGTCGCCGATGGCACAGATCTTAGCGGCGTGGATGAGTCGTATCCGTATCCTCAACATCATGAGGCTTTCTATCCGGCTACCAAAGCACTTGCGGAGCGGGAGGTCCTCGCGCTCACGGATGTCTGGGCTGTCGCTTTGCGTCCCCATCTGATTTGGGGACCTGGGGATACGAATCTACTCCCCACGATTATTGAGCGGGCAAGGGCGGGTCGTCTGGTGCAGATCGGGGATGGCTCTAATCGAGTAGACATCACTTATATCGACGATTGTGTTGCGGCCCATCTGTGTGCGATGGCGGCGCTGGAGAGTAATCCAGCGGCCCGGGGTCGGGCATATTTTATTAGCCAGGGAGAGCCGGTTCAGCTTTGGACGTGGGTGAACGAAGTGTTAAGAGCTAACGGCTTGCCACCGATTACACGGAAGATATCCCGAAGATTTGCGACCGTTATCGCTACCGTCGCTGAAGCGATCGCCCGGCTCGATCCCCGTGGTCGCGAGCCCTTCCTCTCGCGCTTTTTGGTTTCAGAGATGGCGACGAGCCATTATTTTGATCTCACTGCGGCTCGAACCCTGCTGGGATATCACCCCCGTTTCACCGTGGCGCAGGGGATGGCAGCGACTTTTCCCCCCAGCGCCGCGCAGGATCGAGCGGCTTAGCTTTCCGCCATCAGTCAGATGACATCAGGGGACTACCTCGACTTTCGCGGCTCGATCTATTTTTCCCCAGAAGTCGTTGCAGAGCCATGCGCGGTTCGCCGGTCTCCCGTCGAGCATGGCGGCTGGTCGATCGACGGTGTTCGCGTTAGCCCCATGGCGCACGATTTGAGAGCGGACTCACTTACTTACTTGAATCCTGCGGTGGTCGTAGTACTCGATCCCGAGGCACCCGATTCGGGTCTCGATGAGCGCCTTAAGTGTTGGGTCCTTGCGCGCGCGCAACCAGATCTGCTTTGGCACGCGTACCTTGATCCCGTCGAGGTCGTAGCGCCACGATTCGAGCACGAGACCGTAACGCGGTGAACTTGAGCTGTCTCTACCGTAGGTCCTCAGAATAGGCGCGGACTTTTGCTCAGCTGCCGTTGAGCCACAGAGGTGGTTTGACTCGAACACAAATACGTGGGCCACCACGAAGCAGGCTACTAAAGTGCAGGCGAGATTAATCACCGCTCCTGCCGCCCAGTGAGAGGGGCGGGGTGCCCCCCGTGCGGCCGCCGCTGTCGCGTCAGCCCATAGCTCGATCGCTGAAGGCCTTTTCACTGGGTTCCATGACGTGAGGCGGCAGAGCAGGATCGTCATCAGAACAGCACCAAAGACGCAGAGGATGATGCCGTCGCTTGGGTGGATAACCTCCCAGCGCGGTCGCAAAAATAGGGGGACAATGAATATGGCACCGATAAGGAGCCGTCGATCGATTCGGCGCGTGGTGATAAGTCTGCCCATCTTCCCTATCTTACTACAAGAGCGGAGCGAATACCGAAAAGAGTTCGGAACTACTTCCTGAGGCCTACCGGAATGATTACCGGTGAGATTTTTCATGTTGAAAGACCATAGGGTGGGCTACAGTCAACCCTATGTTCACCCCATCTCGCGCGTCTGCGCTTTCAGTCCTGAGCGAGTTTCTCCCCCGGATCCCAGGGTATGCGTCTCAGCGCAGCTTCGCCCGCCCGGGTCATCCAGATGTGTCGCGACTTTCGCCCTATATTCGGCGGCGGTTGATTACCGAGCAGGAGGTGGTCCAGGCAGTCCTTGCCGCCTACCCATTTTCAGTCGCCGAGAAGTTTATCCAGGAGGTCGTGTGGCGCACCTACTGGAAGGGTTGGCTTGAGCTCAACCCATGGGTATGGGACGGGTGCGTCACCCGGGAGGTGGTGCTACGAGGCGAGGAGTTGCGATCGCCTTGGGGCGATACCTACGCCCGGGCGATTCACGGACAGACGGCATTGCCGTTTTTTAACGATTGGGTCGCGGAATTGCGGGAGAGTGGTTACCTGCATAACCACGTACGGATGTGGTTTGCGAGCACCTGGATCCATACACTTCGAATTCCGTGGCAGCTCGGGGCGATGTTTATGTATCGTAATCTCCTCGACGGGGACCCCGCCTCGAATACACTCTCGTGGCGTTGGGTAGCCGGATTACAAACGAAAGGCAAAAGCTATCTTGCAAAGCCGAGCAACATCGAATTCCACTCCGAGGGACGTTGGACTCCGGGGCCAGGGGAGCTCGCCGAGACTACCTGCCACGTTGATGAGGATCTGAAGGCAGAGCCGCAACGGGCTGCGGCGCGGCAGTGGGGCGGCGTCCCGGAGGATCCGTACGGTGTCCTGACAACCAGTGAGGATCTTTCGATCGAGGTGATGCCGCAACTTTTCGAAAGAGCACATGCAGCCGCTTTATGGCGCTCCCAAAGTTGTCTAGGAGAGTCGGAGCTTGTGGTCGAGTTTGTGCGTGGTGCTGAGGAGGATAGTTTGCATCGTGTCGGTTCGCGGGGAGTCGGCGTGGGGAATGTCGCAGAGGTGATCGCTTGGGTTCGCGCATCCAAGCTGACACATGTCGTTTTGGTCGCTCCACCCGTCGGGCCTCTGCGTCAACCCATAGAGGAAATGGAATCACAGCTCTCGGAGCAAGGGATCGGCTGTTCCTTTTATCGTTGTGCCTGGGATGCGCGACTACATCCGTTGGCGGCACGAGGATTCTTTCCTTTTTGGGAGAGGGTAAAGGGACTCATTCGGGAGGGGGAAGCCCTCTTCTATGGTTAGAAGTTTTTCCCCTCCCCGAGGTTTGGCGGGCCATCTCATCGAGGTGACCTCTCTTGGCCGAGACTTGGGAGGGATCTGGCGTGGAGTCATTTTATAATAGGTGCCGGGTCGTTTGAAGATAGCTCGAGGTTCCTCTTCGGCTCGGGGAGGCCCGACAAGAAGAGCGCGCGGGTGTGCGACGTCTGATGCTCTGTCGTAACCCCCCAAGCCTCATTCACTTCGGAGCAAAAATCTTTTGTCGGCAGCTCCTTACGCTCAGCGTTGAGCTGAGAAGTGGGCTTCTTTGATTACTTTGCCTCAATTTGAGAGACTCAGCCACTGGCGTGGTGGCGCGCCGCTTCATCGTTGTCTTGGGTAGTTGTTTGGTGCGGCTGCTCTCTTTTGTTGGACTTGGCCCTTTATTGGGCGACAGGGAGCCCTTCAGGAGAGAAATAGCGGCTATCAGGTTTTGAACTCATGGGCGGGTGAGTGGAAACGGTTGAGGAGCCGGTGGCTCTTAAACCGTTTCTATTCACGGTGATACTTCCCAGACCCGGGAGTATCGCTTCACGCACATGGGGTCGAGGTAAACGTCATGGGTACGGTGCGAGACGCGTTCAGGTGGTATCGGTGGCTTTGGTGGGGAAGTTTTGGTGCCGGGGTGATGCTGCTCCTGCTTTCTAAGCTGGGAGTAGTGCGGGGCAATTTTGTTGGGCTCACGTCGCTGGCGCTTTTGTTCATCTCCATGGTGGTGAGTCTGTTGGCGATGCGAGCTTTGCATCTGAGCCATCGAATCTCGATGGCAAAGATCGCGGCGCGCAGTCGTCCGCAGAGCTGATGCTGCAGCTTGAAGGTGTGTGGGGCGGGTTAGATTCACCAACTAACCCGCCCCGCTATCGCATTCGATCGGTTTTGATGAGAGGCGTTCCTCCACAAATGATTGTGTTGAGAGATCCTCTTGTTCGTTCGGAAATTTTGCTCAGTTCAGAGGGGCTGTTTCACCATGTAGTGTTCTCTCCCTCATACGTTCAAAAGAATCGATAGTCGAGGTACAGGCTGCTATTTCTCAATCCTGACTTTTCATTCTCCATCGCTTGGACAGTTGTTGGCAACGCTCGCGCTTTTTCCCCGACAACCTTACTTCAGAAAAGGAGGAGATATGCAGAGAGGATTTACCTTGATCGAACTTCTTGTGGTGATGGCTATCGCTGGAATCTTGAGCGCTATCGCAATACCCGAGTATGCAGCTTATCGGGCGCGGGGTTTTGATACGCGCGCACGTTTTGATCTCTACCACATTGCAACGGCAGAAGAGGCATACTTTCTTGATCATGAGCGGTATCTCTCGTGTGGTGGCGATGCCTGCGCGGAGCTTCCGGGAATTCGCGGACTGTCGAAGGGGGTCTCACTCGCTATCACGGCAACAACCACCGGCTTTATCGGGACAGCAACTCACCCACGAGGAAGTGGTCGCGTGTATCGATACGAAAGCACTACGGGTGGGTTTGTCGATTGAAAGTCCTTAGGCGATAACGACACCCGCGGTCGGGCCCTCTTCGGTATCGTGAAGGGGGGTACGAAAAGAGGCCTAAGAGCGCTGGGGAGGTGCCGGTCCCGAAGGATACCCGGGGGTTATGCCCTTGATGGCCTCTGATGTTGCGGCAGAAGCTCCTGTCAGCATAACTTGTGGTACATCTCGAGCTCTTTCAACGTATCCATCCATACGAGGGTAGAAGGATCCCTTACGGTTATCTTGTCCAAATGTATGGACAAGCCGTTTTCAATTCCTCCGCAAGAAAGGAAAAAGTCATGCGGTTGAGCTTGCTAGGGTGTCTCTGTTTCTTCATCGTCGTGTTCGGTCTCGTCGGCTGTGGTGCTCGGGTGGAGGTTCCTCCTGGGCACGTGGGTAAGGTGCTGAGCCCTTCGGGGTTGCAGCAGGGGCTCAAGACCCCGTCGTCGTTCCGCCTCCCCGCTGTCATGGCGTGGGATGCGAACTACTACCTGATCTTGGTTGAGACCAGTGACCAGGCGAAGGAGGAGCAGATGACGGTGTTCATGCCGAAGGATAACTTGAACCTCCAGTTCGACCTTCGCATGACGTTGTCCATCCCGTCGGACGACGAGAAGCGGATCGAGAGCATATTCTCTCGTCTCTCTCCGGATCGGGCTGAGGGCGTCTCGAAGACCATCGATTTCGATCAGGTCTTCAGGACGTATGCTCAGCCGATTATTCGAGAGAAGGCGCGGGAAGTGCTCGCGAACTACACGATCGCGCAGGTCTTGACCTCGCGCGATGCGGTGTCGACGGAGCTCGAGAAGAAGATTCGTGAAGAGCTGGCAAATGCGCCGATCACGATCCTCAACATGGGCCTTGCCGACATTCAGCCTCCCGCCGTCATTGTGACGGCGCAGGAGGCGGCGAAGGAGCGCGAGATCGCTATTTCGCGGGCTGAAGCTGAGAAGATGGTCAAGCTCACTGAGGCTCAAGCTGCCCTTGAGGTGGCGAAGAAGCAACAGGAGGTTGATCTGGTTGAAGCTGAGACTCAGGCTCGGGTCAACGAGGTGCTCGCGAAGGGGGTTACTCCCGCCTTCGTGACGCAACGGATGATCAAGGTCTTGGAGGAGCTCGCGAAGAGCCCCAATAAGGTCTTCATCGTGCCCGACGAGGTCCTCGGCAACCCAGCGCTGATGCTCGGGATCTCCCAGCAGGCGCTCAGCACTGAGCCCACCGAGGCTCAGAGAAAGGAGTGAACCGATGGACGCAACGTTCAGCGGTGACCTCTTCCTGTGGGCGAGTCGCTTTGCGCTCGCCGTTCTCGTGGTCGGCGTGTGGATGTGGGTGATCCGTAAAAAGATCCTCCCGTTCGCTCGACGGTCAAACTCCCGCACCCCGGCGGCCCCCGTGGCCTTCCCGACGGTGTGGGTGGCTCTCGCGTGCACCCTCACGGTGTTCGCGTACTGGTTCCTCCTGCTTCAACCGATCGATCGTACCACCACGGTACCCGATCGGACCCTTGAACAGCGGCGTTCCAACGCAGCTGAGAAAAGGGTGGAGCAGGCGCAGCCTTCGGTCGCCCCAGACACCCGCGAAACTCTCGATGAGAGAGCGAAGCGGATGCAGGCGGAGAACGAAGCGCAGAACAAGAAGGCGAAGGATACTTTTGACGCCCTAAAAAAGCGCTGAAAGCCTCCGACTCCCCGGCAGTGAAGGAGCGAAAGCTTCTTCACTGCCTTTCTTGCGGTGAGGTTTCGAACCCCCAAGGTTCACTCTCAGGGATCCTTCGAACCCTCACCCTTATTTTCTCTATCAAAACTTCGAAAATCCTGCGCTCGTGTCGGACGTCGGTTGCGCGTTCGTACCGGCTACAGGGCGGGCTGGGGTACCTGATTTACGACGAGCATCGACGCATGCAGGGGTGTAAAACCCCTCGCGGTAACAGATCGGCATCGCCATTGTTCGATCGACTTTCAGCGCTCGGTCGATAAAACTGCGACATCGATCGGTGATCTTCCGCACTCGAATGCGCCCGCCGGCCGGAGCGACCGTGGTCTCTCGTGGTGCAGCCGTTCCCCCAAATTGCTCCAAGACCTCATCGAATGGGTTCTTTTTCTTCGGGCCCGTGGCTAGACCTGGAAAGAGGGGAGCGGAGGTTGGCGTTGCCGCGGGGCTGGGCGAGGTATCTCGAGGCCGCTCTCCGGGACGGCTCGGAGGATCTTTGAGTTCGAGTTTAGTGAGGCGGCAGGCGAGTCCGAGAGCCTCGTTCAGAAGCTTGGTGAGGTTCTCTTTTTCCGCTGAGTTTGGGGTTGTGGTACCGCGACTTTGGTATTCGAGGGTGTAGATGCGGTCGGCGAGTACTTTCAGTTGGGGCTCGATTGATGACGTGGAGAGCTTCTCCTCGAGCTCTGCCGCACCAGCATTAGTGTTCGGAGAGGTCGTTGTTCGTCCCGGAATGAAGATCTCGACTCTCTGGCCAGCAAAGGCGGCGCGACAACTCTTGGCGTCGATACCCTCACGCGCACAGATCGCCATTGCATTACTTGGATCCAACGCCTCGATCTTTCCAAGATACTCCAAACAGCGTGGATCGCCTGGTTTGCCATCATAAGTCAGCGTTCGGTGCAGGCCGGGCATACACAGCGGTCCGATCACCCTTTCATACGCAACGAGGAGCGCAAGCTTCGATTGATCTGATTTCCCAATTGCGTAGCTATTCTCTGCAAGGGAGGCTTCCCACCGCAAATTCTCGACCGCCTTACTGAGCGGCGGGAGGGGGGTCGGCGACGGTCCGGGTGTGGGAGCGGGCGCCGCAGTTTCTATGGCGGGGGTGCCGGGAGTGGGGCTCGGAGTTGCGCGGACGGCCGACTCACTGAGGTCGTCTGGAGTCACATCGTTCTCGACTGGGAAGCCCAAGGTCAGCGACCGTGGTGTCGTAGAAAGTGATGGTGGTGTTGCGGGCGATGGTCTTGTCGGAGGCAAGGGTCTTGTCGGAGGCGATGATATTGTTGAAGGCAAAGATGGCGGCGCGTTCTCCGCCTCGTTTGAGGGGAAGCCTGACTCCGAATAGTCGTACTCGATCGGGGATTCTTGGGCGGTAGCTGCGCCGGCCCATACGACGAGAAAACCTACGAAGAGCAATCGAAACGGAATCACTTCTCCACCCACCAGCTACTCAAGTTTCAACTTTCTCTGCAGGCGTGCGTTCGCAGGGTTGCGCTACGCATAGCTTCGACATCGCGTGGAAAAATCGCCCCAGATCCTCCCATAATGTTACGAGGTCAGCCCTGATTGCGCAACGATGAAGCGCGCCTGCTCCTCGATATCGACCTCAATGCCTTGCCGCTCGGCGCCGAGCAGCCCCCGCGCGCTACTCGCACAAAAACGATCGATAGAGTTCGAAAGATCTGACCACATCGTCGATCTTCACAAATTCACCCCGTTGATGCGCCTGTGCGGTGATGCCGGGTCCACAATTCACTGCGGGGATTCCGTGGAGACTGAAGAGTGCGACGTCGGTGTAGGCAAGTTTCGGATGTACCGGTAAATCGAAGCGGCTCCGGAAGCGGGTGAGAACGGGATTAGCTGACGGGACCGGACACGAAGGAGACTCGTCGATAAATTCAATCGAGGCCTCCTCTCGGACGACCTCGTGGAGCCACGCTCGCGCGGCCTCCATGGAGGTATTGGGCGAGAAGCGGGTATTGACGCTCAGCTCGAATCGGTCGGGCACGACGTTTGACGAGTTGTCGCCGGAGTGGGCGATCGTCGCCGATATCACCTCTTTAAACTCAAGCCCCTCAATAGTTACGACGCGGGGTTTGAGGATGGCTAAGCGACTGAGGAAGCCTCCCGCCTTGTGAATCGCATTCTCGCCCTGCCACGGTCTCGCCGAGTGGGCGCGTTGTCCCCAAAAGACGACCCGCGCATGTGAGGTGCCCATGCAGCCGAGGTGGAGTGTCGAGTCGGTGGGCTCAAGGATAAAGCACAGGGCGATGTCTTTGAGGTAGGCTGCCCGTTCAAAGATCGGGTGAAGTCCATTGGTTCGATAAGATCCTTCCTCCGACTCATAGAATACAAAGGTAACATTTGAACGGAGTTTTTGGAGCGTTTCGGGCGTGAGAAGTTCGAGCATGACGGCGACTCCGGCCTTCATATCGGAGGCACCGAGCCCGATGACCTTGTCGTCGATTACCTGAACTCGATCTCCGGTTTCCTCTCCGTGCACGGTGTCGAGATGTCCCGCGAGCCCGATGGTCGGTGCTCCTGGGAGGGTGGGGGTACGCACGATCAGTGAATTGTTAATTCGTTCGATAGTGGGGTGAGCGGCGGCACCACGAAAGCGCTCCTCGATCCGTTGTAACACGTGGTCACAGATCGTCTTCTCCTCGCCGGTGAATGAACGGATCTTAAGCAGCGCTACGAGTTCTTCCACAAGTCTTGAGTGCATCGGCTGGATCCCTTACCTATTTTTGAATAGATCTTCCCAGATCGTCGCCACCTTTTTGCAGTCGGTAAGTGACGGGACGAGAGCTACGCGGAAAAAATTCTCACACCCGGGACCGAACGAGCTACCTGGGCTCGCGACGATCCCCGCTTCGAGGAGCCGATCGGTGTAGTCGTTGCCAGACATCCCCGCGGGTGCCCTTACCCAGAGATAGAAGGTTGCGTCGGTGGGCGTTACCTGAAGTTTCATCCGCTTCGTAAGGAAGTCGAGGAAGAAGTCGCGCTTCTCCTTGAAGATCGCTCTCCGTTCCGCTGCGTGCGCATCGTCGCTCCAGGCGGCAGTAGCGGCTACTTGGGTATAGATCGGTTGGGCTACTCCGAGGGTGTCTCGGAACGCCGCATAGGCTTGGAGAATGTCGCGATCTCCAGCCATAAACCCGGTCCGATATGCGGTCATACCGCTGCGTTTCGAGCACGAGTGAAAAGCGACCACTCCCTTGGTCTGCACCTCGAGCACGGAGGGTGGCGCAGTCGTGCCAAAGTAAACGTCGACATAACATTCGTCCGAAGCGACGACGATATCGTAACGTTCAGCGATCTTAATCTGCTCACGCAGATAGTCTCGGGTACATTCGACCCCGGTCGGATTGTGTGGATAGTTGAGCCACACAATCGCGGTGCGTTTCAGGATCGACTCAGGAACCTTTGCGAGATCAAGGAGAAAGCCGTTCTCGGGAGTGAGAGGATAGGGATAGTATTCCGCCCCCAGTACGATCGCACTCCGTTCCATGACGAAGTATCCCGGGCTTGGACCGATAATCACGTTTTTTGCCGAGCCGGGCTCGATGAAGAGAAAAGCAAAATTGTAGATCGCTTCCTTCGAACCGGTGCAGGGAACGATCTCGGTCTCGGGATCGAGGGGGACATTAAAACGGCGCTGAACGTATCCTTGGATCGATTTTCGGAGCTCCGTGGAGCCGCGCACCGTGGGGTATTGCGAGATCGTCGGCACGCCACGAGAAATTGCTTCGCGGATAAATGCCGGCGTCGGCTCAATCGGATCTCCAGCTCCGAAATCGAATACGGCTTTACCTGCTGCGACGAGCGCTTTTTTCTTCGCCGTCAATTGAGCAGTGGGGTACTTCGAGATGCTTACAACACGCGAGCTCAATTGCACAGGTGCCTCCGTTATAAAAATTCGCGGTACTTCGAACGAGAAGAGATTTTGGGCCGCGCAGACAGACCCAAAAATCGTGTGGTTTTCGGCCTCTGCCGCTCACCGAGCTTCATAGCGCCATCGAACGGATCCTAACCCGGCTCGATGTGACTGAAAAGACTCGTTGAGAGGCGCAGTCGTGCGCCGCACGGGGATCCAGGGAGATGGCATCATCGGGAACGGGTTGAGCATCACTCGAGGGCTCATCGGTCTCCGCCGGGGACCGTGCGAACGAGGCCGGGTGTCTCCGGTGTGGTTGACAGGTCGTAGCGTTGGGCGAGGGCAAGATGCTCCCGGCCGCGAGCTAGGGCGATTCGAGCGATCTCGAGGACTTTGTCGTGGTGGGTATGTTGAACCGCATCTTCGAGGTGCCCGATGGTTGCGCGGTGCTCCGCGAGTGCTCGGCGCATGAAGGTCTGGTCGAAGCGGGCCCCGTGGAGCTTCTGGAGCTCGTCCAGCGACGTTGCGATCTCGGTGGGGATCTCGCTTGGCAACGGTAATTGATGCCGTCCAGCCAGCGCGACGATGCGTTGGTCCAGCTCGGTATGGTCGCGCTCCAAACGTAGAGCGTAGTCGCGGATAAGCGGATCTTGACTCTGCTGCAGACCGCGGCGCGCTAGCGCGCTCTCCCCGCGGCCACGTTGATAGAGGTCTACAAGGAGGGTCCGATCGCGCTCCCCGAGTGGTGTGTGCACCTCGGCTGCATAGACGGAGATGGCCAGAATAACTAAGAGGAGGGAATGACTCAGGAGGCGATAAAACAACATGACGTTTCTTCGTGCGGGGCTCTGGAGACTAGCCCGATTTCATTTGCTGCCGTTGCCGCTCGGGTTTCCGAACGGAGCTGATGATGATAATTCAGCGACCCCTTACGACCATGATCTCGCCCACCCTGTAGCCGTGTGATATACGGAGAGGGTGACTTTATCGTTTTTGGTGATGGATCTGTGAAGGTAGCCCTCAAAAAAGCTCAACGCGGACTGAAGCGTAAGAACGTAGCAGCAAAGACAGGGAAAAGATCACCAGTGGAGCGGGCCCGTGGGGTAGCGAAGAAGGGAGTGAAGGCTCGGGGAAAGAAACGGACGAAGCTGCAGGTTAAAAGTGGAGACCGGTCGGCACCGGCAGAGTACTCTGCGGACCAGCTCCGCGCGATGTACGCGGCCCTCGTGACCCCACGGTTGATTGAGGAGAAAATGCTTCTCCTTCTTCGTCAGGGGAAGGTCTCGAAGTGGTTTTCGGGTATCGGCCAAGAAGCTATTGCGGTGGGGTGTACTCTCGCCCTGGACAACGATGAATATATCTTGCCGCTCCATCGAAACCTCGGGGTTTTCACCACCCGCCAGGTGCCGCTCGAGCGGCTGATGGCTCAATGGCAGGGGACGGCCTCCGGGTTTACGAAGGGCCGGGATCGATCGTTTCACTTCGGCACCCGTGATTATCACATTGTGGGTATGATCTCTCACCTCGGTCCACAGCTCTGTGTGGCTGATGGTATCGCCCTCGCCCACCGTTTGAAGAACGAAGGTAAAGTCACCCTCGTTTTTAGTGGCGAAGGGGGGACGAGTGAAGGTGATTTTCACGAGGCGCTCAACGTCGCAGCGGTATGGGACCTCCCGGTCATCTTCGTCATCGAGAATAACGGGTACGGCTTGTCGACCCCGACTGAGCAGCAGTTTCGGTGTCAGGAGCTTAAAGATAGGGCAAGCGGATACGGGATCGAGGGGGTCCGTATCGATGGCAACGATATCCTCGAAGTGTATCGGACCATCGATGGGTATGCCCGCGAGATGCGCAAAAATCCGCGGCCTGTCCTCGTCGAGTGCATGACATTTCGGATGCGCGGGCACGAGGAGGCTTCCGGGGTTAAATACGTTCCCCCGGAGCTTTTCGAGCGCTGGGCGAAGAAAGATCCGGTGACTCAGTTTGAATCGAAGCTTCGGAACTGGGGTGTTCTCGACGATATTTCTAAGGCGTCGATCCGGGGTCCCATCGCCGCGGCGATCGAGCAGGCTATCGAGGTCGCTTTTGCCGAGGAGCCGATCACTCCCGACACGCAGATTGAATTGAGCGATGTCTACTCAGCCGCTCCGGCGCCCGCCGTTACTCCGGTGGGAGCGCTCACGAAGCGTCGCTACGTGGATGCAGTTTCCGATGGGCTCCGAGAGGGGCTCAGGCATCACCCGGAGCTCGTCATCATGGGGCAAGATGTTGCAGAGTACGGAGGTGTTTTTAAGGTTACCGAGGGGTTTGTAAAAGAGTTCGGAGCTCAGCGGGTGCGCAATACGCCGTTGTGCGAGTCCGCGATCCTTGGGGCCGCTCTCGGGCTTTCGATTAAAGGTTTTCGATCGGTTGTCGAGATGCAGTTCGCCGACTTCGTGTCGTGTGGCTTCAACCAGATCATCAATAACCTTGCTAAAGTTCACTACCGTTGGGGGCAAAACGCCGCAGTCGTCGTGCGCATGCCGACCGGTGCGGGCACCGGTGCAGGGCCGTTTCACTCGCAGTCGAACGAGGCGTGGTTCTATCATACTCCGGGCTTAAAGGTTGTGTATCCAGCCACACCCTATGACGCGAAGGGGCTTCTGCTGGCGGCTATCGCCGATCCTGATCCGGTGATGTTTTTTGAGCATAAGCTCCTGTATCGAAGCGTCTCCGAGGAGATCCCGGGTGGGTACTACACCTGCGATATCGGTCGCGCGCGCGTGGATCGAACGGGTGATGATGTGGGTATAATCACCTACGGCGCGGGGGTTTATTGGGCCCGCGAGGTCCTCGATAAACATTCTGAGATATCCGGGACTATTCTTGATCTACGCACCCTAGCACCGCTCGATTACGGGGCTATCGCTGACGTCGTGGCGAAAACTCACCGGGTATTGGTATTACACGAAGACACCCTGATAGGCGGGGTGGGGGGTGACATCGCCGCGTGGATCGGAGAGCACTGCTTTGGTGATCTCGATGCCCCGGTTGTGCGGTGTGCGAGCCTCGACACCCCGATACCATTTGCCGCTGGGTTGGAGAGAAATTTTCTGGCGAAAAATCGACTTGAGGAGCAGCTCATAGGGCTGCTCCGATTTTAGAGTTCCTCGCACCAACAGGGCGCCCCAATAGGCGCCTGCTTGGCTCAGGTGAGGGGTGATTAAGAAGACGTTACCCGATGCTACGGATACTATTTCTTGTACCGAAAAGATTACTCAGTGCGGTCGTGGGGCGGCTCGCCCATATCCCACTGCCGGGACCGTTAGGTCGTGCAGTGGTACGGCTGTTCGTGCGGTGTTATCAGATCGAGACCACGTCAGCTGAGTTGCCGCTGGAGCGTTATCGCTCGGTCGGCGAGTTCTTTACCCGTAATCTGAAGCCCGGTCTTCGTCCGGTCGATGGTGCGTTGGTATCACCGGTTGATGGGCGGGTGCGTGGCTTCGGTCGAATCGTCGGGGGCGAGCTTGAACAGATTAAAGGAAAGACATACCGAGTCGATGAGTTTCTCGGCGATGAACGATTCGCGCCTCTCGGGGATACTCCGCTGGCTTCACGCTATGAGGGGGGATTCTATATTAATCTCTACCTCGCTCCTCCCGACTATCACCATATTCACGCGCCGGTAGCAGGGCGGATCCGGTGTGTGCGCGCCATTCCGGGCAATTTATGGCCGGTGAACGACTGGTCGATTCGTACGATCGACAAACTTTTTGCGGTGAATGAGCGCATGGTCGTGGTGATTGAATCCGCGTTTGGGCTCGTCACCGTTGTGATGGTCGGGGCAACGAATGTGGGGAAGATCGCTCTGGCGTTCGATTCCCTACGTTCGAATCGCTTTCCTGCCCGGTTGCAACGCGCTGTGTACGCCGAGCCCCGGCCGATTGAGGCTGGCGAGCGACTGGGGACTTTTCATCTCGGCTCCAGTGTGGTGGTACTCTTTGAGCCAGGAGCTTTCCCGGAGGGGCGTGTCGGGGTTCAGGTGGGGGAGGCGGTACGGTACGGTCGTGCACTCGCCGCCGTGTCACCAACTTTAGACGAACGCCCGCTGACTTGAGAATTGCTCCACGTTCAGGCATCCCCCTCACATCCCCGTTTCCCCGTCGCTCCCGATACCTGCACTTTGCTCCGGTATGTGCGCGGCCATTCTGGCCGGGCTTGTGTCCCGTCCCTAACAAATCTGGCAGGTGAAAAAACTCTACGAAAATGAGACCAGCCCACCTTTGAATAAGCTCGGCTGTAGGGCGGTCATAAATTTACTTATTTTTCTTCCCGAATCGGCCGACTAAACCATTGGGTTGGTGCCCTCTCACTCAGGGGTAATGCCAATTATATTGAGTGCTTACGTGCTCGGATGGCGCAGTCGCGCCGTAAAGGTGGGAGCTTTTGGAAAGGATCGCTGGCAAATACGACATCGTTCGGGAGCTCGGTAAGGGTAGCTACGGCAGTGTCTATCTTGTGCGCCACGCCATTCTCGGGACGCCCTATGCGCTCAAACTCCTGAATCCAACCACCTTTGAGGCCACGAAGCTTGTAGCCCGCTTTAAGCAAGAGGCGGAGATCCTTGAGCGCTTCACCCACGAGGGGTTGGTGCATCTGCGCGATTTCGGCATCACCGAGGATGGCCGCTACTACATGACGATGGATTATTGCGAGGGCGGCTCGCTTGAGGATTTTCTGGTTGAGCGCGGTGGGGTGGACGTCCCTATGGCGCTCGATATCATCGAGCAGGTCCTCCATGCGCTGGAGGCCGCCCACAGTACCGGGGTTATCCACCGCGATATTAAACCGGAAAACCTTATCGTACAGGTTAATCCGAACGGCCGATTGGTCATCAAGATTCTCGATTTCGGGGTGGCGAAGTTGCGCGATCGACTACTCGTCGACTCAGGGACAACGTCAGAAGGTGTGGCGATAGGGACACCCTTTTATATGTCCCCTGAACAAGCGGCGGGGGAGCGACTCTTAGATAATCGGTCGGATCTCTATTCAGTGGGTATCATCCTTTACCGCCTTCTCACCGGCGAGCTTCCCTTCCAGGGAGATACCGTTATTCAGACCCTGCTGATGCACATCACGAAACCGGCTGACCGCTTCGCTGAGCGACTCGGCCTGCCGCTTTTTTTCGAGGAGATGGTTTTTCGCGCGATTGCGAAAGATCGAGTCCATCGATATCAAGATGCCGGTGAGTTTCTGCACGACCTTATCCAGGCACGCCAAGTCTTTTACGCTGGTGGTCACCATCCATCCCACGGGGCTGTCCCCGCTGTCGATGAGGTCAATGATGCACCCGTCGTCATCGAAGCTGAGTCCAAGGAGCCGACCCGTATCTTATGTCTCGACGATAACGAGATGATTCTGCAGATATTGCGCTATATTCTCGAGGCGCAGGGGTATCAGGTCTTTACCGCTACCGATTTCTCAGTCATTCACAGTTATCTCTTCCGCGAAAAAGCGCAGTTAATGCTGTGTGACGTCAACATGCCCGGCATTCTCGGCACGCGGGTATGTCAAATGTTGAAAGAGAGCCGCGCCGACCTCAAGATCGTACTCTTTTCGAATATTCCTGAACGTGAGCTCGAAAAACTCGCCCGCGAGAGCCAGGCCGATGATTGGCTGAGTAAGAATGCACGACCCGAGGATTGGCTCGCGCGGATCAATGCTATTCTCGGTGTAACGAAATAGCCCCGACTCTTAACGCGACCCTTCGTGGGGCAAGACATCGAAGACTTTTCCCGGATTCAAAATGCCCTTAGGGTCAAAGGCACGTTTTATCGAGCGCATAATGGCGAGCTCCCCGGCGGAGCGAGTGTAGTGCAGGTAGTCCTTCTTGAGGAGTCCTACCCCGTGTTCGGCCGAGACGGTTCCCGCGAAGCTTCGCACGAGGGTGAAAAGAGCATCGTCGGCAACTTTTGCCTGAGACAGGAAAGTCTCAGGCGGCATGCCCTCCGGCTTGATGACGTTAAAATGGATATTGCCGTCTCCGAGATGTCCGAAGGAGACGATTTGAGCGCCCGGATAAATCTTTGGGGCGAGTGTCGCAACTGATCGCAAAAACTGCGGCACGGCGGGAACAGGGACGGCGATATCGTTTTTATGAATCGTATAGTGACGGGAGAGGGTTGAGCTGATGAGCTCTCGCAGCGCTAAGAAATCAGCGGCCTGGGCGGCGCTCTGCGCGATCACAGCGTCAGCGATTACTCCGCGCTCAGCGAGGTCAGCGAGCCATCCCTCCAGCGATCCACGCAGTAACTTTTCGTCCCCCTCGATATCGAGGAGCGCATACGTTTCATAGCGCTCCGCCAATGGGTCACGCACCGGGTGATGGGCCTTCACCACCTCAAGCGCTGCGCGTGACATGAACTCAAAGAGTGTAATCGACTCGAATCGGCGACGCGCCTCACTCAAGAGATTTGGCAGTTCCTCCGAGCTGGTTAAGCCACAGAAGATGCGGGTAGCCGGCCCGGGTGGAGCTGTCAATTTCAAAATTGCGGCGGTGATGACGCCGAGCGTTCCCTCCGAGCCGATCAGGAGCGAGCGCAGATCGAACCCAGAGTTGTTTTTGAACAGCTTACCGTTGAGGTTTAGTATCTCCCCGGTACCAGTGACGACGGTCAGACCGAGAACCCAGTCGCGCATATTGCCGTACCGCAGGACCCGCAGCCCCCCGGCGTTGGTTGCGATGTTTCCCCCGATACGGCTCGAGCCGCGACTGGCAAAATCGACAGGGAAATACAGACCTGCTTCGCGCGCCACCTGTTGGACCCGTTCGGTGATCGCGCCTCCCTCACACTCTACGGTGCGGTCGATGGTATCGGGGGGGGCGATCGTGGTCATCCGCTCTAGTGAAAGAACCACTTCGCCGTTCGGCGCTGCGGCTCCACCGCTCAGCCCGGTTCTACCGCCGGAGGGGACGAGGGGAATCTCGTGTTCGCAACACAGTTGGACGATCTGAGCGACCTCGGCGGTCGTACGAGGTCGGAGCGCGCACAGCGGAGCTGGGGGGAACGCGTTCAGCCAATCGGTCCCGTATGCGGCGAGGGCAGCCGGGTCGGTGATGACATCCTCGGAGCCGATAATACCCTGAAATCGCTTCACAAGATCCATTGCGGTGCCATCCCTGTGGTCGCTCCAACTAAGCTGAAGCAAACCCACGATTTTAAACGATGAGGGGATAGATACTACATCGTTTCTTGGGCGGCTATCGTGAACCGGTAGCTGAGAAGCGAACGCCCTCATCGACGAGGAGGGTGGGGTACAGGGTTAGCGGTGGCAGCAGCGCATGTTCGAGAGTATTCAATTAATTCATAAGTGGTGGCGAACCTGGCGTACCTTGCCGGTGTGGTCGTGGGTGCGGGGAGCCGCGGCGTATCGGGCGGGGAGATTTGAGTTGGCCGAGCGTCACTACAAAGCTGGTCTGAAACGTCACGCTTCTCACCCGGCCAACTTTTGCGCACGGCTCGACTTGGCCTACTGCCTGTTCAAACTTGGAAAGATCGAGGAAGCCGACCAGCTTCTTCGTGCGGTCACTACCCAGTTACCAGCTTCACGCGAAGCGTACATCCGATTGGCGCGGCTACAGATGTGGAGCGGTCATTCGTTAGAAGCGGCCTGGACGATCCGGCGGGCGCTTCGCTCTATCGACGTTGATCCTGAGTTG
>JBILDU010000008.1:0-51124 GCA_044352465.1 Bdellovibrionota bacterium
GGGGCCGAATAAGTATTCTAGCGGTGGAAGCAAAATATCACCTGGGGCGGACGAGTGGGCATATCTCTGAAAGAAGAGCGAAGGTGTCTTCGCGATTGGCTCATTTTCAATTCCATCTGGGTAGTGGAGTCTTAAGACAAGGATTTTTCTGCGATTTTCCGCACGCTACCCGCGATTGAGCCGATTTGGTTGGCGCTTCAGCTTACAACCCGCCCCCCAAATCGGTTTAATCCGGCAACGTGCCTGATTCTTAACCGAAGTTTCTCGACCTAGCCCTCACGTAGGGCTCCTAAGGAGAGTGTCATGCGCAACATGACCAAGTCGGCTTTTGTGTTGGTGGTTCTCGGTTCCATGGTCCTCACCGGCTGTGGTGTGTCGCGGGCGTTCACGGAGGCGAAGGAGGCGGTTTCGGTCGCTTTCACCTCTTCGACGCCCACCGAGCAGCTCGACAAGTACGAGCAGGAGGTGAACGCCGCGTACCCCGCGACGAGCATCTCGATCGCGGACGACAAGACGAAGCAGCGCATCTCGGCGGACAAGGCGATCAAGCGGAACTCGGCTCTCATCGTGAAGTGTGATCAGCTTCTCGAGAAGATGCCGCCCCGTAACGTCGAGAAAAACGACGCCGCGGAGCTCCAGGAACGGGAGAACATCGAGAGCCGTCGCGCCGTGTACCTCGCTTCTCTCAAGGAAGTGTGCACGAAGGCGAAGACGGATCAACTCGCGGTGTCGCTCCCGACCGGACCGAAGTTCCTGCCCCGTGATCACGAAGCGTATGCAACGCTCCGTGACACCCCGACCACTGCCTCATCGCAGTGACGTGGTGAGGTAGGCTGTGGACCCTGGGAGCGACTTTGTTAAGAATCCGCTGAGGATTTAACGAATGTTCTCTCTCTGGGCTCCACTCCCTACCTTTCCCCTTACTCACCTCTCGTACCCTCAACTTCCGCGTCATCACGGTAGGCGGTATCACAAACTGATAGTCCATGCGGTAGTTTTTTCATCTCCCCAAAAAGTTTAGCGGGCGAGATACCAGCACGGCCACGATAGCCGCGCAGATAGCCAAGCCCAAAGGCGGACCAGACAAAAAACTGGTGCTCCCCCCACAGCGGATGGTCTTCCTTTCACCACATTGCTCGAGGCGATAACTCACTAGCTCGACTCGTTTTCGGGAATATTTCGGGAACTCTGACTAAAAACACCCTATTTTTGGGAACACTGCCCCCACTCGAATAAAGCTGACATTCACTCTCTTTTTGGTGTAGCGTTCCCCCGAGGCAGCGATGTTTTCCGCCCCAAATTTTAAGTCTTCAGTTGAATCTGCGCCCCGCACCGTCACTGATACTCTGGTGAGCTGGGCTCGAGCCGGTCTTCTCGCGCTCCCCCTTTCGGGCTGTGCAGGGCTCGCACACGACTCCTTACACCCCCGCGAGTCGGTAGTTTCTCTCGCCCAGGATACACCGGAGCAGCGTTTTACCCCGCCCGCTGGCTTCACCCTTGTCGGAATCGATTACCGGGATGGTATCGTGATGCCCCGCTTCAGTCCGACGGCTTCTGCCACCGAACCATTCTCCCCCGCTGAGATAGAGCGACTTCATCAGCTACTCTCCCCCGACGCAGCGCTGCGGTGCCTTGCCTTAAAGGAAATCACGACAAACTACCAACCCCGGCTCGAGCCGGCCCTCATCGGCATGCTCCTGCACGAACACGAAGGAGCTCTCGCAAAGCGCGCAACCGAGATTTTGCGACAGCGGTGCGGTTCCCAAGGAATAGTGATCCTGTGTGACGAAATTCAGAGAGTCCGCGGTCAGGATCTCGAGCGATGTCTCGAGATCCTCTCCCAAAATCCAAGTAATGAGATCGCTCAAGCTTTTCTGCGTGCCATCCGTACAAGCGAGTTCGGAGAGAAAGAAGCTCGGGACGAGGGAATGATACTTGGTAAAACGCTCGTCACCATGGCGCCCTTTGGGTATCCGCTCATCCATGAACTACTGACCGATAAGGAACCAGCGATGCGCTTGGCGGCTGCAGTCTCGCTTGCATCGATCAGCGACACCGAAGCCCTCCCCGTGCTCCTACACTTTAGTTCGAGCCAAGACTTTAATTACCGCCTTGAGGCTCTCGCGGCCCTCAGTAAATACCCCAACCATCCCGAAATACTCCTCCCTCTTGAAAAAGCGCTCACCGAACGAGACTTCGCATCCACGGCGCTTTTCACCCTGACAGAGGTCGGATCTCCCGGATTCAGAGTGCTCGCGCCTTACGCGGACCCCGAATACTTCAGACTGACCAATGTTGAGCGCCTTGGAAGAAACCCCTACCTCCCCGGCATTTCGTACGGCGAAGTCGTGGCAGCTCTAGTCCAATGCCACGATCTCCAGACGATCGACGCCTCAAATCGGCCACACTATCTGTTCGACAAAATCGGTGACATCGGAGTCCAAAAGCTCCTGGACGACCTCGAACACGAGCAGCTTCGACCGGGGGCGCAGGAAGGATTCCTCGCCCTCGGCGAAAGTGTCCATCGGTATATCCCCGCCCTCCTCATGAAGACCTCCGCCAAGCCTCTTCTGCTTAATTACCCCGTGGAGACCTTAGCGTTAGAACTCGCGCCTTACCTTCAAAACGAGGCCCCCTCGTCGCTCACTATCGAAGCTTGTGCGCTTCTCTCTGAGGGCATTCGCCGTCCGATTAAGGCTAGCGCCCGCGGTGAAGCCCTTCAAACTGTTATTGATCTGTATCCAAATGCCCTCTGGCTACGCCACCTCCTGGGACTCGTCTGGCAGGAGGACTGCGATGGAGAGTGGGTTTGCGAGGCCCTCGTGCCGAGGGCCTCGAACGCATGGGCATGCAGCATTGTCGAGGAGATTAACGCTGCTCTCACCGTGGGGATCGACGTGCCCCTTCGTTGGAATCGGGATAATCTGGCCGAGATCGTCCGCAACCGCACGGCGACCGAGTTCGATGGCCGGCCGATTGCAACTATGATCTATGCCGAGGCGGACTACAACGGCGCATTCGGGGCACATAACCCGATCGTCGAAGCGCTCACCCGTAATGGCTATTGCGTCATGTACTACGACGAAAGCACCGACCTCGGTGTTATGCGCGCCCTCAAGGATTCAGTCACTCGCCCCGGGTCAAAAAGTATACAACCCGCTGCACTCATCATTTTTGGCGCTCACTCGAGCCGCACCGAGATGATCTTTGGACGGAAATCCTCCGCCGAGGCTAAAATTACCCCCGAAGACCAAGCCATGATTACCAAAGAGCTTGGTGACTATACCCTAGGCCACAACGGACAAGTGATCCTTATCGCCTGCAGTGCAGGCGAGGGGCGGGAGAAAAATGAAAATATCGCCAATATGATGCGTCAGATATTCACTCACGCAAAAGAGGGGGGTATCTGGTCAACTGAGATACCGGACAACGTGCGCAGCGTTACCTTTGACGCCACGACAAGGGAACTCATCGACGTGCAATTTATTCGTGGAAGGATCTATCGCCGTTGAATTTTTCTTACCCGCAGAGCGGTGATGGATAAACGAGAGCTCCGAGCGCAAACCACCGTCATTTTCAGCCGATCGCTCAATTACCGTTTAGGCCACATTATCCCCTGAAGCGTTCTCTGGGTTGAGCGGCGGCCTTTTCTTCAACCAGTCCTCAAGGAATCAGGACGGTATCTAAGATATCGATTTACCGACACAGCAAAAAAAGACCGGCAGGTGAATCGCTTCACCTGCCGGTTGTGGGCCGTATTCCCGATTACCGCTCCGTTTGACGTTTTGGGGAACGGGGTGTGGAGCGGCGGCCCTTACGCCGACAGATTGCCCCCCTCGGCGCACGGGAAAGTTTTTGGGTTTTTCGGTAAGGTTTTCATGCTCATCGCCGGGCCCACCGCATCCTGCGATACGCTGTCTTTCGTCTGCCGACTTGCCTGACTGAGACCGGATGAGACAAACATAAAAACCTTTTGGGTTTGGGTTTGGGTTTTTGAAATCACGGCCCGCCATTCCATCGGCTGCAGCAACGTGTTTCTAATATCTGTTATCACGTACCAGTTCCAAATGTGACTCCCAAACCTGAAGATTAATTATAAAAGTTGCAATGCCTTAATTACACTACTTATTTTATCTGCGTTTTCGGGCGAGCTTGGGTAGCGAC
The DNA here is from genome assembly GCA_044352465.1 of Bdellovibrionota bacterium. GTDB lineage: Bacteria > Bdellovibrionota_C > UBA2361 > UBA2361 > UBA2361 > JBILDU01. Next base: position 4,165 of record JBILDU010000008.1, read on the forward strand.
TGATTCGATCTGCGTATTTTGCGATAATTTAACGGGCAAAAACAGGGACCGCACGGAGAAGAGTAGCACCGCGAGCGACGCCTCAAAGAGGCCCGGTTTCAAAACTTTCGCCGCTTAGAGGGCGTGCGCCGCCTGAAAGCCTTAAGCCGTTCGCTCAGGCGAAAAGAGCTCGTATGCCGACCGACGAATTCGCTATCAGGTCAAAGAACTTTCTCGTCAGAGCACCAGAGCAATAGGCTTTATTGCGCTCCGCGCATCTCGAAAGGGGGACTACCCGAACATCTCTTTTACTTTATCGAAAAAACTTTTCGATTCAGCCACGAGATCCTCCGCCTCTACGTCACGCAGCTCTTTCAACATCTTCTTATGTTTTTCGGAGATCTTCTTGGGGACTTTGATAACAACCCGGACATGTTGATCGCCGCGACTATTCGAACCGATAACCTGAACACCCCGATTTTTGAGTCGAAAGATCTTCCCCGACGTTGTACCGGCGGGAATCTTCATCTTCACTCGCCCCTCAAGAGTTGGCACCTCGATCTCATCGCCCAAGGCTGCAGTGGTATAAGCGATCGGCACTTCGCAGATCAACTCGCTCTCTTGCCGCTCAAAAATCGGATGGGGCTTCACCCCGATCTGAACGTAGAGATCCCCGCTCGGTCCGCCGAGTGAGCCAGGCTCCCCCTCTCCCCGCAGCTTCAGACGTTGCCCGTTATCGATCCCGGCCGGGATCTTCACACTGAGCGTGCTCTCCGCGAGCCGCGAACCTGAGCCAGAGCAATCGACGCAGCGCGCCTTGATCGTCTCCCCCCGCCCGTTACACACATGACAGGTACGCGCGATCGTAAAGAATCCTTGCTGCATCCGCACCTGGCCAGCCCCGCCGCACTGATTACACCGCTCTGGAGTTGAACCGGGAGCAGCGCCGCTCCCCTCACAGGTCTGGCACGGCGTACGGCGACCAAGCTTAATCTGCTTCTCCGCACCAAAGATCGCCTCCTCAAAAGAGATCTCTAGGTCGTAACGAAGATCGTTCCCGGCCCTTCCACGAGCGCGTCGTCCCCCGCCACTGGATCCCGCAGCCCCACCGAAAAAGGAGCTAAACAGATCGCCGAAGACATCCTCAAAACCGGAGAAATCACCACCGAAGCCTTGGAATCCACCACCAAACCCCCCGGCTCCCTGCTCAAACGCAGCGTGCCCAAATTGATCGTACTTGGTTCGATTTTCCGGGTCGCTGAGGATCGAGTATGCCTCGGTAGCTTCCTTGAACTTATCCTCAGCTTCTTTGTTCCCTGGGTTCCGATCGGGGTGAAACTGGAGCGCCTTCTTGCGGTATGCTTTCTTAATCTCGTCGGTGCTCGCGCCGCGCTCGACTCCTAAAACCTCGTAGCAATCCCGTTTATTCGCCATACATCAACCGCTGATTACTCTCGAGGAGGCCGTCACCTTGCTCAGACCTCGAACTGATACACACATTACTCAAAAAGCGGCGGCCCCGCTACCGCGTGACCACCGCCTCCCGAGATACACCGTCGCACTCGCCTAACGTCCTGAGTTAACCTCTTCGAAGTCAGCATCGACAACGTCATCGGCTTTTTCCGCTTTCGCTTCAGCCCCCGTTGCTCCAGCGGCACCACCATCGGCAGCAGCGCCAGCAGCACCAGCCGCCGTGGCTTTCTTGTACATCTCCTCTGAGAGCTTATGCGTCGCCTTCATCAGCGTCTCATAAGCTTCGTTAAGGGCGGAGGTCTCCTTACTCTCAAGCGCTTTCTTCGCTTCTTGTATCGCGGTGTCGACCTTGCCCTTTTCCTCAGCTCCGAGCGAATCACCGAGATCGCCAAGCGACTTCTCGGTAGAGTAGATGAGACTATCGAGCTTATTGCGGGCTTCGATCGACTCACGCTTCTTTTTATCTTCCTCAGCGTGAATCTCCGCGTCTTTGACCATCTTCTTGATCTCATCCTCGGAAAGACCAGAGCTGGCGGTGATCTGAATCGACTGCTCTTTCTTCGTTCCGAGATCCTTCGCCGATACGTGAACGATACCGTTTCCATCGATATCGAAGGTCACTTCAACTTGCGGCACTCCACGCGGCGCCGGCGGAATACCAACTAACTCAAATCGACCAAGGGTCTTGTTGTCCGACGCCATCTCGCGCTCGCCCTGGAGTACATGGATCGATACCGCGGGCTGGTTGTCCGACGCGGTCGAGAAGACCTGTGACTTGCGAGTCGGAATAGTCGTATTCTTGTCGATCAACTTCGTCATCACACCGCCGTACGTCTCGATACCGAGGCTGAGCGGAGTGACATCGAGGAGCAAGACGTCCTTGACGTCTCCCTGGAGAACCCCGCCTTGAATCGCCGCGCCAACCGCGACCGCCTCATCGGGGTTCACATTCTTCGAGGGCTCTTTCCCAAAGATCTCTTTGACCTTCTGCTGAACCGCCGGCATCCGGGTCATACCACCGACGAGAATCACCTCATCGATCTGGTCCGGCTTGAGGCCCGCATCTTTCAACGCAGTCTTACAAGGCTCAACGAGGCGGGAGATCAGATCAGAGCACAATGACTCATATTTTGCGCGGCTGATCTTTATGTTCAGGTGCTTCGGGCCGGACGAATCGGCCGTAATGAACGGCAGATTGACGTCGGTCTCCATCGCGGTCGAGAGCTCGTGCTTCGCCTTCTCCGAGGCCTCCTTGAGCCGCTGAAGCGCCAGGGTATCTTTTCTCAGATCGATCCCCTGATCCTTCTTGAACTCCTCAGCCAAGAATTCGACGAGCTTGTGATCAAAATCCTCACCACCGAGATAGGTATCTCCGTTGGTCGACTTGACCTCGAAAACACCATCACCGAGCTCTAAGATAGAAACGTCGAACGTACCACCGCCGAGGTCAAAAACCGCGATGGTCTTGTCGCCTTTTTTCTCCGCTCCATAAGCCAACGCCGCGGCGGTTGGCTCGTTGATGATCCGCTGTACGTTGAGTCCAGCGATCTTACCAGCATCCTTCGTCGCTTGCCGCTGTGCATCGTTAAAGTATGCCGGCACCGTGATGACAGCCTCCGTCACCTTCTCGCCGAGATAATCCTCAGCCGTTTGCTTCATCTTGGTGAGGATCATCGCCGAGACCTCTTGGGCGCTCTTTGCGTCCCCCTTGAGCTTCACCCAAGCGTCCCCGTTCGGAGCTTTCGATATCTCGTAAGGCAGAACGCCTTTCGCTTTGTCCACCTCCGGTGAGTCAAACTTCCGGCCAATCAGGCGCTTGACCGCAAAAATGGTGTTCTTGGGGTTCGTAACGGCCTGGCGCTTTGCCACCTGCCCAACGAGCCGCTCGCCCGAGTCGTTCACCGCAACCACCGAGGGGGTCGTGCGCGTTCCCTCGCTATTCGCGATAACGGTGGCCGAACCACCTTCCATAACCGCCACACACGAGTTGGTCGTGCCGAGATCGATTCCGATAATCTTGCCCATGATACTCCAATACCTGCTAAGTGAATTTAAATCAGCGAGCAGCTAACCCGATGTATTAACAGGGGTTTATTTTCTGAAGACGTTTCAAACGTCCCGCTGCTCACCCATGAAAATAACGACGATTTCCGAAGAATCAAGCCCTTGGGGAAGGATTTATCGAAGAGCTTTAAAAAGGGCGCAGATGAGCCGTAAGGCGCCGAAACGACTGCCGGAGCGCTCACCAAAAATAAGCCTCACCCCTCGGTCGACGAGCCGCCCGGAGCACCCTCGCTACCAACATCGAGAGGCTCAGACGCCACAACCACTTCACCAGGGCGAAGGAGTTTATCCTTGTAGAAGTACGGCTTCTTTAGCTCTCCGACAACGGTCCCCGGTTTCGCGTTGGGAACAGCCATTCGGCTAATCGCCTTGTGCTTCACCGGGTCGAAATCGGCTCCCATCGCTGAGTCGGCGCGCACCTCCCACCGCCCGAGGGTATCAACGAACATCTTGTGAATGAGTTTGAGCCCCTCGCTTAACTTTTTTGGGTCGCTCTCAGCATGGTTTAAGGCAAGTTCCAAATTGTCAAGAACCTCGAGGAAGTCCCCAATAACTCGCTCCCCTTGGTACTTGATAAGTTCACTACGCTCTTTAAGGGCTCGCTTCTTGTAGTTCTCAAAATCAGCGAGCGCCCGGAGATACTTATCTTTGTGGTCCGCCACCTCGGCCTGTAAGGCGCGCAACTGCGCTTCTCCGCCCCCATTATCACCCACGGCGGTCGAGCCCTCGTCGCCCCCGACCTCAGATGAGCCCGAATTCTCTCCGCCGTCGAACTTCGTAAAGTCTGCGTCACGCTCCTCGCCGTTCAGTGCGGCGTCCCGGTCTGCGGACTCAGGAGCCACCGTTCGGTCGTCACCCGTCGAAATCTTTATCTTTTTTCCACCGAGAATCATCTCTCACCAAGCTTTTAAATATTACGTTTCTTAAAACGCCGCCCCGCACACCTAACGGTGATTGAGGCACGCCCCAAACACCGCAGGAAAGGGCTCAGCACACATCGCGAGCCCCCCGCCAAGAGGTAAGCCCCCTCAAAGGTCTTCCTCGCATGAAGCTTCACGGTAGCGCTCGATAGTTTATTACGGATATCGTGCTCCCAAACGGTCAAAGAGCTATAAACATTCAATTCAGTTTTTGCAACGTACCCCACACCTTCATCGGGTACTGGGAGCTTTTTCGGTGAGTTTCGAGGGAATTATTATCAAGATGCACCCATGTGGGGAGGCCGATATGGTACTTCGGGTGGTGCGCGCCGAAGGGGATAAAGTCTCTCTCCTCGCTAAAAATGCCCGTCGGAGCAAACGACGCTTCGGTTCGAGCTTTGACCTCTTCGATCGGGGACGTTTCGAAGCCGGCAAAGGACGAGGCGCACTTCTCCTCGTTCAATCGTTCATCCCGGGTCCGGCGTGGCGTTCGATGCGCAACGACATCGAACGATACATCGCAGCAGCGGTTTTGTGTGAAGCTGCCGACTACCTCCTCCCCGAGGGAGTTGAGCCAGAAGGGCCCGCGAGCTACCTCACCGTGATCGACGGCCTCCAAGCTATCGAGGATGCCGCCACCACCAAAGAGGCCCTCCGTGCGCTCTACCTTGCGGTAGCGAACCTCCTTTCGATCGCCGGCTTTCTGGACCAAACACTCACCCAGACTCCGAGCGCTCAATTTCTCCGACGCCTTCTCGACAACGTTGAACAGGTAACGGAAAGAAAGTTGCAAAGTCGCGAGTCTTTGGAGCAGATCTTAAATGGACTAAAATCACGCGAGGATTCCGCTCGATGAACCCATCCGTCAATTTCCCCTACCAGACCCCCACCGAATCACTCGCTGAGCTCGGCGCGAAGACGTTACAGCATCTCGGATGGCTCATCAGTTTTGATACTCAAAGCGATGAGAACAGCGCCTCGATACCGAGCACCCCCGGCCAGGGGAAACTCATCCAGGAGCTGGAGCGATTTTTTGCAGCGTTGGGACTCTCCGCCACCGTCGATTCAAATAGCAACCTCATCGTCATCCTGCCACCCTCATCGGGCTTAGAAGACGCTCCGGCGATCGCCCTGATGGCACACGTCGACACCTCGGCGGGAACCTGTGCCATCGAACGGCTCATCGAGGTTCCCGAATGGAACGGCGAAGCGCTCGCATACCCGGAGAATCCTGCGCTCATCGTCGATTGCGCACGCTATCCCCATATCGAATGTCTCCGTGGCCAGACGATCATTCACGGCCCCGGAAAAGCACCTTACGGTCTCGACAATAAAGTAGGGCTCAGCGAGCTCATGTCCCTCGCTGAAACCCTGGTCGCTCACCCGGAGATACCGCACGGAGAGATCGTGCTCGGCTTTCGTCCCGACGAAGAGATCGGACGACATGCGACGGTGGCGAGTTTAGCTACGACGCTCGCGGAGCGCGGGGTTAGATTCGGCTGGACCGTCGATGGTTCGACCCCGTTCGAGATCAATACCTCGAATTTTAATGCTGCTCGGGCTGACGTCTTGTTACCAACCGAACCGCTCAACATTCCACCATGCCCCTTCGCGCAAGAACTCACCATCGAGATCCGCGGCGTCGATACTCACGGTGCGACCGCCCACGAGGAAGGCTACCTCAACGCGGCGATCGTCTTCGCCCGAGTTTTTGAACGACTTGATCTTACCCAAGGGATTCTCCCGGTCGATTTCGACAGAACTCAGGGCAAAGAAACGACCGGAATCCTCAAGGCTCTCGTCATTGGAGACGAGGCGGCGGTAGTTGCCGAGGGAATCAAGCGACTCCTCACCGCACTCGAACTCGAAATTAGGGAGCACCGCTGGAAAGGTGCCGCATTCTCCGTGCTCGAAACCCGCTCGGTGGATCTAGGCGATTCCACCGCCGCGCCCCGATACGACGACGGTGCGTGCGCCGTGGCGGTACACTTGAGCGCCCTATTGCAGATGAGCTCGGTCTCCCCATTACTCTCCGAGGAATCCTCGGGCAACCAGGGGTATACGAATCCTCACTGGGTCAGCCGAACCCCCGAAGGGATGATCGTCCGGTACCGCCTCCGTGATTTTGTGCCTCAGTTTTTAAAGCGACGTGGCGAAGATCTCGGGCGCATCTGCGAGCGCTTCGGGGGAAGCGTAACGATCACCGATCAGTATGTCGATATGGGGCCGAGCCTTAAGGCTGCCCCCGAGCTTCTCGAGCTGCCCCTTCGGGCCTTTGCTCCACTCGCCGAGGCGACTCCGTTTAAGGCTTTTGAATGCCCGATTCGGGGGGGCACCGGGGTCGACGCATTTACCGATAATGGTGTGCTGATCGGAAATATCGGCACAGGGTATTACTTTCTCGAAAGCGCCAAAGAACTCACCACCAAAGAGCTCCTGGCACTCCACACCTGTTGGCTAATCAATCTTGTTCAAGCGGTCGTTCAAAAAGAGTCGTCGCCAAGCGTGGGATAGGAAGCGCGCAGAACTCGTGGATCGTCTCGGGATAGGCTGTCCCCTTCAGAGGACTTATTCCGCGCCTCCGAGCGAAGCTAGGCGCCGCGGCGCTCCGCAGCGGTTGCAGCACAGCAACTCGGCTGCTTCAAAAAGCCTGCAGTCTTTCTAAAGGATGAGAAGCGCCTATTCACACGCCAGACAGTGAGTCTAAAACAGGGCAAATAAAACAGGACGAATAAATAGAGCTCAACTCCCGGACTGAGCGAGCTTTTTATCTCAATGACAGCCGCAGCCCGATCCGCAACCGCCGCCACCGGAGCCCTTCTTCTCCTTCTTCGGAGAGTCACCACTCGAGGCTGCCGGCGCAGACGTATCAGCCGAAGACGCGGAGGTCGAACTCTTCGTCGACTTGGCGGTGCTGCTACTCGAAGAGGAGGAAGATGCGTAATCGGTCTTATACCAACCGGTGCCCTTCAGGTGGAATGCAGAAGCTGAAAGAATCCGCTTGGCCTTGCGCGGACAATCCTTAGCGGCACATTCGGGGTTCGCCTTCAGAGGCTTGTCGGAGGCTTTTTGAACGACCTCAAAAACACCACATTTGGGACATTCGTATTCGTAAATCGGCATAGCGCAATCTCTTAATAGCTGGGCCCGTTGAGAAGATATGGGCCCCCTTCGCCGAGGCCTTTCACCCGGCCGATGACGGGAAACTATGAGTCATTCCGTCGCCCTGTGCAAGCCCCCTGAACCTCTCGAAAACGTGGCGCGCGGATATATATAAGCGCTGCGGCCACATACCCATCCGCGGGGGGTGAGCACGGCGAACGAGTCGCACACGATTTAGCGTCACGCCCCTAAGAGGGTGCGCGCGTACCCTTGGAGGATCCCCACCAGGGTTGTTTGAAGAAAATAGAGCACCAGGAGAAGAACGATCGGTGTAATATCGATTGAGCCACCTATCAGGGGGATAAAGCGGCGTAAAGGAGAGAGGAGCGGTTCGGTCGACTGATTGAGAAACCGAACTATCGGATTATGCGGATCGGGGCTTACCCACGAGATAATCGCCCGGCCGATAACGAGATATACCATTATATTGAGCAGAACGTACAAAACGTTCGCAAGACCAAGCAGAATATTCCCGAGTACGATCACAGATTATTCCCTTTTTTTTGAAAGGCCCTTGGGAGCAATCCGCCCCCTCAGTCAACGGATAATATACCGAACCGGCCCATGAACGCGAGGCGTCAATTCCCCCGTGAACACGCCGATGACGGTGCACAGGCACACGGACGCGCCCTTGTACGATGTGAACGTAAAATGGCTCGCCCACACCACGTTGGGTGTAATCGGACAGAGCTGTCCCAGGATGTTGGGATGGGAAAGCGGCTCCCTCTCCTCGTCCTGGCACTTCCGCGCGGCCTGAGAGCACCGTGCAGTCTTGAGCCAAAACCTGCGCATGACACGGGCTGCCCGCCTCGCGTTAAGAAGAGTCTTCCGTAGAGTCCTATCGACGTAGGCATTTCGGAATGGGGCAAAAGCGCAACGCTGCACCAGGTTAGGTGGAACCGACAAATCGTTCGGTAAGTTTTTTTCCCTGAAAGAGGGCCGGGGGGCGGATTATTTCACCTCGATTAGTCCACCTAGCTTCCACCGTCACCGAGGGAATCGATAACATCCTCTGGCGATACGATCTCAGTCACCCGAACGCCGAATCTATCGTTAACGATCACCGCTTCGCCGCGGGCTATCAGCCGTCCGTTAAGGCGGATATCGAGGGGTTCGCCTGCCATTTTGTTGAGTTCGAGGACCCCGCCCGCTTTCAAACGTAAGAGATCCCGGATCGACATCTCGGTACGGGCAAACTCCACCGCGATCTTCATCGAAACATCGTGGAAGAACTCGAGCCCCGAGGGTGCCCCCGGCTTGCCCTGTTTCGCGTCAGTGGGTGCCATAATGCTCAGGAAGAAAAACCTTACCGAGCATTAAGATGAGTAAAGTAGTGAGAGTCGCTCAGTTTTTTTAGGAACTTCCTCAACCCCCTGTATTTACGAAGCTTTTCGTTCACCAAAGAGCGCCGTGCCGAGTCGAACGGAGGTTGCGCCCTCAGCAATCGCGACCTCAAAGTCTTGCGACATCCCCATGCTGAGAGCGCTCCCGATTCCAACCGGCAACGCGCGCAGGAGGTCAGCCAACCTACGAAAATCAGGTCGTGCCTCCGCTGCGGTCTCATAGAAACGGGTGATAGTCATCACACCTTGGATGGAGAGATGGGACAACGTGCGCCCCTCTCCCTCGAGAAACTTCGCCACACTATCGGGGGTGAATCCCCCCTTCTGCTCATCCGCTGAGATATTGACCTGCAACAGCACCGCCTGAATTTTTCCGGTACGGAGCGCGGCAGCGTCGAGCACCCGCGCAAGCTCGGGGGAATCCACTGTCTCGATCACGTCGAAAAGCGCGACGGCATCCCGAGCTTTATTTTTTTGGAGCCGTCCAATGAAATGAACTTTGTCGGGACGCTCTGCCAGTTGGGGGGAGACGGCCCGATATTCCTGAACGTAATTCACCCCGATAACGGCGGGCTGAGCGCGCTCTCGACACCAACGCACAAACGCGTCGATGGCGGCAGGTGCCTGCTTCTTGACGACCCCAACAACGGTGACACTATCGCGCGTCCGACCAGCAGTACGACACGCAGCTTCGACAGCCGCTTCAACCGCAGCGAAGCGCGCCCGTAAGAGGGCGACATCTTGCTCACTCATACCCCCGCAACCTCGATGACCCCCAGCCCCTCCAGCTCCGCCAATACCGCGGGGATATTCAAGCCGATCACGTTGGTCGGAGATCCCTCAACCGCAGACACAAGCCCCGCTCCGATCCCTTGGAGAGCGTAGCTCCCCGCTTTATCCAAGGGCTCACCGGTGGCTACGTAGGCACGTATTCGCGCCGCTGACATGCTCACCATCGTTACCCGCGAACGGTGCGACCGGGTCACCGTCATTCCCCGTTCGATATTGATGACGGCAAAAGCGCCCCACACTTCGTGGCTCCGACCTTGCATGGATTGAAGCATCGCTTCCGCATGCGCCGGACTCTCCGGTTTACCGAGGATCTTTCCATCCAGCACCACGATAGTGTCTCCCCCCAGGACCCACGCCGTACGATGTTGCAGCGCTACCGCGCTCGCTTTCAGAGCTGCAAGACGCTCCACCAGTTGCTGGGGCGCCTCTCCCGGCAACACCGCCTCATCGGTATGCGAGACAACAATCCGGGGCTGTAAACCACACGCCGCAAGAAGCTCGCGCCGTCGGGGCGAGCTCGAGGCGAGGACAAACTGCTGTTGTGGGGCGAGCCGATACATTATGTTGGACCGTTGGTTTTCTGTATCTCTATAAGAGCTTGGAGAAAAGTTTCAAGGAGTGTTGGGGCGTGTACGGCGATGGTCTGCGCCGCGCCCTCAGAGCGCGCCTCCAAAAACCAATCACGGCGCTCCGGCGATTCAAGTTGCACGATATCCCAGCCGCGTCGATCGATCTCCTCACGCACCTCGTCAACGGTCGGCACCACGAAGAAAAATCTTTGTTCGTTCTCAGCGAATTCACGCACCGCCCCGGTGAGGAGGGAAACCACGCGCGCACTCGGTAGAAGACCGAATTCCTCGTAGCCAACATCCGCGAATCCCCGACCGATGCGTGCTCCGGGCACCAGAGGAAACGCCACCCCGATCTTTTGAAGCTCAAAGCACCGATCGAGCACGGCGCGGTCAGACCAGAGCGTCATTGCGTCCTACTCCCGGTCGGTCGGAATACGGTCGAGCTGCTCAACCGTCGAAGTCCCACCTTCCACCAAGGTCATCTCCGATACTCGCGTCAGGCGCGCTTTCTCATGAAACTCTTTGACGCTCAGCGCGCCGACGTTACACATCGTCGCCTTTATCTTCGAGATCGACACGTCGACTTTGTCCGCCAAGGGCCCGCTATAGGGGACGTAGGCATCGACCCCTTCTTCAAAGATGAGCTCATCTTTGTCGCCCTGCTTGTAACGCTGCCAATTACGAGCCCGATTCGACCCCTCGCCCCAATAGGGCTTGTAGAGCCGCCCGCGATAGGTAATTCGCTTGGTAGGGCTCTCCTCGGTCATGGCGAAGTATTTGCCCATCATAACGAAATCAGCCCCCATCGCGAGCGCGACGATGACCTGAGTGTCGTTGTTGAGACCACCGTCGGAGCAGATCGGAATATAAATACCGGTCTCTCTAAAATACTTGTCGCGCTCCGCCGCTATTTCGAGCACAGCCGAGCCTTGTCCTCGACCGATGCCTTTTTGCTCACGGGTAATGCAGATGGAGCCACCCCCAATACCCACTTTTACGAAATCAACCCCTGCCTCCTCGACGAGGTAGCGGAATCCCTCCGCGGTGACGATATTTCCCCCACCGATGGCGATCGAATCACCGAACTCTTTGCGGACGTATTTTATCCCCTCGGCCTGCCATTCGGAGTAGCCGTCGGATGAATCGAAACAGAGGCAGTCCGCCCCGGCATCGACGAGTGCCCGCGAACGTTCCTTAAAATCGTGGGTGTTGAGCGCTCCCCCAACAACGAGGCGCTTCTTCTCATCGGTGAGCTCATCGGGATTTGATTTGTGATCAAAGTAATCCCGCCGGAAAACGAGATATTTGAGGTTTCCGGCTTTATCAACGACCGGTAAACACTCTTTTTTATTGAGCCATAACTTTTCGGTAGCTTCCTGAAGCGTCACACCTTCTACAGCAAGGACCAGCTTTTCCAGGGGGGTGTAGTAATCTTTGACTGGCTTTGAAAGATCGTCTTTGAACTCCCAGAAATCCTTGCTCGTCAAAATCCCGAGGAGCTTCGAGTTTCGCCCACCATCAGCGGTAATTGCTATCGTTGAGTGACCGGTGCGCTGACGGAGCTTCAGCGCATCGTTCAGCGTCGCTGTAGGCGCCAGATTGGAGTCAGACTCCACGAAACCAGCTTTATGCTCCTTTACCCGCTTGATCATCGCCGCTTGCTCCTCGATCGACTGAGAGCAAAAGATGAAAGCGCATCCGCCTTTTCGCGCAAGCGCGATGGCGAGTTCGTCACCGGATACCGCCTGCATCGCCGCGGAGACGAAGGGGATATTGAGATGAATCCGCGGCTCGGTATCTTTTTTAAACCGCTGGAGCCCGACCCGCAGATTCACATTCGCGGGAACGTGTTCGCGCCGTGTGAGTCCCGGAAGGAGGAGATATTCTGGAAAGGTCCGCGAAACATCGTCAACGATGATTGCCACGCACTATGCCCTCCGGCGCTGGATGAAAGGGATAAAAGTTGGCGGATTGTATACGCCCTTTTCGGGTGAGGGGCAAGATTGCGATAACTCAGCATAAAATCTTGTTTTCTCAAGCTACCGAGCCCCTCTGCCGACCTATCACGGGCGATGTTGCAACGCCTCGCCCTCCTGCTGAGCGCCCTTATGATTCACCGCACCGCCGGTGCGCAGGATGATGCCCCCCGCTACTTTGCTATCGGTTCCCCCACCCTGACCGAATTGTACGTTGACCCGATCAACGGAGACGACGACGCCTCCGGTCGATCCCCGGGAGACCCCTTGCAGACGCTCGATGCCGCGTGGCGCAAGATTCCGATGAACACACCGCTCTCGACGGGATTTCGAATTAACCTCGCCCCCGGAACCTATCCTGAAAGCTCGCTCCCAAACTATCTTGAATCTCGGCACGGAACACTTGCCGCACCAATCATCATCCGCTCCACCGGGGGCGTCGGTGCAACGGTCCTGGCCGGCGATCTTAACGTCTTCGATTGCCGGTATCTCTATATTATTGGCGTCACCCTACGCCCCCAACCAGCAGGTGACGTATTTCACTGCGAACGGTGCAACCACATCCTCCTACGCGGTGCTACTTTTGACGGGGGTAACCGGATCGGTCAGGAGACGATTAAGATAAACCAATCGCAATACGTCTTTATAGAAAACAGTAACATCACCGGCGCAAGCGATAACGCGGTCGATTTCGTCGCCGTCCAGTACGGGCACCTTATCGGCAATCGTATCAGCAACGCGGGCGACTGGTGCGCCTATGTTAAAGGTGGTTCCGCGGCTATTCGGGTTGAAAACAACACGTTCTTTAACTGTGGTACGGGTGGATTTTCCGCTGGTCAGGGCACCGGTTTTGAATTTATGGAGTCACCGTGGCTTCACTACGAGGCGTACGACATTAAGTTTTTTAACAATATCGTGCACGATACTGAGGGGGCTGCGATCGGTGTGAACGGCGGATTCAACGTCGTCATGGCGTTCAATACCTTCTACCGTGTCGGTAGTCGGAGTCACGGCATCGAGGTGGTTTTCGGTCTACGCTCGTGCGATGGCGACACGGCGCGGTGCGCCGCCCATCGAGCGCTCGGTGGATGGGGGCTCAGCTCCGGCGAGGAACCGATTCCGAACCGAAACGTCTTCATCTACAACAACGTGCTCTATAACCCGACCGGGTTTCAGAGCACGTTTCAACACTTCGCTATCCAGCCCCCCCGGACACCGACGAGCGGATCGAATATTCCCACGCCGTCCCGCACCGACACCAATTTACAGATTCGGGGTAACCTTATCTCGAACGGTCCAGCCGATCTGCTCCTTGGAGTCGAAGATACCGCAGCGTGTGTGGACTCCAACCCTACCTGTAACGCGGTCCAACTACGTGGTGAAAATGCGATAAACACCGCGATTCCACACTTTAGCGACCCAGCGAGCGGTGATTTTCGACCGCTCGCCGGCGGAGCGATCTTCGAGCATGCGAGCGTGACAGTGCCCGACTTTACGAACACCGGGCGACCGGCGAGCCCGCTGGTTCCGGTGGGAAACTTGACGAATTTTTTCCCGGAGGACCGTGGCGGAATCCCCCGTACCACCACGAGCCCACCTGGGGCGTATGCACAAGCTGACTCACCGCTTGTTCGACCCAGCGATGATGGCGGGATACCAGAAACGCCGAACGATAGCGCACCGCTTACGCCACCCGCCGTTGCTATCACGGGCATTCGTGCCACCACATCGACGGGGCGCAGCTTCCGGATTCGCGTCTCCGCCCGGTGCTCAGATTCGGACGGGGCTATCGCCCAGGTCGCCGCAACGTTCACCTCGCGGGGGAGCCGGGTAAAGCGATTCATCCTCCAGCGGCGGGCACACTCGACCTACCGGGGGAGCATCATCATCCGAACGAAGGCGCGCCAGGGGGCCGTTATCGTTCGCGCTACCGATACCAGTGCGCTCGCCACCTCAAAACGCAAAACAGTCCGGCTGCCCACTCGGTGAGTAGCGACTGTTTGCTTCTTTCGTAATCGGTTGAATAACAGCGCGCTACTGAACGACACCGCCCGCGCTCAAACTATCTTTTTGATGCGGTGGTGGATCGGTGTAAAGATTCGAGCGAGCATGGCGTCCCCCGACGGCGAAGCACGCGCCGTATATCGGCCCAATCGCAGCGGCATCTTTCAGCAATAACGCTGCGGGAATACTATCCAACCCCCCTGCCGAGAGAGGAAATGGCTCCGTCAGTCGCTCAATCCAGACAGCGCTCTCGATCGCTTGAAACTGACGGTGTCCCGCCGGCGTAAAGAGCTCAACCTCCGCGCGGATCGCCGCTCCTACTTTGTCAGGCTGCAACACCGGAACAAATTGGGGCGGGGAGACCGGTGAATAAGTGACGCCCACCGATGGATTTTGCGAGACCGTCTCATCGACTTGTTGGACTCCGCTCACGATATTCGGCGTGTGAACGATGCGGGCGAGCGCTCTTGAGGGAATAATCCCACTCCGCATCCGCCCCTCAATCAAAGCTCGGGCAGAGAAGCGCCCGGCCTGGAGAGCGAACGGCTGCGCCAACGGTGATTCCACGACCTTCTTTTCTTTGCTCTTCGTGAGGATCTCCTCCGATTTTATCTGGGTGAGACAGAAGACGAGACCGAAGCCCTCATCTCCTTCGTTCATCGCCGGAGCGAAGACGGCGAGCTCACGCCCCTCTTCTAGTCTGAGGGCGATTCGCCGGACCGATGACGACGCCCGGGCAAAGCGCAGGCCACCGAGGTACTCCCGACTGACCGGCTTCGCCGCACGGAGCCGTACCGCATCTTCTTCAACCAGGACCTCGATCTCCGTAGGAGGAGGGGGCGCGGTCTCTTTACTCGGCGCATCTTGTAACGGAACAAGGGTGAGACTAAACACCGCCACGGAGGTCTCACCGCTCACACTCGATCCCGACCAGACAAGACTCTTGCTCGGATCAAGGACCACCCTTTTATCGAGGTGGGGCAACGTAAAAACACTACCTTGGCGCAAAGCTGTGACAAGCTCGGTTCGGGTTGCCGCGGGAAACTCCGGCTCAGCCAGAACTGTTGGCGTGGGCGGCGTGGCATCTTGAGCCACTACGGAGCTCGAAACTACGAGACCACACACAACGCCACCAACCCAACCGACTACTCTCATACGATTCCTCGCGGAGAAAAGAGGTACCGCCGCATACTCACCCCCAGAGCGATCCCGAGACCAACCATCGCCGAGACCATCGCCGAACCTCCATGACTCAAGAGAGGTAGCGGAATTCCGACGACGGGGAGAAGTCCGATGACCATACCGACGTTGATAATGGTATGAAAAAACAGCACCGCCGTCACCCCCACGGTTATGATGCCTCCATACAGATCCTTACTACGGGAGACAACCCGCAGGAGCCGGTAGATCAGTAACACATACAGGAGCAAGACGACGAGGCACCCGAGAAAGCCCCACTCCTCAGCGACGACCGAGAAAACGAAATCGGTGGTGTGCTCAGGGAGGAACTCAAGTTGGGTCTGTGATCCTTGAAAATATCCCTTACCGAAGAGCCCCCCAGATCCGACCGCGATCTTCGATTGAATAATGTGATACCCACTCCCCCGCGGATCGGCATCAGGATTAAACAACGTCAGCACCCTCCGCTGCTGATACGGGTGCAGGGCGTGCCACGCTGGATACGCGACGGTGAGGAGGAGAAGGATACTCACCAGCAGGATCCGGGGGCGTACTCCCATAAAGAGAATCATCGCGCCACCAACGATACCAACTGAAAGGGCGCTGCCAAGATCGGGCTGATCGATGATGAGCGCCATCGGCACCCCGACCATCAAGATGGGAGTGAGCAACTGACGAAATGTATACCCCCCGGGTAGTGGCGGATTACGAGCGAGATAGCGACCTAGCGCCAGAATCAACCCAAGTTTCATCGGCTCGGCCGGTTGAAGATTGAATCCCCCGAGCGATAACCATCGGCGTGACCCATTGACGACCACACCGAAGAGCAGCACCGCGATGAGGAGGAAGATGCAGACCCCATAGAAAACGTAGGCGTACCGATGCAACACCTGCGACGGGATGGCAAGCGAGACGAGCAGCACCACGAATCCGACCCCCAAGAAGAAAAGCTGCCGACCGAATGCGTGACTCTGCATCTCGATGGGGAGCCACGGGAATAAGCGGTAATGAGTATCGGGATCGTATCCGGCGCTGTACAGATTCATGAGCCCGAAAGCCGCTATGACGACAACAGTCAAGAAGAGGCCCCAATCAAATTGGGCGATGGTACGGCGATCAATCTGCATTTTCGCCCTCCGTCGGCGTGGGATCGGTGGTCACGGTTGCGGGGCCCGGGGCACCACGACGAAAAAATGCATCCATGACTGCCCGAACCACCGGTGCAGCGGCGGCACCACCGCCACCGCCGTTTTCAACCAGTGCAGCGACAACGATCTGAGGGTCCTCTGCCGGTGCGAAGCCGACGAACCAGGCGTGATCTTGGAGATGAGCATGCCCCTTAGATTTTTCGAGGGAAACGACCTGGGCCGTACCGGTCTTCCCCCCCACGGCGATGTTAAGATCATTCCCCAGGCGAGCTCGATGCCCGGTGCCGCGCGGATCGGCTACGACCCCCACCAGCGCATCGGTCACCAGCTTACGAACTTTGGCGTCGACATTCATCGGTCGGCGCGCCTCCGCGGCTCCCGCTGTCGCCTCACGGTGGACCAGGCGCGGAGTCACCAAGAAGCCTCCGTTCACGAGCGCTGCGGTCGCATACGCCAGCTGTAGTGGTGTCGTCGTTACCGCCCCCTGACCGATCGCGACCGAAAGGGTCTCTCCGGGGAACCATTTTTTGTTCGCCGGATTCTTAAAATAGGCGCGTTTCCATTCGGTCGAGGGAATAATCCCCCGCGCTTCCGTAATCAATTCAAGGCCCGTTGGTCGCCCCAGACCGAAGCGGAGCGCGTAATCATGAATCCGGTCCACCCCCAACCGTTGGCCGACGACGTAGTAATAGACATCGCACGACTGTACGAGTGAATCGTAGAGATCGACCGCACCGTGCCCCGCATGCTTGTGGCACTTAAACGGACGTCCTCCAAAATTATAATATCCGGGGCAAAATATACGCTCCGTGGGATCGATGACCCGTTCCTGCAGTGCTGCCGCAGCCACCACCATCTTAAAAACTGAGCCGGGAGCAAAGGTGCCCTGAACCGCTCGATTCGTCATGCGCCGAGCCCGACCGGTGGTAAGCTCACGCCACGCCCCCGGATCAAGCTCAGAGGTAAAGAGATTCGGGTCGAACGCCGGTGCCGAGCTCAAGGCCAGCACCTCTCCGGTTTTCGGACTGAGCGCGACCACCGCGCCAGCTTTTCCACGTAGCGCATCATCGGCCGCCCGTTGCGTGGGGAGATCGAGGGTCAACCGCACATCGTGCCCTGCGACCGCCGGCTCAAAGGAGGCGCCACCGATCCGACCACCGGTGGCGTTCACCACCACAAACTCGACCCCCCGTTTTCCCTGCAATTCCGGTTCAAGGGTTGATTCAACACCAAACTGCCCGATGACGTCACCCCGTCGATAATTCAAGTAGCGCTCACTGGCGAGTTGTTGCTGCGAGATCTCTCGGATATAGCCGAGCACATGGGCGGCGCTGTCGCCGTGCGGATAATCTCGCGTGGGAGTGACATTGACGACGATCCCCGGGAGCTCGTAGCGGTGAGCCATCACCCGTGCGACCCGTTCTCGATCAACATCTTTTAAGATTATCTTCGGCTCATATCGCCGACGCGCCCCTTCGGTACGCAGCCGCGCCTTGAGAGCATCCGGAGATTCCCCGACGAGCTCGGCCACCCGAGTCAGCACCGCCGCGGGATCGGGGCAGTCCTCAAGGACGAGCTCGATATTAAAAGCGGGACGATTTTTGACCAGCACGGCGCCGTTCCGATCGAGGATTGCCCCTCGCGGCGGCGGAACAAACACCGCGCGCAAACGGTTATTCTCCGAACGCTCCCGATAGTGGGCGCCTCGAACAACCTGGAGATACCATAAGGTAGCGACGATCAAGAGAAACGCGGTGCAGACGAGGGCAAACGCCACGCGCACCCGAAGATTGATATTCAATCCCCCTCTTTCAGCGCTCGGCATAGCTCCTCAATCCCTTACCGTCCCGAGATACCGTTCCCTCAGGACAAAAAAACTCTCGGTATAACCTACCCGCAATCATACGGCGGTCGACCGCAAACGACCAGCCGACCCAGTCCGCGGCCGCGGAGCGAGGAGGGTACGGAGAAAAACGAAGAGAAACGGGGCCAGAAACCCATTGAGGAGCGCCTCCAAAAGAGAGAACGGCACCATCACCGTCACCGCTGGATGGAATTCATACACGAGGGTGAAATAAACGAGGTTGCTCACGATCGAACTAACGAGGGCTGCGATCATCACCGCGAGTGAAGACTCAACGAAGAGACGTTGCGACAAGGAAGCCAAGATGCCGAACGAAACGACGAACGCGCCCGCCCACGGCCCTACCAAAAGCCCATTCGCAAAATCAAGTTCCAAACCGAGAAGGAAAGCGAGGGTCGCGCCACGAAAAGACGCCTCAAAAAAACCAAGGAATACCACCAGTATCACTAAAAGATTGGGTACTACCCAACTCGGACCGATCTCACGCAGCACCGTTCCTTGGATAAAAATGGCGATAAGTCCGAGAATAAGCACGAGTACCGAACGCCGATTGTCGAGCATCACTTTTGCACCTCCCGCTTGAGTGCGCGCACAGGAGCTGGTGTCGTCACGACAAAAACATCCTCGATTGAGGAAAGCTCCACTGCGGGACGAATTGAGATGGACCGGAAAAGCCCCCCATCCTCCCCGATCTCGGTGACCACCCCGAGCAGGAGACCTTTCGGATAGATACCATCGAGGCCCGAAGTGATTACCCGATCCCCGATATTAACGGCGGCATCGCGGAGCACGAAACGCCAACGACACACCTCCTTGCCAGTCCCCTCGACGACCCCTTGAGCCCGACTGCCTTGAACGATCGCATCGATTCCACTTGAATGATCGGTCATGAGGAGCACTATTGCAGTTGACGGACTTGCGCTCACGACATGGCCCACGACGCCATCGCCCACAAGCACCGGCATGCCACGGGAGATACCGTCTGAGGTCCCTCGATTTAAAGTGACCGTCTGCACCCAGTTAGTTGCGTCACGTCCCACAACCTGCGCGATAGCCCCTTTGAGCCGTGTCCGTTCGCCGACCCCAAGGAGTTCGCGCAACCGCTGATTCTCGCTCTCAATCTCGAGGAGCCGGGAGTTGGCCGCTTCGAGCGTCTGAACCCGCTGCGTTAACTCCTGATTGGCTGCTTTGACCCCCACGAGTTCGAGGTAACTCGAATAGATACTTTTTACGGAGTTGCTCACGCCGCTTGTGACGGTGCGAAAAGGGCGCAGCCCCTCGCTCACGAGCGCTGCGCCATCAGAGACGACCTCTGGATTTCTGGCGCTATACGCCGAAAGCGCTAAGGCGCAAAGGAAGTAAAACAACGCGCCTCCCGCCACTTTCGCTCGCGAATCCAAGACGAGCATGCGCCCCTTACTTCGAAACCAGAACCGCTCGCATCATCCGCGAGCGCTACCACATCAGTTCAAAATCACATCCTTGAGCTGATCGAGCTGATCAAGGACGGCACCAGACCCCACCACGACCGCCGATATCGGATCGTCTACGAGGACAACGGGGAGTCCCGTTTCGCGCGAGATCAGGCGATCGAGATTCCGCAACAACGCCCCACCCCCGGTTAAGGTGATCCCTCGGTCGACGATATCAGAGGAAAGCTCCGGAGGGGTTTTCTCCAAGGCGATTCGCACCACCTCAACGATCTGGTTGACCGGCTCGATTAAGGCGTCGCGAATCTCCTCCTCGGTGATAACAACCGACTTAGGAACACCCTGGACGAGATCGCGCCCCCGCACCTCAACGGTAAGATTTTCCCCTGTGGGGAGTGCTGAACCAACCGCGATCTTAACCTGCTCCGCCGTACGCTCACCGACGAGTATATTGTGACGACGCTTCACGTAATTCGAGATCGCCTCATCCATCTTGTCCCCACCCACGCGTACCGAGCGCGAATAGACGATCCCCTTCAGCGAGATTACCGCGATCTCCGCCGTACCTCCTCCGATGTCGAGAATCATACTGCCGCACGCCTCTGTGATGGGGAGGCCAGCCCCGATCGCCGCAGCCATCGGCTCTTCGATGAGATACACCTCACGAGCGCCGGCCGACTCCGCAGACTCACGAACCGCCCGCTTCTCGACTTCGGTGATTCCGTGGGGGACGCAAATGATAATGCGCGGACGCACCAATGCCCGACGGTTATGCACCTTCCGGATAAGCCGACGGAGCATCTCCTCAGTGATCTCGAAATCAGCGATCACGCCATCTTTCATGGGGCGAATCGCGGTAATGCTCTCCGGCGTGCGCCCCAACATGCTCTTCGCTTCAGCACCGACCGCAACAACGCGGCGTCGCCCGCCAACGCCATCGTTTTGAACCGCGACGACCGAGGGCTCATTACACACGACCCCCTGCCCCTTCACGTAGATAAGCGTATTGGCGGTTCCAAGGTCTATCGCTAAATCGTTCGAAAAGATTCCAAAAAGCGAATCAAGGATCATGACGACACCGCTCCTACGACACGTTGAGAATTCCACCGCTTGCAAACACACCGCTCACAAGCACACCGCGCAGCTTTATCCGATGACTACCCACCGCCACACCGAAGAGGCTCTCAATAGTCGCGAATTTTTAGCGCGGAGACGCTACCACGAGATGGGCGTCGGAATCGCTAAAAATTATCACGCCCTCTCGAAAAAGCGCAACTCTTACTTTAACTTACTTGAAGAAAGATGCTCGAATCAGAGCCAGGGTTCGGCTTACGCCACCGCCTGAAGCGGATCGGACTGAGGCGCAGCTACCTGAAGCTGCACACGAACCCGCTCGGGAAACGCTGCAACGGCCTGCTCGTCCGCCTGAATTTTGAGCTCGCGGATCCGCCCGAGCATAAAAGCGATCTGATCGTCTTGGGACAGCCCCCGGTCGACAAAAATAAACCGTTGGGGTGTGGCGTTTTGGTCGAAGGCCCGGCACATTCCGCTCACCACTTTCCACCCTGGACCGCGCTTCAACTTTTCGCGCCGAACGGCGTAGCCAGCGGCAGACAGAAGAGAGGACAACCCCCTAAGAACGCTCTCTTTTTCAGGATCGCGCGAGACCGATTTAGATTTTTTAAGCGAGCGACTTCCGACCATACAAAAACCCCAGGCGGTTGGCTTGTTTTTAACTGTGTTTTTGATACTATACGCGGCCGCCCCGGGGTGTAAATACCGAGATTCGTTCGGTTCAAAACCTAATTAGCGGCGCTCGCTTGGCTTGCAAAAGCTTTGCTGGCGAAAACAGGCGACAGGCGCAGCGCTGGATACGCAGCTTGAAAAAAACGCTGCAAGCGATAACCGGTGGGGCTGCAAAGACGCCGATTTTTAAGACTGATTTTTAAGATTCGTTAAGGATCTTTTTTTAAGGACCACGTCATGTCATCCGAGAACGAGACCGCCACCCAGACCGCCGCGCCCCTTCCGACCGCCACGAACGGTGCGGCGATCGTGGCCGCGATCGAGCAATCGATCCTTCGCTCCGACATCCCGGATTTCCGGGCTGGCGACACCGTTAAGGTGCACGCGAAGATCGTTGAAGGCTCAAAGGAGCGTATCCAGATATTTGAAGGGCTCGTGATTCGTCGCCAAAAGGGCAACACCCCGCGCGCGACCTTCACCGTCCGAAAACTCTCTTACAACATCGGCGTCGAGAGAACGTTCTTGCTCCACAGCCCCCGCATCGACAAGATCGAGCTGGTGAGCCGGGGTGAGGTGCGTCGCGCTCGGTTGTTCTACCTCCGCGACCTCCGCGGCAAATCCGCCCGCATCCGTAGCGAATTGGTCGAGGCGAGCGCGGCCCCAGCAGTAGCTGCTGCTGCTGAGTAGCATAAGCTGGCGGGGATCTGAGAAGGTCCCCGGCCTAAAAAGACCACGAAAAAGCCCCTTCAAAGGGGCTTTTTTTATTTCTCAACTTTTTTATTTCGCAACTCCGCAGAGTCAATTTTTACCGAGCTCTACAGGAGGGAGGCACCCGAGAAAAGCTTCCGAAGGTTAAGGGCGGAGGACTCTCCCCGTCCTATGATTTCGCTCCCGGCACGCTACGCTGACTCGTCGAGCTCGTCGCGCCCTTCTCCTCAGCTTTGAACACAGGACTCCCCGCGCCACCCCCGCTAGGGGCTACGCCCTTGACGCTCTCTTTGGAAACTTCCACGGAGATACCCGAGCCACCCGTTGGAAGCTTCTCAGCTATCCGCCCCATGGAACAACGACCGTTAAACAAGCCCCCCTCCTCCATGGTGAAGATCGGCGCAGCAAAATCAGCCTCCAATCGCCCCCCTTGGAGAACCTCGATCCGGTCGTGGGCCACGACCTTTCCCCTCACGAGGCCGAGTACGATAAGACTCGCCACCTCAATATCACCTTCAACGGAGCCCCCCGCCCCCACGATAATCGCTTGGGAGGAGTAAATCTCACCGGAAAGCTTTCCATCGATGCGAACCGGGGTATCAAAACTCAACTTGCCTTGAATAACCGTTCCGGGTCCAAGAGCGGAGCGCAACTTCCCAAATCGGTCGAAACCGACCTCAGCAGAGGGAGCAACACCGCCCTGCATCGCTGCCCCGGCTACCCGCGAGGCGAAGCTGTCCCCAGTCAAAGGCGAGGACACGGGCTGATTGCCGAGCGCTTTGGGCTCGGTCTCGAACGGTGCATTGGGCTTTTGAGACAACTCTTCAGCTTTTTTCTTAAAAAAGGACACCCCGATACCCCTCCGTCAGCAGACACCTAAACTTACTTCACGGCGTCGGCATCATAGCGATGCACGACGAATTAATCCACCGCAAACGCCGCCCTCCTGGGAAGACAACGAGGAAGCCCGGTAGGGCTCATGAGCTCCACAGACGGCGTCTCGCTCAACGTATGCCCGAGGCAAAGGCCCCCAGGCTCACTCGGCCCAAGCAGAACGAGAGGGGCGCACGCCGGTGCGGCGGTAAAACTATGAATAACCGGTTGTTAAGGGAGCTTACGGCTGTTAAATTATAAGGTAGACAAGGTGTTTTTGACCTCCGTTACAGCCTCTTACAAAAAGCACCCCTTTCGGTTTGTCGGTATCGGTTTAAGCGGCATCTTAAGAACATGGTTCCCGCCTCCTCGAATCACAACCGCTCACCTCGCTCCGCGGCAGCTCCCGGCTCCCGGGCCGAATTGCTGCCCGCTGGGCTCCGGCGATACCTTGCTCGAATCGCTGTCGTCGGATTTTTTGTTAGCACGGTAGCCGTCCCTACCGCTTTTTTCCCAGGCGACGGGAGCGCCGCATCGCCGGATCGGCTGGTGCCGGCGGGGGACCGGAACTCCGGCCGGGTCAATCTCGCTCCCCACCGACTCCCTCAAAATCGCGCCGGGGAGGCTGGAGACCCCGACCTTCTCGAGTCGCCCCAAGGGGAGAGTGCCCCCACGGTAAGTCGGACCTATCCCGCCCCCAAACTCGAGCCGGTGAATCTGGCCTTTCGGTCAAACGGAACCGTCCAAGTCGACAAGATGCCGGAGTTCTCAACGACCTTCGCAGGGAAGGTCGCAGGGATCTCCCCGCGGAACGACTTTGTCTTTTATTCGCTCGACCCAGACTTACAAAAATTCACCCAGGAACTACTCCGCAAGTCACGCGCCCCCCACGTGGCGGTCGTCGCGATGGAGCCGGATACCGGTAAGATCTTAGCGATAGCTGAGAAGTCGAATTCGATTGGAGATCTCTCTCTTCACACCGGATTTCCGGCCGCCTCGATCTTCAAGATTGTGACCGCCGCCGCCGCTCTGGAGGAAGGGAGCGTAGCCCCCGGTTCACAGATTCGCTTTCGCGGGGGCAATTACACCCTCAATCAGTGGAACTACAATCCGATCCCTAAAAAAGATAGCCGATCGATGTCGCTGTATGAGGCGTTGGCGAAGTCCTGCAACCCGGTGTTTGGTCGGGTAGCTCTAAAGTACCTCAGTCCCGATGTCCTACGCCAATATGCCGGATACTTCGGCTTTAACACGCCACTTGGGTTTGACTTCCCGCTGCCCCGAAGCGCCGCGGTCATCCCCGAATCCGACTACGAACTCAGCCGTACCGCCGCAGGTTTTGGCGACGTGAAGCTGAGCCCGATTCATGCGGCGACATTGATGGCGGGCGTTGCGAACGAGGGTATCCTGCCGCGCCCCTCGCTTATTGAGCGGGTGGTATCGCGGGATGGTGCCGTGATGTACCAGTCGCGCCCCTCATTCATTCAGCGACTCGTTCGTCCCGAAACCGCCGACTCACTCATGCGGATGATGGAATATACCACGACGATCGGGACGTCCCGCCGCGAGTTCATGAAGAAAAACCGCCCCGTTCTCCCCGGGATACGGGTCGCGGCGAAAACCGGCACGTTGAGCGGAAAGAACCCCGTTGGGGTGAACAACTGGTTCGTTGCCGCGGCCCCGATCGAAAATCCCCGGATAGCGCTCTCCGTGATCGTCGTCAATCCGCAAGGGATCGACACCAAGGCGTCACACCTTGGCCGCCTGATTATCCAAAAGTATCTCGGTCGTTAACGCGGCCGCCCCTGCCGAATCTGCAGGTTGTGACGCGGCGCGCGACAGAAAGTTCTCGACTTGCTCACGGCGCACGCGGAAGCGCTATTGAAACGCTCGTCCCAGCGTCGCTCGAAGAGACCGTAATCTCCCCGCCGTGGCGACGCACGATCTCCTGCGCCATCGGAAGAGCCAATCCGTATCCATCCCCCCGGCCGGTCTTATGCTCAAAGATATCGCCGGTCGCTATCCCCGGGCCGTTATCGGAGATAGTAATAACACCCTGTGGGCGAGCGAGCGCCGTGGCATCGCCTGGGGCGATTTCATCTCGCACCGCAATCGTCACCACCCCGGCGTTTCGCCCTCCCAACGACTCAATTCCGTTTAGTCCAAGAGCAAAGAGGGCCTCAGCGAGGGCGAACTCATCGCCGAGAAGCCGCAGACTCGGCGGCCCTTCGAAGGTCACACCGACCCCCGGCGGAGCTATCGCGGCGAGCCGTTTGGTAAGATCCTGTCCAAGCGCGACCAGGTCGAGGGGATCGCGCCGAAGCTCACCGGGCCGCACATAGCCACGCAGCTTTCGACTGAGTGCCTCCCCCCGTTCGATAGACTGGGCGATAAGCGCCAAAGGCTGCTGAAAAGGGTTCTCTGCCGGAAAAGCCTTACGTACCCGTGCGTTGATGATGTCGAGACTCCCCTGGATCGCGCCCAAGAAATTATTGATATCGTGGCCGATCTTGGCCGAAACAGCACCGATCGACTCGAGGACCTGCGTATGAACTAAACGGTCCTTCGGATCGAAGGGCTTGGCCCGCGCTCCCCGCTCCCCATCTACAGGGGCTATCGGTCCGGTCGTCGTGGTAATGTAATCAACCGCTCCGAGGAGATCGCTCGCCACATAATCGGGGGTGACATCGAACTTTTTATCCGTACCCCCGATGCCGGTGCGAACAAGAACTGCCCGACAACCCGCATTTTTAGCGAGCATTAAGTCGCCGGTCATATCCCCAACAACAAAGCTCCGATCGAGATCGATGTTCAAATCACGCACCGCTCGATCGATAAACTCGGTCCCCGGCTTACGGCACCGACACCGGTCGTTATCGGTGTGCGGACAAAAATAAACTCGGTCAAAGGTCACACCGAAGGCACGCGCTTGCTTCAAAAGCTCCCGATTGAGGACAAAAAAATCTTCTTTCGAGAAGTACCCCATCCCGATACCGGGCTGGTTTGTCACCACGATCAGGGCAAATCCGTGTTCTTTGAGCCGCTTGAGCGCCTCAAGAGCTCCCGGAATTAATCGAAATTTCTCGACCTCGTGAATATATTCGACGTGCTCGTTCAGCGTCCCATCCCGATCGAGAAAGACCGCGGGACGGGGAGTGGGATAAGGCGAGGCAACCGACTCCGCGCTGTACCGCCCGACGACCCGTTCGATGATTCCCGTGGTGCCATGGCCATCCGCGAAAGGGACGAGAACGACCTTCCCACCGTACGACTCGACGATTCGAGCCGAGCTTAGCTTCGAACGATCGTAATCCCCCGCCTTGAGATACACATCAGGCTTTAATATCTCGATGTTGGCGTTGTTGTTTTTCTCATCAAAGATAAAGACAAAGTCAACGCTGTGCAGTCCAGCAACCACTCGGGCGCGGTCACTCTCGGGGCAGATGGGACGAAGGTCGCCTTTATTCTCACACACCGACCGGTCGGAGTTTACGCCGACGACTAAGACGTCACACTCCCGCCGGGCGCTCTCGAGATACGCCACGTGTCCCGGATGCAGAATATCGAAGACACCAGAGGTAAAGCCGATCTTCGTCCCGGCGCTACGGAGAACCCGTAACCGGTCAGCGAGCGCTTCCCGTTCCTTTATCTTAGCTTCATGCAATGCCGCAGTATCCATTGAGCGCCTTAAAGAGAGCTGCCATTAAGAGAGCCGGTCGTACCCCGAGGCCGGGCTTATCCGATATAATATGCCGATAAAAAGTGCCCCACCGACTTTTTAACCGACCGGTGCGTACCTCCGTCATCGGTAGCCACCCTACGGGATTCCGACCTGAAAATTCCCGATGGGGCTATCATCGCGTGAGACGAGCGAGAGAACCACCGCTATGAAGTTCTGAGCAGTTTTCCATCTGCGGACCTCTTCAGCGGCCCCCTAGCGGCCTATAGAATGCCCTACCGTTACTTCAGTTGACAAGCCAACGTGGTTAGGACAAGGACAAAGTCCTCATCAACACCTCAATCAGACGGAAGGGTCGGCGTTCGATCGGCGACGCTGACAGCACCTTGAAAAGGGATGTTTTTTGAACTCCCGCAAAAATTGTGGTTGGTTAGAAGTCGTAACCCTTAAAAACCTTACTTCCCGAGATCCGGATGATACAGCGCGACGTCATTAAATCACTCGAACACCTTATCGTGGAGGCGCTCCTCCCTCCTGAGGCGCGAACTCAGTACGCGGCGGGCGATATCGCCCATGCCATATTGAAGCCGTGCGCCGAGGCGATCGCACGGATGTCAGCGCGTTATGTCTCCCGCACCGCCATCGCCCCTCTGTCGGTCGAGGAAGCGGTGGCCTACGCCCTCTACTACACCCCGGTAAACGCCGCAAAGATCTGGCACCTTCTTGGGCGCATCCCCCCTGAAGTCTGGAAGCGTCCTCATCTCACGATCCTCGACTACGGTTGCGGCCCCGCGACCGCCTCGCTCGCGGCTTCGTTCATGGCTCCTGCGGCGGAGTTCCTCGCAGTCGATACCGTTGGGCCGATGCGACAGGTGGCGCACCGACTCCTGGAGAGCCGCGCGCGCACGGCCCCGCTCCGTTGGAAAGTTGCCGAAGAATTCTCCGGCACATTTGATGTGATTATCGCGGCGAACGTGCTCAACGAGCTATCACCGCTCTCCGCGAGGAACCTGATTGATCGCTTTATCGGTGCGCTCTCTCCCGATGGGGTACTCCTAACGCTCGAACCAGCGCTCCTTGAGACCACCCGAAATCATATGGCGCTCCGTGATGAACTCCTCGCCCGCCATCACGGCGTTGTGCCTCTGTTTCCATGTACCCACTCCGCACCGTGTCCGATGTTATCTCTCTCCCCAACGGAATGGTGCCACGCGCCGCTCGTATGGGAGGAACCACGCCTGTTACGCCAGCTCGATGAACTCACCGGATTTAACAAGCACCGGCCCAAATTTTCAGCGTTTATATTTACCCGCACCGACACCGCACCGCCGGGCATTCGGATTGTGCGTGGAGCGGAAAAGACGAACCGGGGAGCCTCAGCTCTCGGCTGTGGACCCAATTTTTTTGGGGAGCTCACGCTTTTAAAACGGAACAAAACTGAGGAGAATCGAGTTTTTCTCAAAGTCGATACCTATGATCGCATTGAGGTGATCCCACCTCCACAGGCCGGACTGATTGAGGCTCACGCACGGGTTGAAATCCGCGACGACGCACGTGCGGAGAAAAGTGCTGCGGTGGGGCTCTCAACGGATATCATCTCCCGATAAGCTTGATTTGCTCGTATTCCGACAAGAAAATTTTCTCACCTGAGGGTAGGCTCGGGGGTCGGAGCACAAGCTTTTTTGTCTGGTTCACCTTTTGTCTGGTTTACCTTCGGGCTACGTTCGGCCTCATCGCGGAGGCTTGCCGGTCTCATTGGGGGCCGCGGCGATACTTGCAGCGCTGAGCGTCGCGCGATATCGCTCGGCGCAACCTTCCCACGAGCTCTCGGCTACATGGGCGTGCGCCACATCAACCATCTGTTGGTACCTCACTCGATCGCTGAGGAGCTCACCCAACCGCCGGGCGACAGCGGCAGAATCGTCGAGGGCGTCCAAGATTCCACTGACATTGTCTCGCACCAGCTCACGATGGGCCGGAATATCCGAGAGTACACACACGACTCGAGCCAGCATCGCCTCGAGCACTCCGTTCGGCCGCCCCTCGAATTCCGCCGCCGAGAGATAGGCCGCCGCCCCGGCGAGATAGCTCGAGATCTCCCGCGGGTCGACTAACCCCGCAAATCGAACTCGATCGGTGACCCCCAAAATGCGCGCTCGCTCGACGAGTTCCGCGTGATATCCCGCTTCACCGATCCGACCGCACAGAACGAGGTCATAGTCGATGAGCGCACCCGCCGCCAGGATATCGAAGAGCACGGCGATACGCTTGCGCGGGATGATCGACCCACAAAAGAGGAGGTACCGCCCCTTCCGTAGCCCGCGCTCAGTGAGAAAACGGAGCAGATCCTCGCGCGGAGGCGGGGTATAGGTGATCCCGTTATTGATTACCTCGGTCGATCGGGCAAGCTCAGGAATCGCAGCGATCGCCTCCTCGCGTAAAGCTGCACTCACGGTGACGACGCGCCGAGCGTTCTTGAGGATTCGACCCGAGAGCCACGGGAAGACCCGTAGAAACTTGATATCTCCTCCCCGCAATACGACGACGTAAGGGGTTCGTCTCGCCCAAAAGAGGAGGCCGGCGACCACTCCGGCAAAGAGCCAATTCGCTAGGATAACATCCGCCGTCTGCAACCGTCGCCCGGCCCGCCAGAGCATACCACAGAGCAGCCCCGGTATCTGGAGGATAAGCGCGGGGCGGGCGCGGATATTCGGCGCGATGCCAAGACCGAAGGCGAGCTGGCCACGCGCGCAGATGCCGTACCGATAGCGAGAGATCGTCACGGCTCCGCGCTGCTCGAGAGACGGCTCAGTCCCATCGGCGGGAACAATAACGGTGACCTCTTGATAATGAGGCGCCAGCTTCTCAACGAGGCGTTCCACAAAGATCCCCGCATCGTCCCCAAGCCACCGTGGATACGATGTTGTCAGAACGCCCAACTTCATTGGCGCACTCCCGGCAAAACTCCGAGACCACTGAGCACACCCTTCCACCGAGTAATGATTTTTTCAGGGTCAAACCGCATCGCAACCTCTCGCGCATGCTCCCCTAAACGTTGGCGGAGAGCCTCATCCGACATGAGGGGACGGAGCGCCTCGGCGATTCCGCCCGTAAAAACGATCCCGCTTACCCCTGAGACGACGATATCCTTAATCGCTCCGGGGCAATCTCGCGCGACCACGGCCCTTCCCGCAGCCATCGCCTCACACAACGTATTAGGAAACCCCTCATACTGGGATGAGAGGACAAAGATATCCGCTTCATGGAGACGCTGCGGAAGATCCGTTACCTCGCCCGGAAGGAATACCCGATCGCCGAGCCCCAGGACGCAGACAAGGTGTTCGAGGCGCACCCGTTCCGGTCCGGCTCCGTAGATGAAGAGATCCCAGTCCGGAAACTCCACCGTCAATCGAGCAAACTCGGTGATAAGTTCCGCAAAGCCTTTCTTTTCCACTAAACGGCCCGCACCACAGAGGATTCGCCGTTCCCGCGGAGAGGTAGGCGAGGATGCCGGAACGTGGAAGATTGGATTCGGTATCGTTACTGCCCGATCCCGCAGCCGCGGGGGCAAAAGCGCGGCAAACCGATCGCTTTGCAACACAATTTTCCGGCTCAGTGAAAAAGCCAAAGGACGGAGCGCTCTTAAAATAAGTGACGGCCGGTGGAGTGTCAGATGATCGCGCACCGCAGTAACGACCGGAATTCCGGTACCGTAAAGTGCGAGCGGGGTCACCACATTCGCACCGGTGACGAACGTCATGGCTACCCCGACATGATGCTCCTGAATGAGACGGCGCAAGCGGAGAAGCCCGGCGCACCCTCCCCAGAGCCCGATTCTCCCTAACGGGCCGCACAGCACCGTCCGACGCACGACCCGGTCATCCAGGGGAAAAAAAGATGGCTCCGTAATACCATCAAGGGTAATGAGGAGCACCCGCTCGCCCGCCGCAACCCAATCGTTGGCGAGCCAGGTAACGATGCGCTCAGCACCACCACACCGAAGAGAAGGGATGATCAGAGCTATCGTCGTTAGGTGTTTCATGGAGGACTACCTTCGAGCGCGTCACAACATAATCCCTGAGGGCGAAGACGGATCTATGTTGTTACCCGCTCTTACTCTAAAATGGCTCCACCCCCCCCTTCAAGGACGGAGTATGACAGTCCCCCACCGGATCGCATTTATTATCGACGCCCTCGTGCTCGGTGGCGCGCAGCGCTCGCTCGTTGCCCTTGCGAACGCCTTGGCCCACCGGGGCGCCGAGGTCCATCTGATCACGTTCGAAGCACCAGCCCCCCGCCCCCCCCAGCTTCGTCTCGCACCAGCGATTCAGCGACACGCTCTCGGAACCCACCCCAGAGAGTCTGCCCGCCTCCTGACCCCGCTGATGCTGCTACGTACGCACCGAGCGCTCCGTCGAACTATCCATAATCTCGCGCCGACCTGCGTGGTGAGCTTTCTCGATGAGGTGAACCTCATGACGCTGCTCGCCCTACCACGGGAGAGGACGACGCTACGGGTGATCGTCAGCGAACGCTCCTTTCCGGGAGTAAGTTTCAAAAAACGGTACGATCCCCTGGGGCTCCTCCCCTTCGTCGGTCGTGCGGCGCGTCGTTATCTCTATCCGCGCGCTGACTCGGTCATCACCTTAACGGAGCGAGGGGCGGAGTTCCTTCGCTCAGAGGGTCTCACCAACGTCGCCGTTATCCCGAATCCCGTCCCGCCCCCTCCTCCGGTTGAGCACCGGACCGAACCGGAACAGGTTATCGTGGCGCTCGGGCGACTCGCCCCCGAGAAGCGCTTTGATAGACTGATCGAGGCGTTCGCCGTCGTAGCGCCTCATTTTCCAGCTTGGAGGGTACGGATCTACGGTGAGGGTCCTCTCAGAGACGTGCTTACCCGCCACATAGAGCGGCGGCAACTCACCGACCGAGTTACTCTCTGCGGTGCAAGCGCCGCACCGCATGAGGTGCTCGCCAGGCGTCCGGTCTTCGCCCTCACCTCCGATGTCGAGGGTTTCCCGGTCGCTCTCACTGAGGCCATGGCGAGTGGATGCGCCGTGGTTGCTACCGACTGCCCTACCGGTCCGGGAGAGCTCATTTCTCACGGAGAGGACGGCCTCCTCGTGCGCTCCCGTGACCCGCTGGTCTTTGCGGAAGCGCTCAGTGCAATAATGTCATCGGCGGCGCTGCGCCGCCGTCTCGGCGAATCCGCCCAACGGATCACCGACCGCTTCCCCACCGATATGATTTTCGACAGGTGGTGGGTAGAGGTCTCCGCCCCACCGTTAAAGCGCGAGTGCTCCATTCAATAAGTTTCTAGCGCAGCAGGGCGTTATTTTTTCGCGGTGCGACCTCGTACTCCAACCGGAAAGTTTTTCTCACCTGAGCGCACGTCCGGGGGCCGCGTACGAGACGAAGTATCTTGTTGAGGCGGAGTTTTAGCCCCTTTTTGAAGCGGTATATTTTCCACCGTCTTATGCTATAGTCCGCCGGCGTAACATTTCTACCAAGGATAACGACATGGCCCCCCGCTCCCCCGTTCGAAAAGCTGTCATTCCGGCTGCAGGTCTCGGGACCCGCTTCCTCCCCGCAACGAAGTCTGTACCGAAAGAGCTCTTGCCGATCGTCGATGTCCCTACGATTCAGTATATCGTTCAAGAGGTAGTCGACGCGGGAATCGAAACGGTTGTCCTGATTACCGGTAAAGGAAAGTCGAAAATCGTCGACCATTTCGATGTGTATCCAGAGCTCGAAGAGAAACTTGAGAGGGAAGGTAAAGCCGATCTCGTGGCGCGCCTACGCGAGACCACCAATATGGTCCACATGGTATCGGTGCGCCAGGGCGTTCCCCGGGGCCTCGGCCATGCGGTGTTGTGCGCGAAAGAGGTAATCGGAGATGAGCCATTCGTCGTACTCCTCGGCGATGACCTGGTCGATGCAAAAGTACCGTGCACGAAACAGATGATCGATGTCTACAATGAACATGGAAAATCGGTTGTAGCCCTCATGGAGGTCGCTGACAGCGATGTCCCTAAATTCGGTATCTGCGGCGGCAAAAAGATCTCAGACCGCATCACCGATATCAACGTCATGGTTGAGAAGCCGAAG
The DNA here is from genome assembly GCA_044352465.1 of Bdellovibrionota bacterium. Lineage (GTDB taxonomy): Bacteria > Bdellovibrionota_C > UBA2361 > UBA2361 > UBA2361 > JBILDU01. Next base: position 37,185 of record JBILDU010000008.1, read on the forward strand.
CTCAGTGAGGCTCCCTCAAAAACAGCCATCGTCGGCCGGTACATCCTAACTCCCCGCATCTTCGATATCCTCGAGCAAACCGATCCGGGAAAGGGGGGCGAGATACAGCTCACCGATGCGATGGCGCGACTCATGCGCGAGGAGGGATTCCTCGGGTATGAGTTCGAGGGACAACGCTATGATGCCGGTGATAAGTTCGGATTTCTCCAAGCAAACATCGCCTATGCCCTTAAACGACCCGATATCGCACCGAAGCTACGTGAGTATATGAAGTCTGTGTGCGCATGAGCATGGAAGAGGGCGGCTCGCCGCTCTACAAATACGTCCCGCTCTGGGTGCGTGAGTACGGCATGAGCGGGGCTACCGATCAGCAGGCTGTTGGAACTTTCATCGACTGCGAAACTCGCGAAGCGGTGACAGGACTACAAAACGAGCTTATCGCCATCGCAAAGGGGAGATACAAGAACGAGGTTTTCGATCTCCTCGTTGGAATTAATCGGCGGGCGAAGTACACCTCGTACGAGGACTGGGCTAAGTTGATGCTGCAGTGGATCGCAGCCCACAAAGGGTAAGACGACCTCGTTTCGGAGATCCTATTTCTTCCTTTTCTGGGCGCGGCTCTCCTCCCGAAATGTCCGGTGGTGAGCGGAGATCACTTCAAGCACCTCCTCAGGCGTATCAACGATAGTAACTCCATCGAAATCCTTCGCGCTCATCAGCCCTCGCTCAAGTGGGAACGCGCGCATCCACTCGATGATTCCGGTCCAATATTTCCTGTCCATGAGGACTATCGGGCGAGGCTCGATATGCCGGACTTGGAGAAGTTGCCAGGTAAAGAAGAGCTCCAACAAGGTTCCGATCCCCCCTGGGGTAATGATGACCGCATTCGAAAGACGCATAAAATCGTCGAGCCGCGACGAGAAGCGATGGTGGTGTCGCTTCACATCAAGGTGCATGTTCGGCTCAGGCTCAAAGTCGAGCTCGATTGAGATACCGAAAGAGAGGCTCTTCGTTTTCTTCTCGTCTTGACCGAGCTTGGCACCTTTATTTGCAGCCTCCATAAGGCCCGGACCACCACCGGTTAGGATGTCGATGTTTTCCCACGCGAGGTAACGAGCCAAGGTAAAAACCTGCTCGTAAGCTGAGGAATCCGGCTTGATTCTGGCGCTTCCGAATATACAGACTCGATAGAACCGACTTTCCTCAAGTTCACGCAGCTCCTGTTCAAGCATAATGGCGCGGTGATGCAGTGCGGTGAGCCGCTCATCCAGGTGCCGACGGCGCGCCCCCCGGGATGTGATCTTACCTTTCGTCGCGATGTCTGACTTGACGGTGGGAGCTTTAACCGACTTACTTTTCGCTACCTGTTTTTTGGAATTTCGCATTTTTGTTTACTTCCTCGATCTCGCTTCGAAGCGCTTGGCGTTGCACCATAAAGTATTGAAGAGAAGAACATCGCCGTCAATTGAGCGTGTTCCTTAACGAGCGTGAGCGCGGAGTCGCGGCAACTCAACGACCGCTTCGACCTCCTCCGCTCGTTCCGTTTCCCGATGCTGGACAAGCTGCTCTGAGAGGAGAGAGGTCCAGTGCTCCCATCCCGAGAGACCTGAGCGTTCATTAATCATATCGATAAGATGTTCCCGGGTATCACCGGGATGCGCATCACAGAGAGTTTGGAGCGACTGCTCAACAAAATGCATCGCTTTGATGATATCAACGTAATGACTGGGTAAAATCGGAGATACCGGCCTCCGAGAAGTCCGCTGCTGGGCTCTTTTGAGAGCTTTAAGCAGCTCCGCCGCGGCCTGCTCAAGCTCGCTAATCTCCTGTTGGCGGACCGGGGTGCTATGGAGGCGGGGGTTATGATGGGGGTGAAAAAACCGGTAAATATCCATACCGAACCGTTTGTCACTCACGAAAATAACTAGAGCCTCTGCGCAACTCACCGGGCTAGGTACCCCCCTGGCGAGCTCTTTGAGCCGTAGTCGAGACGACAACACCAACAAACCCGCAACGATATTAACCACCTGACTCGGCTTCCCACAACCCCCGTTCTCTCCGGCCCTTGGCACCCCCTCACCGATCGGCTACAACCAAGTGAACAGAGCTCCGATACCGATGCATCTCTTCCTCTACACTATTTGGTTCCTCCTACCGCTCGCCTTCATCCTACTGGCCGTGTGGGGCACGCTAGAGCGACTCAGCAAGTCGGGTCGACAACATGACGTTGGGAACTACCTCCGCCAAGCAGCGTTTCTACTCGTCGCTGCAGGGATAAGCCTAGCGATCGATCGTTACGTGCTGATTCCCCATCTTGAGGGGCAACTCCCGGAGTGGTTGCCGCTGGGGGTGATCGAGGTCGCGCTCTTCCCGGTCGTGCTCCTTGTGCTTGCTTCGACCGTCGGCCCCTCGAAAGACATCGTCATCCCACCGAAATCGAGGCGCGGAGGGCGGTGATGCGTATCGCTGGGGTCGATGAAGTGGGACGGGGGCCTCTGGCAGGACCGGTCGTAGCTGCCGCGGTCGTATTCCCCGCCGGATACTCAAACCCACGCATTAAAGATTCAAAGCAACTTTCCGCGAGCGTGCGCGAAAACCTTGTCAAGGAGATCCACGCTGCGGCGCTCAGCTGGGCGATCGTATCGGTCGGACACGCGCGCATCGAGCGGATTAACATCCGCGAGGCCTCTCGCTTGGCGATGCGGCTCGCGGTCGAGCGCGTCGAGGCGGATCTTGTTCTGGTTGACGGTAACGTACCGATCGACATCGCGCTGCCCCAACGTACGGTCGTCCAAGGTGATCAAAAACACGTCGAAATATCCGCCGCATCGATCTTGGCGAAAGTCTTTCGTGATGACCTTATGTGCCGCCTTGATCAAAAGTATCCGGGCTACGGGTTCGCGAATCACGCGGGCTACGGCACCGTCGCTCACCGCACGGCGATCGCCCAGATCGGGCCGAGCCCGGTGCACCGGCGCTCGTTTCGAGGGGTCAAAGAGTATTGGGGCGCTTCGGCGGATTATTAACTGGGGACGTCGTCGCGCTGGCTTATCGACTCACCGCCTTGCACCGACCAAACGGCTCGGTTTTTGGGGGGAGCAGCAGGTCGCACGTTTTCTTCGCCACCGTGGCTTTCGGATCCTCGATCGCAATTGGTCGCACCGCGCGGGGGAGATCGACATCGTCGGAATCCGCGGGGATACCCTCGTATTTATCGAGGTGAAGACCCGCCGCGTCAACACGAGCTCCACCTATGCACCGATCGACGCGATAACGGGGGAAAAGCAACAGCGTATCGGCAAACTGAGCCAGATATATGTTCGGGCCAAGACCCGCGCACTCCTTAAGCTCTCGCTCCGCCACATCCGTTACGACGTTGTTGGTATCGTGTACCGTGGACCGTGGTGCCAGCCTGAAATCATCCACTACCCCGACGCCTATCGCCCCGAGCTCCCCCTTTCACTACCAACGTCACGCAGGGCCCTCTCGGCGCGTCCCGCTCTCCATCCCTCGAATCCCGTCCGGTAAGCTTTTTCACTCGCCAGAGGAGTGGCGAGCGGGATACAAGCCCCCCCACATGCTTTTGGCGCCCCTCTCCTCGTCTCACGCCGGGGCAGCGGCGGCGAAATAAGAAACTGCTGTTGTGATTCAGATCACTCCGCGGCACAATGTCGAAGTGCTCTAATCTGACTTTTGAAGTCACCCCGCTTTTGAATTCACCCTGCTTTTGAAGGCACCTCCAAACCTATGTGCGGTCTCGTTGGTTTTCTCCAGACATCCCCCGGCGATCTCCAGGCAGCGCTCGCTCCGATGACCGCGGCTCTCTACCACCGCGGCCCCGATGACGGCGGTGGATGGGTGGATGAGTCGGTGCGACTCGCCCTGGGTCATCGTCGACTCGCGATACTCGACCTCTCCCCTGAAGGCCATCAGCCGATGACCTCCCCCTCAGGCCGGTTCGTTATCGTTTTTAACGGTGAGATCTATAACTTTGCTGAATTGAAGAACCTCCTCAGCCCGCGCTATCCCTTTCGGGGTGGCAGCGATACGGAGGTGATGCTCGCTGCTTTTGAGGAGTGGGGTGTGCGGCCAGCGCTCGAGCGCTTCGTCGGAATGTTCGCTTTCGCGGTATGGGATCGTCACGAGCGTGCTCTAACCCTCGCGCGTGATCGAATGGGTGAGAAACCGCTCTACTACGGCTGGAACAACGGGATGTTCCTCTTCGGTTCAGAGATCGGTGCTTTGCAGGCTCACCCTCGCTTTGACGCATCACTCGACCGCGGCGCTATCGGACTGCTGATGCGCCACGGCTACATCCCGGCGCCTTTTTCGATCTATCGCGGGATATTTAAACTCCCCCCAGGTTCCTTCCTCACGATGGGACTCCACACTCTCTCGACCGCCCCCGACTCTTTTAGCCCCTCCGCGGACGACCGCGACGTCCGAGTTCAACCACAGCGCTACTGGTCGCTGCGTGAGGTAGCGGCGCGGGGGATCGCTCAGCGGAACAGGTACGACGAAACTGAGGCGCTGACCGAACTGGAGCGACTCCTCCGCGACGCCGTCAAGCTTCAAATGGTGGCGGATGTTCCGCTGGGTGCCTTTCTCTCCGGTGGAATCGATTCATCTCTGGTGGTCGCCTTAATGCAGGCCCAGTCGACCTCTCCGATCAAAACCTTCTCGATCGGCTTTCACGAAGCCCGCTACAACGAGGCGAATCACGCCGCAAAAGTAGCCCAGCATCTCGGCACAAGCCACACCGAGCTCTATGTCACTCCCCAAGACGCCCTCGATGTAATCGAAAAAATTCCATCGATCTACTCTGAGCCGTTCGCCGATTCATCCCAGATCCCCACCTACCTCGTGGCGCGCCTCGCCCGCCAGCACGTTACCGTCTCGCTTTCAGGGGACGGGGGTGACGAGCTCTTCGCCGGATACCCCCGCTACCTCTGGAGTAATCACCTCTGGGGCAAGGTCGGCTGGATCCCTAGCCCCGTGCGAAAACTAGGGGGCAAAGCCGTGCTCACGGTGCCGACGACGCAGTGGAACGGCTTCCACCACCTCCTGCGTCCGCTCTTGCCCCGAAGCCTCAGCTTTAAAGACCTTGGATCAAAGATACACCGCGCGGCGCATCTCCTCGATATCGACTCCCGCGAGGAGCTCTATCGCTCCCTCCTCTCGTACGTCGATCGCCCGGAGGAGCTCGTCATCGATGGTGCCGTACCACCGACCGACCACCTCGCCCCACATCTTTGGCAGACGACTCCGAACTATTTTGACTACATGATGTTGTGCGATGGGGTGACGTACCTCCCCGACGATATACTCGTGAAGGTCGATCGTGCTGGTATGGCGGTTTCACTTGAATCAAGGATTCCGCTCCTTGAACACCGCGTTGTCGAGCATGCATGGCGGATCCCATCAGAAAGCAAGGTGCGGGGCAACGTTACCAAGAGCCCCCTGCGTCACATCCTCTACAAGTATGTTCCGCGTGAGCTTATCGAGCGTCCCAAGATGGGCTTTGGTATTCCGTTCGACGAATGGCTCCGGCGGGATCTCCGCCCATGGGCCGAGGAACTTCTCAGCGAGACCGCGCTTCAGGCTGATGGAATATTCACACCGGCCTACATTCGGGAGCGCTGGACCGAGCACCTGACGGAACGGCGCAACAACAGCTACATCCTTTGGAACGTTCTGACCTTCCAAAGTTGGCTGCGGGCGCAACGCCCGACGATGTCGGGAGCCGCGGCGGTGCGAACTGAGTCAGCCGCCCCTCTCGGCGTTTGAAAAACAGGGGGCGATTCAGCGGCTTAAAGCTCCTTCACGCCGTTTTAATGGGCCTCTAAATGTGATAGGAAAGGAGCGTCTAAAACGGCGCCACCCGTAGTCTCCGAACGGCCAGCAAAGTTCGATTCAACGGCGACGCTGCACGCAAACTGAGCCCCATCATGGCTCGGTCCGCTCTACGGGGAGAGAGTAGCTCTCCGTTTTCGAAGGATATGAGGTATGTCGACGAAGATAGGTGTCATCGGACTCGGTTATGTTGGGCTTCCCCTGGCTCTTGCATTCGCCCGTAAATTCCCCGGGACGGTCGGATTTGACATCAATGAGCACAAGATCGAACTGCTCAAAAAAGGTGTCGATGTGACGTCGGAGGGGCTCGAGGAGCAGATTCGCGCCTCATCGCTCAAAGTCACTGCAACCGCGCGCGATTTGGCTGAATGCAACTTCTTCGTGGTTGGGGTACCGACCCCGGTTGATCACGACCACCGCCCCGATCTTCAACCGGTGATCTCGGCATCAGAAATCGTCGGCGACGTGCTCCGAAAAGGAAGCACCGTCGTGTTCGAATCGACGGTGTACCCCGGTGTCACCGAGGAGGTCTGTGGCCCGATCCTCGCGAAGCGCAGCGGCTTAAAGCAAGGAATAGATTTCAAACTCGGCTATTCCCCCGAGCGAATCAACCCCGGCGATAAAGAGCACACCCTTGAGACTATCCTCAAAGTCGTCTCAGGCGAAGACAGCGAGACCTTAGAGCTCGTGGCTGATATCTATGGCAAGGTCATCACCGCGGGAGTCTATAAAGCGCCGTCGATCAAAGTAGCCGAGGCGGCTAAAGTCATCGAAAATACCCAACGCGATCTCAACATCGCCCTCATGAACGAGCTCTCGCTCATCTTTGACCGGATGAATATTCGGACCAAAGACGTTCTTGATGCAGCGAGCACCAAATGGAATTTTCTCCGTTTTTCTCCGGGACTCGTGGGAGGACATTGCATCGGCGTCGATCCGTACTATCTCACGACAAAGGCCGAGCAGCTCGGCTATCACCCCCAGGTGATCCTCGCGGGGCGGCGGATTAACGACGGCATGGGCACCTACGTGGCTCAGCGAATGGTGAAGCTAATGGTGAACGCCGGCCTGCCCACGAAGGGAGCGAAGGTGGGCATCCTGGGTCTCACCTTCAAAGAGAACGTCCATGACATTCGCAACAGCCGGGTCCCCGATATCATCAAGGAACTCCGCGAATTTGGGGTAATCCCACTCGTCTACGATCCCCTCGCCGACTCCCACCACACCATGGAGGAGTACGGACTCGCCCTCACGAGCTGGGAAGAGCTCAAGGACCTCGATGGGATCGTTTTTGCGGTGCCGCATAAACAGTTCTTATCGCTCGGAGCGAAGACGATCGCGACGAAGCTCCGCCCGAACGGGGTCTTCATCGATATAAAGTCGACGTTTGAGCGCCACGCACTCCCCCCAGGAATTCATTATTGGAGCCTCTAACGCATGACTGAAGACCGCTACCTCGAAACCGAGACCGCGCTCCGCGCCGCGCCGAAAACATGGCTCGTTACCGGTGCCGCGGGTTTTATCGGCTCGCACCTTACCGAGCGACTCCTCGCGCTTGGTCAGACGGTCGTCGGGCTCGACAACTTCGCGACAGGCAAGGAGCGCAACCTTGACGCGGTGAAGGAATCGGTCGGCGCTCAGGCAGCCCAGCGATTTACCTTCATCACCGGGGATATCCGCGATCTCGCGACGTGTCACCGCGGCTGTGGTGATGTTGACATCGTCCTTCATCAAGCCGCTCTCGGCTCAGTGCCCCGTTCGATGAGCGATCCGCTGACGAGCCACGCAGTCAACGTCGACGGTTTTCTCAATATGCTGGTCGCTGCACGCGACGCTCGAGTCGGACGCTTTGTCTACGCGTCTTCAAGTTCGGTGTACGGGGACAGCATCGCTTCGCCGAAGCACGAAAAAGATACTGGCAAGGTGCTCTCGCCCTACGCGGCGACTAAAGCGATCAATGAGCTCTACGGGCGGCTCTGGTACGACGCCTACGGTCTCGAGACGATCGGACTACGATATTTTAACGTCTTTGGAGCCCGGCAAGACCCTGAGGGGCCGTACGCCGCGGTAATTCCTCGCTGGCTCGCCAATCTCTGTGCCGAAAAGCCGTGCATCATCTACGGGGATGGAACCACGAGCCGTGATTTCTGCTACATCGAAAACGTCGTGCGCGCAAACATCCTCGCCGCTACCGCGAATGCCGGGATGGGCGAGGCGTTTAACGTAGCCTGCGGGGAAAAAACCTCGCTCAACGAGCTCTATACCGCGCTGCGCCGAGGCGTTGAGGAGAAGCTCGGGAAAGCGCTCTTCGATGCGCAACATGAGGACTTCCGCGCAGGCGATATTAAGCATTCGCTGGCAGTCATCGAAAATGCAGAACGGCTGCTCGGCTACGCTCCCGCTATCAAGGTAGCCGAGGGATTGCGCCGCACAGTCGAAGCGTTTTTACGCGAGAGTTCAGCCGCCGCGCCCCTCGCGCGGCTCGCCTAACGGCAGATCACCGCAGTCCCCCTACTGTCGTGTTAACGTACCCGCAAAGGTGCCCTCACACTGGGCCGCGCCGAGGCAAACGACCTTCAGTGAGCCCGTCACGGCCGCGTCATCCGGAGAGGCATACTCAGCCGTCACCTCACCATCGATCCGACAGCCGAGCTTGCGCTGCGAGAAAGCGCCACCGAAACCGCTGCTGGTCGGTTGAAGCGCGGCGAACCCGAGTCGGGGGAGGTAAAAACGCACCGTGCGGTCACGTTGGAGCACCACCGCCCGCCCCTCTGCTCGAGCCGGCAGGAGGGGGCAACTACCGGAGGCGATCGCAAACTCCGCATCAAAAACACCGGAGATGAAGGTGGCTACGGCAGGACCCGCCGAGAGCGGCACCGCGCGAATAGAGATCCGGGCAGCTCGACCGGCGGAGATCGTTCGAGTACGCACCGCGGGGATAAAGGTGAAAGCGTCCTCGAAGGCAGTCAGAGAATGACGACCGGGTGGAAGATCCGAAACTCCGTAGATCCCGTTCGCATCGCTCTCTACCCCCCCAAAACCGGAGATATAGACCTCGACTCCGCTCTGCGGCACCCCCGCTCGATCGAGGATCCGACCTCGCACCGCGGTGCGGGTCGAAAGGGTGCCGATCTCAAAGTTGACGTTACCTAACCCGGTAGCCGGTACAACGACAGTACGACGAAACGGAGTCGCGACAAGACGAGAGGCGTTTGGGTAAGGCGTTACGGTGTACGTCCCTGGACCCGGAACGATCACCGAAAATCGACCGGTCGAATCGGTGGAGATCGGTTTCTTTATCCCCGAAACGTAAAGTCGGATACGTTTGGCGGGCTTGCCACCTGAGGAAAATAGACCAGAGAGGGTCTGAGCTGCGACACCTTCTGAGAGGAGAAGACCACAGACAAGAGCGACACCGAGATATCTCACGAAGGCTATCATATCCCCTCCTACTCCTTAGCGAGCGAACCACGGTAACGCGCCGAACAGAGGTTCGACTCACCGCACCCGTACGACATCACCGCATCGATCCCCGCACGTCTCCCTGCTTGAGGTGCGAGCGTTACGGTGGCTGTGCCCTTACAGGTCGGGGTGAACGGGGCATACGCCCCTTTGGCCCGATAGACCCGCCCCCGCCGTTGCCCGCGGAGCACGCCGTATCCCGGCACAGTCACCGCGATACGCCGGCCGGTAGTTTTAATAACAACCCGCCCTCGTAACGTCGCGGGAATCCCCGGACAGGAGGACCGCTTTCGTGAGATCACCCCGCTCCATACATCGCTCACTTTTTTGCCAGCGAACGTCGCTGGAGCGGTAGCCGGCGCAACCTGCGCGAGGCCGTAGGATGAACATTCGCAACCGAAAGGGATATCAAACGGCCCACATCCGAAGAGGACGTTGTAGCAACATTGCGGGGGATTAAAGGGGCAATTAAAGCCACCACCGCACCCGGCGAGGAGCCCACCGAGGAGAAAAAAGAATACCGCCTTCACCCACCTTTCCATGCTGGTCATTCTACCGCCCCACCAGGGGTAGTCAAAAAAGATTGGGAGATGCACCTCGTAGGTGGTCCGCCCTCTTTTCCACTATCCTCTTCGATACTTACCGGAGCAGAAAACAAACAGAGGCAGGGGATCTTCCTCGCTTCGGAGAGGATACCCCGAAAGATCTCCGCACGGTGACACCGACTACTTGAGGGTCACTGTACACTCAGCCGGGATATCCACCTTCCCACCCACGGCGAAAAGCATCATCGTATGGCGCCTTGTTGAGATTCGCCGAGGCTGGCTCCTTTTTCCGCCGATCGTCCGAAAAGGTGCGGAGAATCGTCCAACAAATTCGACCTCTTTTAACCCGCGCCACCGCTCCTGGGCGGTGAGAAGAAATATGCGATATCCCTTGCGATGAAAGTAATCGTATAACGCCTGCCGACTCGCTGGTGTTGGGAAATCCTTGTAGTGAAAAGCGAAGGTCGCCCGCCGATACGTGAAACGGAGTGGGGTAACGAGGGGTGTTTCGGGGACCCCTCTCTTTTCGATAAAAAATATACTTCGCCCCACCGCCATGCGATCGAGGCAGGCGACGAAGTTGTAAAACTCCAGCCCCTCGCGCAACGACAGACGAGTTACCGCTGACGGCAGTAGTGAGATCGAAACGATCAGAAAGTAGCCCCACCGAATGAGTGTCGCCCGACCCACATAACGCTTGGCAAATAGGTCAACCGCGACCGCACCGCAGATTATTCCGAGCGGAAGAAGTTCACTCGCGAGGTATCGCCCAAAATAGTAGAGGTACGGAGTTGCGAGCGGATAAAGCGAGAAGACCCCGAGAAACCCCGCCGCAAGCACGGCAACCGGCGCCACGACCGCGCGCTGAAGACCGATGCGCCCGACCACGGGGAGCGCGAGAAGAAATGCGATCGCACCTCCGTAGGAGAGCATCACTGCAAGCGTGTGGAGCGACAGAAAACCGAGCGAGCCAAAGCCTAAGCCGACCATCTGCCACCGCGCGTCGAACCAGCGGTGACCGACGTAGGCGTCGGTAAAGCCGAGGAGATATCCTCGATAAAGCGCGGAGGCGATAAGAGCCCCAACGAGGAGGAGCGTCACCCGAACTCCCCAGCGTAGCCCCCACCGTGCAGCTACCCGAGCGAGAGAGGGAATGGTGAGAAGGAGCACTCCACCGAGTCCCCAGATAAGCCCTAGGGCGAGAAAAAAATACTCACGCTGCGCCAGCATGGCGGGGGTAATCCCGAGCTTGCCTGTATAAATGCCGGTCGCATAATGGGGCGAGTAGGTGAGCCCCCAGGTAACGCTCAGGGCATACACCACGATAAAGCCAAGCCCCACCGCGATAGCAGAGCGATCCCGTCGCTTCATCACGATCCAGAGAAGTGCTACCAGCAGAAGCGGCAGGGTTATAAAGCCGGTGATTCGGGTCAAAAAGAGACCACCGAGCGGCAGAATCGAGAGATACCCCCTTTGCCCCACGAGGAGCGCCAGCGCTGCCATGAAGAAGAAGCCGGCAAGCCCCTCCGAAACCGGTGCGGTCCCGAAATAACTGAGGGTAGGGTTAGTCGCCAAGAGCGCTGCAGCGAGAAGTGTCGCTCCGTTTGAGCGGGAAAGCCGCCACGTCACGAGCGCCCCTCCAATGACGGTGAGGGTCGAGAAAACAGCGATGACAAGCCCCTGCCACTCTACTCCAAAGAGCCATTGACCGATCGCCAGCCACACCGGATTTAAAAAATAAAACTGGGGTAACCACTCGTTCTTGTCGAAATCGCGGAGATAGGTTCCCGCCACAAGGTTCCCGTACCACGTCCCATCGGGAAGTTTATTGACGTGACGGATTGAGCGCTCAACGTAGTATTGGCGGAGTTCAGGATTATCGAGGAGCTCAGGAAGAAGCTCATCTTTGATGACAGCGGTCCCGTTATGGGCGAAGTAACTCGCGACGTTGAAATAGACCCCGGGGTCTTGTCCACCGTAAACATAGGGGGAAACGTTGAGGCGCAGGAGGAGCGCCAGAAGCGCTATCCCGAGGATGGAGAGCTCCAACCGATTACAACGAAAGGTACGACGACAGCCCCAAGTCAGGAGCACCGCCGCAATCCCCGCTCCCCCCGCAACGACGAGGATATTAGATGGGGTAAAGATCGCCCGATCAAGACACCATAACGCCCCAAACGAGAGAAGAGAGAGGAAAACCGCGAGGGTGAAAAAACACCCCTCGAGCATCCCCACCCCTTGATGGCCATCCTTTGTCCGTATCATTAACGTAAAGATACGCTATTTAAATCGCGATAGAAGCCCCCGACACGAACTTTACGCACCCAGCACGGTTGCCCAGTCCAAGGAGATAGTCTTCGCGATGGAGGGGCAGGGGCAAGGCCCCCTAAGCCTAAACCGCGCTCGTGCCGCGCTGCTCCATATGGGCCCTCAGGAAATCGTTCCGGACCTTCTCCCGCTGAGACCACGGGGACTCGATAAAATGCGGTTTGCCCTGCTCGTCTGTGTAGAAAGCGATCAGACGACCGGGATCGATCCCATCGATCGGTCCTGAGGCGTCCCACCCGTAGGCGATTCCTCCCTCGGTCATCAACCAGTCACCGCTCTGGAGATCCGCCGGTAAGCGGTGGGCTTGATCGGTCGCTATCGAGGGGAACACATCGTTCGGTCGATTCGAGCTACCGTACACCATCTGCCCGACTTTCGGTCCCGCGTGATCGGCTCGTACCGGCATCAATTCATAGAAAGCATCGTCGTGATCGTTCCCCGAGAGAATGCCTTGCCGAGTGGCTGCCCACCGTACCGTCGTCGCACCGGTGAAATTCGCCTCTATTCCGGCGACAACCTGCGACATCATGAAGCCTGCCGCCGCACAGGTCACCCGTCCCGGCTCAGCGGCAAGACACGCGGGCTGCCCGATCAGGCTTTCTATCGCATCACGAAAACTCGCCACCTCAGCCCCAATGCCGGCGAGAACTCGCTTCCCCGAGGTCTGCTGCTTCGTCGCCACCCGCTCGTCGCAGATTCCGCCACCGATGTTGTAATTCTCGACGACGATCGGTTGCTCAAGTTCAAGCGCCATCTTTGTTAACTTGTACGCCGTCCGCAGGGCACGGGCGTAGTCCTTCTTATTGGTGCTCTGGGTACCTACGTGGAATGCCCAGCCGAAGTTCTCAAAGCCCTTCGCGCGTGCTTCCGCGAGCAGCTCGATGACTTTACGTTTATCTTCGTCCGTCGCCACCGGCATTCCGAACTTCGCGCTCAAGTTCGCTACCACACTGGCACCGGTCGCCTTGTACCGGATAAAGATCACCACATCCTTGGCCAAACCAGCCGTAATAAGCCGGTCCAACTCCTGCACCGAGTCGATAGTGACTCCCCACGGGGATAACGTCGGATCAGCGACCAGTCGTAACGTCTCCGGCGTTTTATGGGGGTGCGATACGATGACATCCCTTGGTGAGACGCCCGCACCAGCGCTCATCCACATCTCACCGGCCGAAGCAGCGTCGTGTCCGAAACCGGTTGCCGCCTGACACATGAGCGCAATCGGATCACAAAAAGTTTTGATCGGCAGAAAGATCTTATCGATGCCCGGGGGCCGATCGCCGAGACGCCGCTGGAGATCCGCCCGGGTTTCCCCTGGCCGTAGGAAATCCACCTCGCGAAGGTAACGCCCCACGTTTCGCATCGTTGCCGCGTACGTTTGCAGATCGAGAAAAGTGATCGTACCGCTCGCGTCGGGGTTCTGCTCTAAAAACGCTTGCGCCACTCCCTGAAAGCGCGCGGTGCGGAGCGCATTATCGGTCGGCAGATGGCTCAGCGGCACCCCTCCCACCGTCGCGTGGCTATCGATCTGGCGAATCGTCTCCCGAAAAAAATCTTTCAGCTCCTGCCCGTGGCTCTCCCAAAATCGACGCGCCGCCTCGAAATGGGGTGCTTGGAAGTCGGCCAGTGCCGACAGCGTGTACGGCACCGCAGTATCGAACTGATCGTGAATCACCAACTTCGCGGGGGGAATCTTATTAAAATCGGTTGCGCCATCGGTAAGGCGGGGGCCGTACACCGCGAGGAGGCACC
>JBILDU010000044.1:0-22675 GCA_044352465.1 Bdellovibrionota bacterium
CACGCAGATCCTCCGGAACCTTAAAGCGAACTAACTCGCCACCCCGCGCGAAGAGACTGTCGACCGAGTCGCACGTCCCTCCGTGGAGTACCGCATCGACCAGCTTCCCCGTGAGGGGCTGCCCACCAAGCGGATCGGGGACTACCTCGATGTGGACCGGGGTCTTTCTATAGAGATGCCCCGCCAGATCGCTGTAGACGCTCGACACCATAAACACCTCGAGGACCCCGTCGGTCCGCTGCCGCTTCACATTCGTAATCGAAGTGAGGGTCGGGAAATGTCCCAGAAGAAGCTGCCCCCCCTCGATCTCGTACAGCGGCTTCGTCCCCGCCTGCACCCCCTCGAGGATTCCTTGCAGGCGTTGCACCGTGGTGGCGACACCGCCCATATATCCGTCGATAGTCTGACCAGCCTCTCCAAGCGAACGCGAATCAACGAGCCCACCGAGGATCTGCACCCGTTCGATCGAGCGTCCTACGGCGACGAACGAACGCGCGGCATGCCCCGCGGCCTCGATCAATCGCTCCCCCGACTCCGCCCCACGAAAACCATCGGCGACGGCGAACGAGAGTCCGAACGAGTTAAAACCGACCTCAGCGGCGCGACGAAATATCGAATCCAAACGGCGGGGATTGACGAGCGGCTCATCGGGCGACTGCCGCACCAGGATCTGCAACGTCGGCTGCCACTCCGCGGTCGGCACACACCCCGCTTTGATAAGGCTCTCCAACGCACTTAACGTGCCAACGGTCACCACCTTCGGTTGGATGTCGCGCGCAAGGCCGATGACATCGGGGAGCGGAGCTCCCGAGGTAACCGAAATCGCAGCTCGAGGAACACCCAGCACCTGCAACCGCTCCAGGTGCGCCACACCCGAAGTTGAGAACTCGACTCCCGCCCGCTGAAGACGTTCAACCACGAGCGGATCCGATTCCGAGGAGAGATCGTGCACGAGCGCCACACCCGGAAGAAGATTGCGGAACACCGCGATCCGCTCCTCCACCTCTTTCCACCGCACAAATCGCAGGGAGCCACACCCTTCGCCCCGGTCGCGCAGATACTGTATCTCTGGCTCGAAGTCCCGCGCCTCACGGGGAGGCAGCGCTGCGGAATCCGTAAGGTTGAGCGGGTCGCGTTTTTCCGGGTTAAGGCTCATTCGAATTGCTCGTCCGAGGATAAACTTTTAATCCGTGGGGAAGTCAGCTTCTAATTGAAAAACATCCGGTGCTCTTGTATCCCGTTCGCTCCACTAAGGCGGAGAGGGTCCCGTATCTGCGGACTCATGGACCGACTGGATGGTACCCCCTTTAGCGACTTCTACTCAAATAGCCAGGGAGGCCGATTTCCCCTGAATTGCGGGGATTATTCCTCATGAAAAACACCCAGTCTCCTCAATCGCCCACGCAACACCCCGAATATAAACCTTTTTCCCGACCCCCGGGAGGAGCCGCGCCGCCATCCCCCCTGCTGTTACATAGGATCAGCCGTTGTGGTAAAAAACCAGGGGCTACTTTAGCGGCGCTTTAGAGCTATCGTGCCGGACGTCGTCTTCGTTACTATGCAACCACTCGGTCAATCTCCGAACGATCAATCCCCTCATCGGGGCGACACTCCCGGCGGTGGGACAGGAAATCCACATCCGCAGGGTCCACCTCCGCCGTCACCACCACAAGATAACCCCCTCCTCTCCCTCGACGGAGTGAACTCGCTCGATCTCCGGGCTCACGACTTCGACCGCTCACTCAGCCCCGATTCGCAGAGTAGGAGTGGTCGCCAAGCTCGCCCCCCCCTCTCGCGAGAGGTCCCCGATATCATCGCCGACCTTGGAAACACCGAGAGGATTCGGAGCCAGTTTACTATCGAGTCCCTCCGCCCCCTCGGTAGTGGCGGCATGGGGGTCGTCGTGAGCGGCTTCGATCCGACCCTCAATCGTACCCAAGCGATTAAGGTACTCACCGCGAATCCCTCCCCGGAGGCGGTCGAGCGTTTTCGGGGCGAAGCTGCGCTCATCGCCGCGCTGAGCCACCCGAACCTCGTGAAGATCTACTCGTATGGAGTTTCGAACGAGGGCCGCCCGTTCTTCGTCATGGACCGCGTGGAACAGGCGCGCACCCTCGATGCCGTGACCGAGAGCTACTTCGACGCGGCGGTCACCGATCCAACCACGGTCGAGTGGCGCAGCCGCGACCACCAGCTCGTACGCTACTTCCTCGAGACGGTCCGGGCAGTCGAGCACCTCCACTCGCGCGGCATCATCCACCACGACTTAAAGCCCTCGAATATTCTGATATCGACCGAAAAGGCCCCCGCCGCTGACGGCTCCCCCGCAGAGCAACGCCGGGTCTTCGTCACCGACTTCGGATTAAGCACCTCGACCGATCTTACGAGCGCGCCCGCGGCTGGAAGCTCCCCCGCCGAAGCGCCCGGCTTTCGGGGAACCGTCGCCTACGCCGCGCCGGAGCAACTCCCCGGCCGTGGCCCGGTGACCCCCCGCACCGATGTCTATCAGCTAGGTCTTATTTTGCGTCAGATCGTGCTGAACGAGGCTCCCTTTGAAACGGTCGGTGTCTCATCGGGGCGTGAGATCTTAAAGCGGCTTGGGGAGGCCCGCGATCCCGTTGCGCTCTACGGCGACCCACTCGCTACAAATCCCGCCCTCCCCCGCGAGCTTGTGGCGATCATTCACAAAGCTATCGCGGTCGATCCAGCGACCCGCTACGCAACCGCCGGCGAACTTCGCGCCGACCTCGAGGCGTTCCTCGACGGCCGATGGGTAGCAGGATTAGCCACCACCCTGCCGCTGAAAGACAAAGTTCCGTACGGACTCGACGTCACCCGCCGCACGATCGGTCGGTGGATCGGCGCAAACAAGGTGCTTGCGGCGGTGCTCGCCCTCACCGCAGCGGGAGGGGTCGGGGGCACAAAGTACCTCCTCGACCGGGAGAGCCAAGCTGCCACCGCGAAGCTTAACGAGGAGCGAGAGAAAGCGGAGCGCGCGCAGATTACCCTACTCACCGAACAAGCCCGCCAACGGGTGGCGGAGGCGCTTCCCCTGACCCGACAACTCGCCGACGCCGGGAACCTCCCCGCGGCGGTGGCGCTCGTACAGCCCGAGGTGGTGGCCGAGCTTCGAAGAAACGCCCACGGTGATAAAGAGATCCTCGACTCTCTCCAGGTCCTCGAGCGTGAAACCGCAGAGCGACGCTTGATCCTCGAACTACGAAAACTCGAGCTCAAAGCGTACGCCTCCGCCTTCGATGAGACCGGCCCCGCGATCCTGGGCAAATTCGACCTCGAAGCGCTCCGCGCCGCACGGGCGGTGTACCTCCCCGATGGACTCACCCCCGCCGGGATCGAAAAGTTCAAAAACTGGATGGAGGAGGTGCACTACACCCCGCGCCAACGCCGCGAGCTTATGGAGCGGCTTACCCAGCTCAGTATGATTATTATGTCGGTAGAAGGAGGTCGGGTCCCGTGGTCCGCCACTCTCACCCCCGAGGTTCGTGCGGCGAATAGAGCCACCTGCGACTCGATTCAGGCGGTCGCCGAGGGATGTCGGGTGCGTTCGGTGGAGTTGGAGGAGGGATTCGCGGCACCGATGACTATCCACCGGGTCAAGTTCTTGATCGAGCGGGCGGAGAATCCAGATATTCCTAATCGTAGCCCGAATACCGCGATGCTCGGGTGCGACGAGTCGCTATCGATGTTCTTCAACCTCTTCGGTCGAACGTACCCGCTCACCGAGGCTCAGATCGCCAAAGCTCTCCCCTATGCGGAGTCGGCACGGAACGCCAACAAAGATTCCTTTCTCGATCACATCGTTTTTGCGCGACTAAGCCTCCTCGTAGAGGGGGAGCCTCCCAAGGAGCGCCTGAAGCGGCAAACCACCTCACTCGAATCGCTTCTCGTAGCTTTTGAGCAACTGAAGATCGCCGGGATAGACGATCATGCCGTTGTGCTTGAGATAATGAATCTCTCCACCGCCACGAACAAGTTATCGCTTAGCGTTCCCGCAACCGAGCGGCCCTTAGCGCGCGATACAGCTATCAAGGTGAGGGAGATTATAGGCTCCGATGGGAGGATTCGCGAAACTCCAGAGGGTCAACTCGCTCTTGGATTTCTGCTCGCGCGTGAGATGGTCGGTTCCGATTCGACCGAAGAGATGACCCGCGCGCTCCGCTCGATTCCTGCTTTCGCTGAGGACGCGATCTTCCTATCGGTGATGAATCGGATACGCCTCGATCACGTTCTCGACCGGGACGATGCGAAGCACCTCCTCGAGTCGGGGATTGAGGAACGTGCTCCCCTCCTCACCGTTCAATTGCTGTCCGAGCTAGGTCGTGTTGACGAGGCGATAGCTCTCCTCGAGAAGATAGACCAAGCTGACTCCGGGTGGGGAGAACACCTGAGAGCTCGCCCCTCAGCGCTACTCTCCCTTAGAAGAGCCTATCCCGACCGCTTCGAGCGGGTCATCGCTCCTTAAAAGTATCGCTCTACGATTTTTTGTAGCTACCAGCCTTCATGTGGGTTGTAGTCGTCATCATCTCTAGCTGCTTGATTAACATTTACTTCCAGGGGTTCCTCCGCTGCCTGCTCATTCGTCGGTTTGCTAACAATCTGGACTGAATCCGTCGGGGGTTTGCCCCGACCACCAATCGTTTCTTCGATACTCCCCGCCTTCACCGCCGCAGCGAGAGCCGGAGCAGCGATGAAACACACCACCAACGCGCAGTACATGAACCGCGAACGAAACAACTTTTTCACGGCGACACCTCCTCTAGCAAAATCCTTAAGGTGTCATATCGGCTTCTAGGGTGTTCCCTTTACAATTGAGCGCTTTTTTTGCAAAAAACCATAAGATATTGAAATAAAGATAGATCTTCCGGGTTAAACCGGTGGCACGGGACCCCTTCGATTCTTTTTTTAGGATTTAACCGGGCTACTACATCTCGGGCATTTCACCGGGGGTCGTCTCCTCCCCGCGGTCGAGCCAGAAGGTACGGCTCTTCGACTCCACCATAACCCGGACGTTACTTAAGAGCTGCTCGACCTCACCCCGACTGAGCCCGATCTGGTCCTCACCGAGTAGGGCCGGGGGCTTCGCCGAGCGATACACCGAGTCGATCCAGACCGCCGCCGCGCGAAGATGCGCCGCCCGCTGGTCCACCGCCCCCCGTAATCGACCGGGCGAGAGCCCCGTCACCAGCGCTATCGGCAGGGCACTTCCGTGGCCCATCCGTTGGAGAAACAGCGCCGCGACCTGGGCGTGCGAAAAACCCCAATTCGTAAGTTCGTATCCGACATCGAACGAGAGTTGCCGGGCCCGGAGGTGTTCGTGGTACGGACGAAACCCCGCCGGATCACGAAACGCCAGATAACCGAGCGCCAGCGAGCGGAGACTCCCCACGAGGAGCCCCGCGGCTCCACCCAATCCAGGCAGGCTAGTTCCGAGGTAATACCCGATATCCCCCCGGTGATGGGCGAGCTCCACGAACCCGCGCCACTGGGGGTTGTCTCCCGCGATACGGCTCACCCGTCGGTAAAAATAGAGGACCGAGAGGAACGCCGAGCACACCTCGAAATCCAAGATCTCGGTGAGCTCTCGGGGGGTCGGCGGCCGGCCGGTGGGAAGGCGTCCTGAATACAAGTTATTGGCTAGACGGGTCAGCCCGGAACGGAGGGAGGGGGTGCGAAGAAACTGGGCTACCACCCGATCCTTCACTCCTTTAAGCCGGAGGTCGTCTCCATGGGGGAGATTAAGTAACCTCACATAACCGCTCAGGGGGGAGAAACTTGGCCTCAGCTCATCGATAACTACAGCCGCGGAGCCCCAACCATCCGATTCCGTCGCGGAGGGGACTTCTACGGCTATGGCATTCGAATTACTCACACGCCGTTTGTATTCCGAGCAGCCTCCTTTGGCAAGTAAACCGATATTTGAGGCATGCCATACCACTGTTCGAGCGAAAGGGGTGTGTAGCTATGTCGCCGTTATAGGGTGTTTTCGTTCGGTTTGTTTGACTAAGCCGCTGAAAGGAGGAGTATAGTCGGGCAGGTTTTCGCTCGGACACCTAACAAAAGGAGCCTATCCATGGATTTTCGAGCAATCATTTTTTCGGTAGCGGTCGCGCTGCTCTACGTCCTCGCCAACGTGCTCACCGAACGGAGCCTTGCTCCCGGTAAAGCACACCTGATGGCGTGGGTCAGCGCACTCGCCGTTGTGGCGTTCTTCGGGTTTCGGTTCGTCTGTCAGCACTACGGGCTGGCGGTGGCCTCGGCGGTAGTCGACTCGTTGTTGACCCTGCTGACCGTGGCCTACGCTGTCTTCGTGCTCAAGGACCGGTTGTCGACGGTGCAGTACGTCGGCGTCTTCCTCCTTCTGGCTGGACTCTTCCTGGTGAAGGGACCGTGGTCAGGAGGCTCCTCTGAGGCCCAACCTGCTAAAAACGATGCAGGTCAGGTCTCGGAGCAGAAATAAAGGGGGGCGAGAAGGTGCAACCCTCGGGCGGGTGAGACCTTTCTTTGAAAAGGCCTCCCCCCCGCTTTTTCCCTCGCTTTGATAAGGAGTGTGAGATGTCCCCACAGCAGTTCGATAACGGTCGTCGCCCAAACGTTGATACGCAACAAACGCAATCGCAAGATTACAACGCACTCACGAATTTTACCCGTTTCTATCTCGATACCTACTATAAAGTCGCCCCAACGATCGATGAGGTCGCCATTAATCGATTCATCATTAAAGAGCTACGCGGGCTCGGTCGCCGCTTCGAAAACTGCGTTGAGATCAGCGGCGAAGGGGGGATTCACCATCTCATTCCGATCGCCCCATGGGTCGATCGGCTTCATTCGACCGATTTTCGTGAGGAGGCGCGGGAAGAGACCCGCAAGTGGGCACTCGGAACCGCAGATGCCTTTTCATGGGATCATTATGTGGCGATGTCGCTTCGCCACGAGGGTCTCGATCCAAGCGAAGAAGCGGTTGAGGACCGAGTTGCGGAGATACGGAATAAGATCGAGCGAATCGAAGGGTGTAACGTCCTTAACCGCCCGATAGTCGAGCTCGAGAAAATACCGCTTACCCCTGGCACATTAACCGTGATGTTTTTCGTCTCCGGAGAGGTCGGTGAAACCGTTGAGGGGTGGCAAAAAGTCATGGAGAACTTTTGCGGTTCCATCGCCCCAGGTGGTCACGTGATCATCACGGCGCTCCGTGGAATGAGGGAGTACGCGGTGCACCGCCCCGACGGGACTACCGATACCTACCCCTGCGCAGAGCTTTACGGCGACCATTTCCGTAAGCTCCTTCCAACCCTTGGATTTCCAAACCCGACGGTAGAGGAGTTCGAGATCGCGGAGCCCGACGTCGGGCTGAACGGAATCATCATGATTTCCGCAAACAAATCGGAGGGTTAAGACTGCCCGAGCCCGCTAAGATCGCGCTTTAGCGAAGCGCCCGTTCTGACGAATTCCCCGGGGGATTCACGGGAGAGGGCTATGAAAGTCAGAACGAAGGTTGTTTCGGGTCTTTTCGTCTCGATTGCGGTGCTGTGCATCGGGCTCGTCGGGCTCGTCCAGACTGTCGTTGTCGACAGCTTTAAAAAGATCGAACTCGAGCGTTTTGAGCGAAACGTAAGTCGGGTTCAAAACGCCCTCGCCACCCAACTCGAGGTTCTCCTGAAACAAGTGGTCGATTGGGGCCAGTGGGATAACACCTACGAATTCGTCGCTGATAAAAATCCGGCTTATATCGACGAAAACCTCAACTTCATGACTCTATCGGCGCTCGGGCTGCGCGACGTCCTCTACTTCGGAAGCACCGACGAGCTTCTTCAAAGCGCTCACGTCGTTAACGCCGATCGAACGGTCGGACCAACACCGGCGGATGCGGTGGCGCTCCTCAAACAGATCATGCTCACCGAACGGGAGAAGGGAAACAAAGAAGGTTCAGGCCTCGTGCAGATCAACGGGGAGACGGCGCTCTACGCTTTTACCGAGATCCTTCCGAGTAAGCGCGATGCGGCGGGCCGCGGTACGATCCTCGCGACCTCGCTCGTCACCAACACTCTATTCAAAACATGGGCGTATCAGACAAATCTCCCGCTCCGGTTCTGGCGCTTCAGTCAGGAGACCCCCTCATCCCAAGCATCGCTCGCGCTCCATAGACTTGAGCGAGGCGAGCCGTTCGTCCATCTACCAACGGAGCGCGGGGGCTCGGCGATTTTCGGACTTATCCGTGACGTCGCCGGGAAGCCGGCGCTCCTCTTCGAGTTCGAAGACGACGCAGTCGTGACCCACCTTGCCGAACAGGTGCGTAACGGGGCGCTCCTCGGAGTCGCCGTCGCCGGGCTCCTGGCACTCGTGCTTCTCTGGTGGCTGATCGACCGACAGCTCTTGAGTCGACTATCAACCCTCTCGGTGACCGTGCAAACGATCGCCGCTACCGGAGACTCAAACCTTCGGCTCACGGATTCAGCTTCGTATCAACGCTCACTTCAAACCCGGGTGCTCGCCACCGTGGCGAGCTGCTTCGTCTTGATGGGTGGAGCGCTATGGATATTTTTCGAGCACTCCCTCACCGACGCTTTTGAGGAGGTCGAGCAGAAGAATCTCGCCGATAACGTCACCCGAGCTGAACGAGCTCTGAACGCCCGAGCTCAAGAACTTCTTGGCAAAACAGCCGACTGGGGCCAGTGGGACGCCACCTACGAGTTCGCCGAAAAGCGGAATAGCGACTACATCGAGGCGAACCTGAATTATGAAACGCTCAGCGCACTCGGTATGAGGGCCGTCGCGTTCTTTTCCCCCCAAGGCACACTGCTCTACGGGCGTGAGGTCTCCCCGCAATCTGCGACAACCTTTGATCTGACTCCTCAACTCGCGGATATCTTGTTCGACGGTGTAGGAGCCATTCGCCGCGGGGAGTCTACCACGCTCGAGGCTGGCTTACTACGCGGGCCCGACGGTGTTATCATGGTAACGCGCAGCCCGATCCTTGATAGCGCCCGCTCTAAGCCGTCACGGGGATCGTTCGTATTCGTACTACCGGTCGACCAACGGTTGATCGATGAGCTCAGTCGCCAAACAAAGCTTGCGATATCGGTCTACCCGAACGATCCGAATCATGCGCTCCCACCGCTCCTCGAGGTTGTTGACCGGGAGAACATCATCGGGCGTGCCCCCCTTACCGGCCTCGATGCCCACCACGTTGGGATGATTCAGATTCTGTTACGTCGGCACGTCCACCTTGAAGGGCTCGCCGCGCGGCAGAACCTCCTTCTCGCCCTGGTGTTGTTAAGCATCTTCGGTACAGTCCTAGCCGCAGTCATCGTGCATCGCGTTATTATCGCTGCACTAGCCGCCTCGGTTGATCAGGTCGGCGACATTTCGCGTACTCGTGACACCTCACGTCGTCTCTCCGTCTCGGGGAGCGACGAGCTCGGGGTGCTCGCCGAGCAGATAAACTCGATGCTCGATTCGCTCGCCCGCGCGCAGGAAGACCTCCAACTTGCCCGCGACGGTGCCGAGGCAGCGAACCGGGCCAAATCGACTTTTATCGCCAAGGTCTCCCATGAGTTGCGGACGCCGATCCACGGCATCGTGGGCATGTTGCGCATCTTGATGAAAGAGGAGACCTCGAAGACGAAGCGTTCATACATCGCGATGGCGAAGAACTCAGCGTTTGGACTTCTCGATACCATCAACGAGATCCTCGATTTTTCAAAGATGGAGACCGGCAACCTCTCCCTTGAGCAGATAGAGTTTCGATTACGCGACGTCGTGCGGGACGCTCTCCGCACCGTGGCTCCCCGAGCTGAAGATAAGGGTTCGGTTGAGCTGGTGTATGACATCATGCCGGGAGTGCCCGACCTCTTCCGGGGAGATCCACTCCGGGTCAAGCAGTGCCTTATTAACCTTCTCGGAAACGCCATAAAATTCACCCAACAAGGGTTCGTGAAACTCACGGTAAGCTCGGCTGGACGCTCAGGAGAGGCGCATCAACTCGTTCTTGCGGTCACCGACACCGGAGTCGGCATTCCAGCCGATCGTCTTCCCCGCATCTTCGATCCGTTTACTCAGGCCGATGACTCGGTCGCACGCGTCTTCTCCGGTACCGGTCTTGGACTCACGATCGTCAAGCAACTCGCCGAGCAGATGAACGGTAGCATCGAAGTGTCAAGTGAGATTGGTACAGGAACGGAGTTCACCTTACGGCTTCTCCTCTCCGAACTGCCTGATACCGAATGGCGTGAACCGGAGATCGACATCGCTCCCCGCAAGATGCTCATCGTCGATGGGGACTCCCACGCGGTGAAACTTATGGACTCAAGCGCCGGTCGGTACAACCTCCAAAGCACAGTTATCAACTCGCGGGATCCGCAGTCCCTGGCCGAAGTGCGAACACGTCTGACCGATTACGGCTTGTGTGTCGTCACCTCGGACGCGATCCGACGATCGCATGTTTTCAATTTGATGGTGGATCTCGCCCGTGAAAAGCGGATTCCGGTTGTTGTGGTCGTTCCTTCCCACGATATCTCCCTCCGGGAACGGCTTACCGCCTCGGGTATCTCGTATGTGCTCATGCGCCCGCTCTCATTTGAAGATATCTTGCTAGGCATCTCTGGACGTCTGCCTTTAGATGAAAGTGCCTGGAACGGTGACGATGAGGCTTCGCTTCGGGTAGGCCGCCCTCTACGGGTCCTCATAGCGGATGACGCCGAAACGAATCGAATCATCCTTTCGAGTATGCTCGAGGAAGCCGGACACGAGGTCACCTGTGTTGAAAACGGGCTCGATCTCCTTGCGGCGATGAAGCGTCAGTTCGATGGCTCGGCACGGATACCGAATTTCGATATCGTGCTCACCGACGTGCAGATGCCGCTGATGGATGGACTCACCGCCACACGGGAGATCCGCTCACTTGAAGAGGCAACCGGACAGGCTCACCGCATTCCAGTTATCGCCGTTACTGCCCACGCCATGAACGAAGAGATCGAGCGGATGCGCGGATGCGGGGTCGATGACGTCGTCACGAAACCGATCCATCCGAGCGAGCTCGCACGGGTTCTGAGTACCCACGGGGGGAGCGTCGGCAACACATCGGATGAGCCCGTAGCGGAGGACCAGAGCGCCCCGGCACCGGGGGCAAAAATCCCCCGCGAGGTTCAAGAGCTTCACTCAACGGCGCTGCGGGTGTGGCACGAACTGTGCTCAGAGGAGACTCTCACCGCATTTGGTGGGGCGAGCGGCGGGCTCCCCTTCGCTCAAATACTCGACCTTGCGGACGTATTCCTCCGTTCTGGGGATTCGGTGCGACGGACGAAGCTGATTCTCCGCGCATTCGGCACTTCGTATGAGGATCCGCTGACGGCGCTCAACCGGGCGAAATCGGCGAGTGACATCGAAGGATTGAAATACGCCGGTCATGCGCTCAAGGGGCTCCTTCTCGACGTTGGAGCAGCCACCTCGGCTAAGATCGCCTCAACTATCGAGGCGAAGTGTAAAGAGGGGCGATTCGCAGAAGGAGCCGAGCTCGTAGCGCCCCTGACAGACCAGGTGCGCACGCTGGCGCGACTCCTCTCAGGGATCTGTGCGAGCGACAACGCCACGATGCCGCAAAGTGCTCCGTCTGAAGCCGCCCCGCTCGCATGATCGGCGAGCGGCTTTATAGGGAGGAACGAAGTTTATCTCCGCGCTCTTGCCGACGAGCTCGTCCGCCGTCTCAGAGGATCTCGCGGAAGGAGGAAAAGATTTTCGGATCGGTGTGCTCGTGACTTTTTCAGAAAGTTTTTTCACTTTCTGAAGGAGTCACTAATCCGACCAGGGCGGGCCGGGCAGCCGCCGTAGGTCCGCTGTGGCGGCTGGAGCGACGCGCAGGAAAGGCTGGCTTTCGGCCTTTTCGAAGCTTGGAGCGTGCTTTCCGGAGGATGTCCGTGGGAACGCAGATAAAAAACCGGGGCGCCTTTCACGCTGCCTGGTGAAAAAACTTATTGGAAGGCGCACTAGTGGTTCGACCATTAAATTCTTTCACCTGCAAGGTAATAGAATTTATGCTCACCACTAGTCCTGAGTTAGTTTTTCACTCCGCGGGAGTGAAAAAACTTATTGGTCGAAGGACTAGTGACTACACAGCTTGCGGAATTCCTTCTTACTCTCAGAGAAGAGATACTCACGGCACACGTCGGAGAGCTCGTGGAGCGCGGAGACCTCATCGAGAAGCTCTCCAAGCTTGGTCTCAGCGATCGCCATCAACTCGCTCACCTCGGCACCAGGAGCGGACCCCGGTCGAAGGATGGAGGTGAAGACGCGATAGCCTTTAAGCCCAAACGCAGCTTCCAAAGCGCCAAAAAGCTCACACGCCTCCTCGGCGTCGAGCTCACGCCCGTCGTCCCATTTCGGCGGGGCTTCGATGTAGAAGAGGACCCCGCGTTCTCCTGCGGCCGTCCGGCCGAATTGGCACCAGAGAGTATAATGCAGCGACTCATCACAGAGGGTAACTTGATAGCGGAATAGCCCAGCGGGTTGGACGCGAATCCGCCCGCCGATTTCAACTACCGCCTCTTCAACGATCCGCGACATCTCATCCTCACTATAGCGGCTAACGCCTGCTTTCCCGTGAGAGATCGGCACACGGGGGACAAACTTGAGAGCGCCCGGGACTTAATTTAGGGACGAGCTCTTAGTTTTTCTCCGCCTCAGGAGAGACACATCGATCCCCGAGGCGTAACTTTTCACCGCATTCATCCAGGTTGACTGCAGAAGAGGAGAGTAATCTCGAGATGCTGCGCCCCACACGCGCTAACCATCCGGCATAACTAGCTTTTGTCGATCGCGCCGCCTGACGTCGCGGCGTATCTGGAGCAGGTGCGAATATCCTTGAGCTCTACCGCTGGAGTGTCGATATCGGGGACGAGGGTTGCGTCTCGCGGCAACGGTTACAGCACCCAAAGTTACCGTATATTTTTGGATACACCATCATGGAAGATATCGCCCTTTCAGAGCTTCAACAGAGCGTTCTTATCATCGACGACGTGCCCTCAGCCCGGTTGATGCTCGCCGATATGCTCCATGAGCTTGGCTTCGCCGAGTGTCTTGAGGCTCGCAACGGACTCGAAGCGCTTGATGTTTTAAGTCAGCGCCCCGTTCGACTGATTTTTTGCGATCTTATGATGGAGGGGATGAACGGCATCGATTTCCTGCAGGCTCTGAAATCCCGAGACATTCCGAGCGTTCCCCCAATTATCTTCGTGAGCTCTCACGGCGACCTCGACAGCTTCGACGGTGCCCTCGGCCTTGGCGCGAGCGATTACATCGTCAAACCGGTCAATTTCAATAAACTACGCCGAAAAGTCGAGAGCGCCCTCAAGAAAGAGGTCTAAAAACGCACGCCGCTCTGCGCTTGCACCGCTCACAAACGGGACTTCGTCAAAAGCTCTGCCCGCGCGAATCGACCTGCCCTCGGTGTCGTTTCCATGAAATGGGTTTCCTACCACCGCGCGGTCCTGAGTCGTGTCCTTCCTCTGAGGGACGTCAAAAGAGTCTTCCCCCCTGCTCGAGCGCTTAAGAAATTAAAGGATCCAGCCGAGTAAAGGATAGCACGGTGAAAAACCGCGCTTAGGTTTCGTGTGCGCGGATGTCGCACGATGAAACTGGAGGGGCCGGAACGGGAAGCAAACCGGCTTTAAACCAAGGGGAAGGGTGTCATTATGGTAATGAATGAAGAAGAGAAGGTTCTGGTTGTAGACGACCTCATGTCTACCCGACTTCTTATCGTCGACATGCTCCGGGAGATGGGGTTTACCTCCGTCGTTGAGGCAACCGATGGCGCGGAAGCACTTTCAAAGGTTCACCAAGGGAAGCCCTCCCTGATGGTGTGCGACTACGTCATGAAAGGGATGTCAGGGGTCGACCTTGTGCGCGAGCTCAGAAAAGATCCCGAATTCAAAGATGTCAAAGTGATCATGTTGAGCAACAATCGAGACGTCCCACTTATCGACGCAGCGATCGAAGCCGGTGCAGACGACTACATCGTGAAACCGGTGAGTTTCAATATCCTTAAACGACGGATCCAAGACGTCCTTACCCGAGCAAAGGACTCTCCGGTTGAGGGATAGGCAAGGGAGCAACGCCGCGAGGTCGTCACTGCCCCTGTAGCTTGTACCACTTTATCCGCGGATATGCGCCAACCGGGCGTCGGCCGCGGCATTGATGCGCCGCGCGGCGCTGCGGTAATCAACTTTGATCGTTTCGCAGTACCACCGAAAAGAATCAACCCGCGGGCGATTCTCCTCAAGCATAATCTCAATAGCCTGATCACGGGTAATCTGTCCCTCGCGCACCTGATTGCTGCGAAATGCATCTACCTCGGAAAGCCCGGCGAGGGACAGATAGGCGTAATTGTAGAAACTCGCGGTCCCATCACCGATTCGCCACGTCGATGTCGTATCTTGAGCAACCTCCCAATCGTAAAGCGACCGAATCGTCCGGTTCACCTCGTGCTCATCCCAAGGGTAATAGTCAAAAAACTGTAGATAGCGGTGAGGGAAAACATAATAGGACGCGAAGCCGAATAACGTATCGAACCAAGAGCGATTGATCAGCCCGGGGTTACCCAGCATCTCTTTCCCATAAAAGCCCAATAACTTGAGCTTGCTACCCCATGAAAGCTCGAAGTGAGTTGCGGCTTTGTTATGGGCAAAAACACCGGCAAATCCGGTCTTAAAATGGGTGGTTTCGAGCCGATTCATACCGAAGATAAGATGTTGCGCTCCGGTATCTCGGGCAGCTTGGTTCGCGTAAAAGAAAAACTGCTTGTCCCCAGCCATGAAAAGCGGAATCGTACCGGGATGTGGCCGATCCAACCACGCCTCAACATTTCGTCGAATGTTGTCACGTTTACGCCGAATATCAGCCGACACAAGGATGTGCTCCACTCCGAGCATTGAAACGAGTCGTGACATATTCCGACGAGCGAGGTCGGTAACCATTCCCCAATCATAGGTGAACGCAACGACATCGAGCCCGAGCACACGTTTCATGTGATGCAAGATAAAGCAGCTATCCCGTCCACCACTCAACGCGACGAGACACTTGCCTGGCTTGCCTGTGGGGGATTCGTGCGCCAGCGCGTCCAAAAATGCGCTGATACCATGCCGAACAAAGGGGCGATAACTTAGACAGACGCTACAGACGCCGGCGGAATCGAAGGTAATTCCGGGAAAGGAGGCGGGGAGGATACACCGTGAACATCGGCGCACCGCAAGTAATTTATCCGGGCTGAACCTCAGCGACTCATCCGCACAACCTTCCACCGCGGGAAGGGGCTTGGAGCAACGGGGCTGCGGCTTCAACTTCCCGGGTTCTCGATCAACCACCACGGCGCCCGGAAACGGGCCGCCCGCCGAATCACGCTCACCGGGTGGAGCAGACCAGAGAGTGCTCCCAGCTCCCCGGCTCAACACGTCAACGGACTCGACCTCGACGCCGCGACTCTGCAATGCGATCAAGGCTTCGCCCGGCTTCAACTGGCAAATCAACGCTCCATCAGGTCGGCACGGTGAATTGGGAGATTCAACCATCTTCACTACCATGCTCCGCTCAGAGGCGAATATGAGCACATCGGCATCGGCATCGTGGCAGTAGTATAAGGAACCGTTATTAGTGAAGAGGACCAGTCCCGGAAGAGCACCGTGGGCGAAAGCTACGCACGCCTGCCCACGCAGTTTGGGATACACGCCTGATACGACCTGGCCAATCGTTTCCCCACCGGCGAGACCAGCGTCAAGAAGGCGCGCGATCACCTCGCTATCAAGATCGGATTCATGCGGAAAGACTTCGCGATGTTCCGCACGGAGCTCGGGTGCATTGACGATAATTCCATTGTGGATAAGCGCTGAGGATGGGGTAACTACCGGTTGATTGTTTTCGTGAAGCTCCTCGGTGCCATTGGTCGTCAGGCGGGAGTGGCCCATAAAAGCGAGGAGATGCGCTTGGTCGTTCTGCACCTCCTGCATCAACTCGCGATACTCCCTCGTTCGAACGAAGGTGCGAACTCGCAAAGGACGCTTAAGCACATCGATTCGCTCGGAGCGAACCGTCGCGACACCTGAGGCGTCCTGACCACGTCGCTCGGCGAGCTGCAGCGCCGTTCGCACGAACGGCTCAAGACACCAGTCTGCATCTTCAAGTGGCCGGAGAAACACCCCCCCGAATATTCCACACATACGAGTCTCCCTACGGCTCCGCCCAAAAATTCCCCTGCTACCTCCGGGTCGACGCACTTTTTCGGCGGAGTCGAAACTCTCCCGAAGAAAAACATGCGGAACCACTATCTGTGAGCCTTGCCTATCCTGACACAAGGCATCATGTCATTATAAAATGTGGTCCTCAAGAGGAGCGGTCGATCCTACTCCCCACCTCGCTCGTCCAGAGGACACCATCGCAACCGGCTCAAAGCGCCTCCGATCGTTCCATACAGCCAAACAAGAAAAACAGGGACGAGTTGAAACACGATCCTGTTGGCGGAATCAGACCAGCCGACTCGATACGGTTGACGAAACAAGCCGATGATCATCGTCGCCGCCAACGCCATCAAAACGAAA
The DNA here is from genome assembly GCA_044352465.1 of Bdellovibrionota bacterium. Lineage (GTDB taxonomy): Bacteria > Bdellovibrionota_C > UBA2361 > UBA2361 > UBA2361 > JBILDU01. Next base: position 16,599 of record JBILDU010000044.1, read on the forward strand.
CTGAGTAAGACCGTTTGGCCCTGCCTTCGCGCCCCCTCCATGAGGCTATCGGGAGCACGCTTCGCCCCGGTACCGATCAAGAACGGAGCTACCGCAATCGCGAGGCCCCACCACCAAAACGAGCTCCAGCCCTCCGTCGGAGTGAAAAGATTTGAGAGCACATTGAGGGAGCTAATCCCGAGATGGCTCGGCTTCATAACGTGAGCAGCGTAGACAACCGTAGCGGTGCCGCACACCATAAGCCGTACACCATACTTGGAGATGAAACGGTATCCGCTCGACGCCGGAGACAACAAGGACAACGCTCCAAGTGCAACCGCGAGAGCGCTCATGAACACGTACTGCGCCGAGGAGACAAAGGCTTGACCGTCGAGAACGACGGCGGTGAGAACGCCCCACAAGAGTACCACGACGGAAACCACCAGCAGGAGATGTCGGCCGGCGATCGGCCCCAATCGAAGCCCCGAAAAGAGGAGGCTCGCGAGTAACACAACGATCATGAGCGACCCTTCCATGCGGGACATACACACGAAGAGAGTCAAGAGGAAGACCAGCGCCGCGTACGCGAATTTATTCACCGGAGCAAAACGCGCCGCGCGAGACTCAAGCAGCGCGACCAGCAGGAGGAGCAGGCAGGTCGCTTGAAAGACGTGACCGTTCACATAAAAGAGCTGCAAACGAGCCATCGGGGTCGCCGCGTAGAATAACACGAGGAGAAGGGCGGCAACACAAGTGGCCCATCCAGCTGTCGGATAAAACGATCTCAACCGCCAGAAAGCGACCGCCGTTACTATCACGAGCGAGAGGAACAGCAGCGGGAAAACGGTGCCTACAAATCCGTTACCGGTTACCGTCCCCAGCGCCCCAACCGCTGAGAGCAGAACTGGAAACCCCAACGCCAACGAATCGGCTGGTGAATTCTCCGAGGATAATAAGCGAAACGAATCGACCGTTGGGATAAAGGAACCGCTCCGGATAAGACCCAGCGTTAAAGCAAAGAGGGCGACTATCGCCACAAGCAGCCACGGGGCATGGCGACGGATATCGGCTCGCACACCTTGAGAGAAGAGCAGGGGCACGAGAACGGTGACAACGCAGAGTCCAAAAAACACCTCGGTTGCTTCCAATACGACAGCTCGACTGAAGAGAACCCGCGCTCCCCAATAGAAAACGCTCCAAAGCCCGACCCCCACGGGGAGAGCCGCACCGAGGGCGAAGCCCCAACCGCGCGCCGGAAGAGTTGCCCAGCGCACCCAGCACCACCCCACGAGCCACAAAAGAGCAACCAGTACCGGCTCAATCAGCTTTCCAACCACACCAACGCGGCGGAGCGTTAGTCCATGCTGAAGCCACTCCGCCGGAACAAAGTATACGACACCATCGATCTCTGTTACGACGACCGGACCGTTACCCTCAGCAGCGTTTCGCGGCGGAAGAAGTCGGATAAGCATCGGCCACGCTTGCCGAGACGGAATCTCTCCCAAACGAACATGGTCGCTGTATGAAAAGGGGTTGTAGACGAGCTGTCGAACGGCGAGATGGCGCCATTCCTCAGCCAGCGCAGGCGCAATCACAGGTCGCTCTGCATCTTGGAGCTTGACACCGGTTCCCACGGCGCGGGGCGAGAAAAGCATCGAATCGTCAATGTGGAGGGCCCGTCCCCGGTAGAGCTGATCGACTAAAAGCGGTAGCTCAAGTGGCACCGGCCCAAGCATATCGACGCTGGAGTAGCCGTGGGCTTGGATAAGCCCCCGTAACGAGTACTCCTCCGACCCATTCATGCCGATACGGTTCGACTCAAAGTTTTTGAGACCGGCACAAACGGCGATAAGCAGCAGGAGGGCTGGAAGGACAGCCTTGAGCGACACACCGTAAGAGCCCCACACACTTGTACCGCAGCTTTGATTCATACCGGTCCTCAGAGTTTCTGTTCCACCACCGTCCCGTCACGGTTAAAGCGCAGGCGACTTGTAGGCGCACCAAAATTCCGGTCCGAGGGGGTTGTCTTGACGTTCCACGAATTACTCTCGATCTCGATACCGACAACCGGATCGACATTCGACTGCTCGAGCTCAAATACCTTCGCAAACAGCGCTTTCATGCGACGGAGTTGCGAAGCATCAGACGTGTAGGCGATGTGATCGAGCCAACGCGCGTGGTTCAAAACCGAAAAATACTCAGTGAGTTCCGTCCGTTCGCGAGCACCAGAGGCTCGGACCTTATACACGGTCGAATAGTGAACCGTCTCAAGGGGCTTACGAGCATGCACCGCGTACATGCCCCAGTAGGACAGTAAAGGAAAGCTATCACGACTATAGAGCCAGCCTGAGAGAATTAAGGTGCTGGTCGCGGTCACGATCGTGGTTGCTCCCACCCCGATCCAGCGCGGCACTTCGGGCCATCGGATAGACACGCGCGGTGTTTTGAAACGCTGCCACATCAGCGGGATAAAAATAAGCGGCATCACCGCAAGTTCATAGAAGAGGAAGTCGTGACAAAACCAAATACCGAGGTGGAGGCCACCGATCATCCACGGGATGACGAGGCGGGCCCATCCACAGATGAGTATCAGTATCCCCGCCCACTCAATCACCATCGCGGCGATCCCCAGCGCCGGGAAAATATAGTCAGCGAGTCCCCAATGAACGAGCTTCGCCGACAGGTTGAAGTCGTACTCGATAATATGGAGACTGTCGGAGAGACTCATCCCAAGAACGTTACCGTGCGATGCCCATAGCGGATTGACCCAAAACTTACTCAGTCCCGTCGCACAGTACGAAACACTATAGATCACCCAACAAAGATACACGCACCACCCGTAGCTCAGCGCCGCAGACGTCTCGGCTCGCGGGGGCTGCCCAGAGAAAAATCGGCGCGAGATGACACGATCAAGGGAAAGCGCCCGATGGGTCGGCATAAAACAAAGGGCGTACAGAATTTGGAGCGGAATCAGCCCGGAGTGAAAAAAGTGGGTGTAGGTGATCTGAACGTGATAGAAAATTGTGTAGGCGAACGCCGCCACGAACATCACCGGCCTACCACCAAGCCCCAGTACGGCAGCGAGGAGGCTTCCGATCGTCAACCACTGAATACCGGTCAGAGTCGCTGGATTCCGCAGTTCGGCCGGTGCCCAAATCAGATCAACCAGAGGCGAGACGAGGGTCTTAAACCGAATGAGCTCTTCAGGCAACAGCGCAATATCAGAGAACTGTACCCGAGTGGCAAGAAACAAGAGTCCCGTGCAGACAACGACTCGAATCCACGCCAAGGAGAGCGCCGTTTGCTCCCGCGGGATTACCGCGCGAGCGATCCACGGATGGCGGATGAGACACCACGCGCCGATCGCCGTCATCCCGAGGGAGAACCAGAGTTGAGTTCCAGCGGACCAACTCCAGGTCGCCTGACGAATGAATATGAGCGGCACGGAGAGTGCGATGGCAAAAAAGACCAGCATCAGCCGGGTGGCAGCTTGCGAGTCGAGAGAGCGGCCGAGCAGCGAGAGCATCCGCGGCTCAGGATCTACCGCCAGCACCGTCGGCGCGACGTCCCTCAAGCGGAGGAAGAGAAGCGAAAACGCGATAAAAGCCCCTATCCCGATTAACCCAAGCGCCGAATAGTATTCCACTCAGTTTCTCCTCCTCCGCGGGGCGACGATTGACGCTATCAAAATCATTCAGGACTACGAACGATCATCGACAACGCGGAGCTTTGCCTCCCCTTCAATCCCCGCTCCAAGCCGCTCCCCATCCCGAACAGCGCTGGTCTCACTTTTTTCGATCGGAGTGATCTCGTGTTGTTGCCGGCGTAGCGCCGATACTTGATCGCAGAGGAGCCCACTCATGAAGATAATGAGGCCTGCTAAAGATAATAACACCGTCGTATCGGCGAGATTCCCGAATACGAAGAGATCGAGCAACGAGCTACCCAGCGCCGTTCCGAAGAGGAGCATCGCCACCGATACAAATACCTTCAGTGGCTCAAACAAGACCGAAATTCTGAGCATGAGCATGAGGGTCTGGGGTCCGTGGCGAAGCTGGCGAACCGTGCTCTTACCAACGCGCTTCTTGACGGTAATCGGCAACCAGAGGATACGCCGATTACTCTTTAACATGGCAAAGGTGCTCGTCGTCGAGAATGAAAATCCCTCCGGCATCAGGTGTAAGTAACGGAGGAGCGTCTCGCGGTGGAACACCCGCAGGCCTGAGTTCAAATCGGGAATCTTCATCCCAGCGAGAAGATTCGCAAACCACCGTAAGATCGCTTTGCCCGGACGTCGTAACAACGGCTGGTGCGAATCGGCATCGCGTGCGCCGACGACCATCTCATAATCAGGCGCAGCAGCGACCAAGCGAGCAACATCGGTCGGAGTGTGCTGTCCGTCGGCATCACAAAAGAGAACATACGCACCACGAGCTGCGCGTGTTCCGGTCTTTAACGAAGCTCCATAGCCAAGATTGCGCGAGTGGGAGATCACCCGCACCCCGCGTGCTGCGGCAACCGCGGCAGTCGAGTCAGTTGAGCCGTCATTAATGACGATGATTTCGGCGTCCGGAAACTTCTCGAGGAGTCCCTCTAAAACTTCGCCGATACCGCCTTCCTCGTTGAAAGCTGGAATCACTATCGAAAGGGAGATCGTCGCCATGACATCATACCTCTGTAGATAATTCATTTTTACGGACGACAACGGTCATGATGTCCCCGAGATTTACATAGAGCTGTAGCCCCGCCAGCCCAAGCTTTTGGACCGCCCAACGAAACGGCGAAACCACGGCGCCGAGCGTCTCCCCCGCTTTAAAGAGCGCAAAGTCCAGACTCGTATGCTTGCCGAACCACAAGGTATCGACCACCTTCAAATCGTATCGTCCCAGAGCTCGTTCAAGAGCTGGCGGTGAAAAGTAGAGCAGGTGCTGCGGTGGCGTGAGCAGATGCCACCGACGGCCAAGCATTCGCGCATAACGAGAGCTCACATCACCTGTGGTGACGAAGCAGACCCCCCCGGGGCGGAGGATTCGAGCCACCTCCGCCAGGTTCTCAAGTGGATCGGGGAGGTGTTCGATAACATCCCACATCGTCACCACGTCATAGGTCGAGCTGGGAAGAGCGGCTTCACGCAGACTTGAGCAGTGCACCGGCAACCCCAACTCTCGGCGGGTGTACTCTGCTCCAAACTGGGAGACTTCGACACCCTCCACCGTAAAACCGGCATCGGCGGCAACACGCATAAAACCGCCCATCGCCGAGCCCACATCGAGGAGCTTTTTACCGGTCGTGTGATTTTGAACCAACGTGAGTTTCCGCTGGTCGTTGAGTAATTGGGGATCAGTTGAGCGATCTCCAGCAGGGGGAGTATATTTCCGACCACGCGAAAAATAAGACTCGCTATATATGCGATTCAGCTCTTCCCTCGAAGGAACGGGGTGCACGAAGAGGAGTCCGGTGTCTCTATTCTCAAAGATTTTAAAACCGTCCTTCGCGTACTTAAATTCGACATCGGCGGACGAGCCCTCCAGGGGACATGCCGGCCTATCACGGCGGGGGGGTGCATCGACCGAGGAGGCTTCCGCGAGAGCATTTTTCGTCATAACAGCTGAAAAAATAGGCACCGATAGTTGATCCGCCCCTTCCTGGGAGAGGCGCGCATCGCAAAATCCCGGCACGAGCCTCGATTTAATTTTGTTACGCCGTGTAAGTCAATCATTCAGACCCGCACCGACATACGGAGGCGCGTCAAAACGACGAGAAGGAGGGCTTCCGCTGCGAATGAAGCTGCGGCAGCTAACGCGCAACCGACCAGACCCAACGCCGGGGCCAGGAGCAGCGCTAGCATACCATTCACGGCGAGAGCCGCCAAAGTCATAACGGTGTATGTACCGGGGAATCCTCCCTGAAGGAGGAGCCCTCCGAAGGGGCGAAACCACGCGGACACAGAGATCGCCCCGGCCAGGATACCGTAAACCCAGACGCTTTCCCCGTAGCTCGGATCGGCTACGAGAAGCGGGAGGATCGCCGCATATACGAGCGTTGAGACCGCCCCCAGTCCTAGCATCAGCGGAAAGAAGAGCTTCCGGGTTCGCTGC
>JBILDU010000115.1:0-8211 GCA_044352465.1 Bdellovibrionota bacterium
CTTCGGCCCTCCGGCAGACCCGCTCCAAGCTGCGGAGAGCTCGAAAAACGGACTCTCCTTCGCGTCGCGCATCCAGGATCTTTGCAGCGAAGCGATGAGGCCGACTCTCGGGACACCATCTGAACTTGCAGCGAGTAGCTCAATTAACTATCGCGGCATTCGCCTGCTGAAGAACCTCTGCTTGGGTTTGCTGCCAAAGCCGCAGACACTCTTCGCAGTCGCAACGCTCCACTTGGCGCTTCAGAAACTTCAATTCAAATTGCAGCCACGACTTCGGCTCGCCCAACCCCCGCCGGAGGACCTCTACCATCTTGGGGTTCACTCCCCACTCAATCTTTCCGACGGAGACCCAGAGCATATCATCGTTAACCGAAGCGACTTTACATACAATCTGAGGCAACACCCCCAGACGATCCCGAAGTTCCACCACTTCACCCACTCGCAACCGCTCCCTCTTCAGCCTCGCTTTCCTACCCATACCCCATCACCTCATTCAAAATAGTCTCTCGAAGGGCCCCTACCACCGCCCCCCGAAAACGTTTTCGACGTTCCACGCCAACCGTTGCACCGCCCCCCTATTCTCAGAGACTCAGCGTTTACTGAGGTATCAGAGTGTTTTGTGGTTATGAGTAAGGGAAGGGTGTGTGTAGGGGTAGCGTCTCTGGCGGTTGGTTTGTGGGAGGTAGTGGTGTTTTATTATTAAAAATTTGGGCTTCGGATGTACTGTGTCGTGAGCTTCGGGAGTAAGCGTTGTGAGTGTGTGTCGAGGAGGGAGATAGGTCGAGTGCTTAACTCATCGCGTGCTCATCTCTGGGAGGGTCCGAAGTGGTGGGGAGGTAAGGTCGGTACATCCCTGGGGGGAACTCAACGTTGAGCACCCCGGCTCGATAACGCTCGGAAGCTCGCGTGAACGAAAACTGCATATCGAAGTACCAAGTGGCGCAATCGTCGTTGACTTTTTTGGAGCCGGATAGGAATCGTGGTCGGAAGTCGTTAATTGTTGAGGTCTTAGTTGAGTGGGGCTTGGAGCCTGGAATCACGTTTAAGAGGAATGCTCTTCCCGCGAATCCGAGGCCCATAGCCCTCCGTTGAGCGACTATTTCTCTGCGACGCTCCTCCACAAGCGCAAAAATGGTTTTCGCGTACTGGGCCCGACTGAGGTGCTCATATCCCGGAATACGATCGTATTTGAGCTCAACAGTGTCGGTGAAGTCTTTGATCTTTAACGACTTACTCCATCGACGAGCGGCGTTGTACTCAGCCCAGCGTATGACTTTAAATTTTCGGCTTATTCCCCACGCTGCGTCGTGGAGGCAGTTATAGAAGGGGTAGTCGGAAAGTTTCTCTATAAGCCCATCCTGAACCGGCTGGAGGACTGTGTAGATAAATTGCTTAAGGATGGAGCTGTCGGTTGGTAGGAACTCATTTGAGTAGCGTCGCGCCCACATCCGTCCCCCTGAGTACGTGGTGACGTGGCGCTGCACGGCTCGCGCCACGCTCGAGTTGAAATCTCGCATGAAATTCGCGCGGTTAAGTCTTGGGAAATCCGCCACTCCGTGGATGTGGTTTCCCTCTATCGCTAGGGCGTACCACTTAACGGAGTAGCGCTCCGCCAGCAGAGCTGCAGAGCCTAAAATCGTCTCCTCGAGCCGGGTGTTATTTACAAACCAGAGCTCGGAGTTGCGGGTTCGCGTCGTTATAAAATTCTTAAACTTCGCGGTCTCTATACGGGGATGATATGCCATGCCTCCGTATTCGCTCTCTTCCCCTCACCGTTGCCAAATATCTAACCGCAAGGTCTCTGAGAATTAGGGGGAGGGTCTCTGAGAATTAGGGGGAGGGGAGGGGGTCGCGGTCGGGTTGGAACTCTGAGCCGGCTCCCTCACGGTAAGAGGGAAACTTGAGGGCTAATCCTAACAGGGTTCGAGCACGAGACGAGTCAATCCGTTGGTTTGCGAGTTGGGTGTAAAGTCCCGCTGCACGGGCTTGATCAAGAGAGATCGTACCCGGCATTGGGAGCTTAAACCTCTCAGCATAGAAACGCACAACTTCTTTTTGAAGTGCCGGCTTCGCATCCCCGACACAAAGAAGCTGGGGTAAATCCGCCGCTGACAACATCGAGGAAAGATATCCGACCAGATCGTCCACATGGACTCGATTAGTCCATCGCTCGCCGTCCTCGATAAGCTTCATCGAACCATGCTGGAGAGCGATCCCGAGCCCCCGCCCCGGGCCATAGATTGCGGGGATACGAACCACTGTGACATTCACCCCGGACTCCTGATAACCAGCCTCGGTCGCAAACCGGGCCTCCGCGAGAGGGTTCCTCGGATTGCTGGGCGTACTCTCGTTGACGGTCGAACCATCTTCAACGCCAAAGACGCCGGTAGTACTCAGGTAGAGCACTCGGGTAATCGCCTTCTCTTTAAAAACTTTCCCCCTCTGGATCGCGCACTCTCGAAGATCTTTGCTGGAGGGGCCTCGGGGCGGTGGGACACTATCAACGACGTCAGAGAGGGAAGGATATCTCTGCAATACACTCTCAATATCTCTCCTTGAGGAGCTATCGACTTGCTCGGCGTGATATCCATACGAACGCCATCGCTCAACCTGATTCATGCGACGCGAAGTGAGAACGATCCGATCCCGCCCCAGTGCCGCTCCGAGGCGAGTAAGAGTGTAACCTGAGCCAAGAAGCAGAAAAGCTGGGGAGGCCATAACTACCTTTTCATTAGCTCCGCCACACGCAGCGCCGCATAGGTCAAAATACCATCGGCCCCAGCTCGTTTAAAGGCTAAGAGGCTCTCCATCATGACCTTGTCGAAATCGAGCCATCCACGCTCGGCTGCGGCACACATCATCGAGTACTCGCCGCTAACCTGATAGACAAAAGTCGGCACCTTAAATTCATCCTTCACCCGGGCTACGACATCGAGGTAGGGCATTCCAGGCTTCACCATCACCATATCAGCGCCTTCCTGAATATCGAGCGCTACCTCACGAAGCGCCTCTGCAGAATTAGCGGGATCCATCTGATACGTCTTCTTGTCCCCTTTCAAAAGACCTCCTGACCCTACCGCATCGCGGAAGGGCCCATAGAAACCCGAAGCGTACTTCGCCGAATAAGCCAGGATCTGAACATGAGAGAAGCCCGAGTCATCAAGACCACGGCGGATAGCTCCGATACGGCCATCCATCATATCGGAAGGGGCTACGATGTCGCACCCCGCCTCCGCCTGAACCACCGCTTGCTTGACGAGGACATCCACCGTCTCGTCGTTCAAGATTACCCCCTCACTCAGGAGGCCATCGTGACCGTGAGAGGTGTACGGGTCGAGCGCGACGTCACACAAAACTCCGATCTCGGGAAAACGTTTCTTGATCTCCCGTACTGCGCGACACACGAGGTTATCTCGATTCAGTGCCTCAGTTCCAGCTTTGTCCCGAAGATTGGGGTCGGTGTACGGGAACAGAGCGACCGCTGGAATACCTCGATGACACGCCTTCTCCACTTCGCCTAAAAGGAGATCGATGGAGTAGCGGGCCACCCCCGGCATCGAGGCGATATCTTGCCTCTGCCCCTCTCCCTCAAGCACGAAGAGAGGCCAGATTAAATCGTTCGGCGTCAAAACATTCTCGCGCACGAGCCGGCGCGACCAATCGGTTTGCCGATTTCGGCGAAGCCGAGTCGCTGGAAACGAGGGGCTGGGTAAAGCAGACATAAAGGCCTCACGGAGATATTCCAAACAGCCGGATTGTAGAACGAGGCTCCCCTGAAGATCAAAGCCAACCCCCTGAACTATCGAGATTTTGTCACGGTTTCGTCATAACTTCTCAGTGTGACTGAGGGGTGCTTTTTCAGCCCGAATACGTCACTATATCGAGCATGTCTGAGCTCAAAAATACCCCCCTCCTCCAAGCATATCGTGGCGAAACGCCATCACGGCGCCCAATCTGGTTCATGCGCCAAGCGGGGCGATATCTCCCCGAGTATTTGGAGGTTCGAGCGAAGCACTCAATGCTCGACGTCATCCGCACTCCGGCTCTTGCCGCTGAGGTAACCTTGCAGCCCCTTCGGCGCTTCGACTTCGACGCTTCGATTATCTTCTCTGATATTTTATCGCCTCTTATCGGCATGGGCATCGAGCTTGACTTCATTGCAGGTGAGGGTCCCAAGATCTTTAATCCGATAAAGCAAGCGGGAGACGTCGCCCGCCTCAAGGTTCCTACAGTTGAAGAGAATGTGGGATATACCTTCGAAGCCATGCAACGAGTGACAGCGGAGCTCTCCCCTCGTGGAATTCCTCTCATCGGCTTTTCGGGGGCACCGTATACCCTATCGAGCTACCTGCTCGAGGAGGAGTCGCCCCAGACCGGACAAACGACCAAGAAATTCATCTGGTCCGAGCGCTCAGCCTGGAATGACCTCCAAGAGAAGCTTACGGAAATGGTCGCTGAGTATCTTGTAGCTCAGGTGACCGTTGGAGGTGCCTCCGCAGTTCAACTATTCGATTCGTGGGTCGGCGCTCTCAGCCCCCGGGACTTTAATGAATTTGTCGCCCCCAGCCTCGTGAAAATCTTACGACATGTGCGCTCAAAAACATCTGTCCCGGTGGTGTATTTCGGAACCGGTCTCGCCGGTCTCTATAGCTCTATCGCCCCAATCGGCTTCGACGTCATCGGAGTTGACTGGCGATTATCGCTCAAGGAAGCACTTGGCTTGTTGGGACAGGAATTCCCTCTCCAGGGCAACCTTGATCCCCTTGTTCTCTTTGGATCGAAAGACGATATCGCAAGAGCGGTGACAACTGTCCTTGATGATGCTCGCGGCCTCCGCTCACACATATTCAATCTTGGGCACGGCATTCTCCCCCGCACACCGATTGAAAGCGTTCACGAGGTGATTCGGATCGTACGAGCATATCAATGACGTGTGACGCAATAATCATTGGTGGTGGAATCACCGGACTCACCGCGGCTTTCCGCCTCAGACAACGCGGGCTAGCCCCAGTTGTCATGGACTCGGCATCCCCCGGAGGACTTATTCGGTCACGACTGGAAGGGGGATTCTCGCTTGAGCTCGGAGCAAACACTCTCGTGCTCACTCCGCAGACAGAGGAGCTTCTCGTGGCTCTTGGGCTCCAAGGGGCGATTCGTCTCCCCGCGATTGAGAGATATCGCCAGTACGTCGAATATCACGGCTCGATTATCGAGGTGCCGAAAAGCCCTCCGAGATTTCTTACCTCGCCTCTTTTCAGCGCCACGGAGAAGATCGCAGTCCTCAAAGGATTAGGGCGGAAGCTACGCCCCGCGGAGATCTCTTCAACAGAGACCATCGCTGACTTCTTCTCGCGCCTCCTTGGACCGGCTCCGGCGACCAAGGTCATTGCGCCGGTCCTTCGAGGGATTTTCGGCGGCGATATAAATCAGCTTCGCGCGAGCGCAGTGTTCCCGAAACTCTTTTCCCACCTCGCGACGGGCGGAACACTCTTCTCGTACGGCCAATCTCAAAAGGTGTTACGTCGAAAGATCTTTTGCCTTGCCGGCGGCAACGCGAGCTTGTGCCGAGAGCTGTCGAACGCTCTTACGGGCTCCATAAAGGAGACGCGCGCAACCTCGATCCATCGCCACAGCGACCTCTTTCAAGTACACCTGGAGGACGGAACCTCTATCGAAGCCCCGTATGTTCTCGTGGCGACCGCAGGATCGGCAACTGCTCCGCTCCTAACTCGATTGTCTCCAGAGGCCAGCGCAGCTGCGTTAGCTCTCAATTACGCTCCGATCGTTGCGCTTCATTTTTCTATTCCACGAAGCAGCAAACTCCCCCCCGACGCCTTCGGAGTGCTGTTTCCACCGACCACCGGCTCAAATCTCCTGGGCATCATGTTTAATTCGATCATCTTCCCGCACGTCGCCCCTCCAACTGAGCATCTACTCACCTTATGTTTCGGTGGAGTCGGCGGCGAAGCTATACTCGAAAAGGACGATGCCGAGCTACACGATATCGCTCTCGGAGAGATTCGGCGCCGCCTTCAGATCGACTCCGCCCACGTTCTATCGGTCCAACGCTGGCCGCATGCCATCCCCCAATACGATCGACATCACGGCGATCTCCTCGAGCGCTACGCAGCGCTGGAGCGATCAATGCCGGGACTTTACTTCATCGGTGCCGATATCGGTGGCGTCGGCGTTCCTAACCGGATTGAACGAGCCTTCGACGCGGCCGACAGGATCATGAGCCAACAACTCCGCAACTGAGCACCGGGGAGGCATCATATCTTCGTCTGACCTCTGTTGCCTGAAAGATAGACCAGCTAGGGCGAAATCGGTGCCAGCCTCCGACTGGGGAGCGGCCCCTCGCGCCAGCTCAACTCGCGGGCTAGCCAACCACAAACACTTCGCGGCCCTGCGGCGGATTACCCACCACAACGGTTGGTGTTGGTGTTGGTGTTGGCGTAGGTGTCGCCGTTGAGGCCGTAGGGGTTACAGCTTTATCCACGCACCGCTTTTCACCCCCTCTTTCCACACATTTCTCGTCCGAGCCACAACACGCTTTGCCACAGCGCTGGTCGACGGGACAACACTGCCCTGTTACAGAATCGCATTCACCGGGGTTCGCGCAGCACAGGAGCCCACAGCGATTCAGTGGAGGACAACAGCTCTTATCCGCGGGGTTTACGCAAACCTCCCCGCTTCCGCAACATCCCCCCCCACACCGCTTCGCCGGGGGACAACACGTCCCATCAGGTTGGATCCCCTCATACTGACAACAACCATCTCCAAGTGGCCACTCACCAGGCGAACAACATCGACCGGTGCGAGGATTCAAATAGATCTCCCTCTCGCGGTCCTCACAGCTGCCGCCCCCAGGGGGAGTGGCTCTGACCACCGGCGGCAACGTCGGCTTAATCGGCAAATCCGGTCCTGGGGTTTGAACGATGGGCGTGGGGGTCGGAGGCCCTGGCGGAGTGGGCCAGCCCGGAATCGTTCCGATCGGCGTAGGGCCGGGGTTTAACATTCCACAGAGCAGTCCATAGTTTGGAGGGGTGGCTCCCACACAACAAAAATTTCTCCCTCCACCCTCGATGTCACAGGAGTACGCGACGACTCCAGTCTCACCTGTCGTGATGACACCGCTTGCTCCACCGGGCTCGGACCATGGCAGACTTCGGATCGATCCGGGGACAACACAATCAGCGGTCTTGGTCTCGGAGTTCGGATACAAGGGGGAGGGAAAGTTATGCTCACACGATCCCTTACCCCCGCACCCCTCCGTACCGGTTGCACCCTCTACCCAGCCATTCGTAGGGCAGCTTGCTGTTACCACGGTTCGACAGTATGCCGACACACTACCACCGCGATCGGACCCCGTATCGCCGGAATTTGGTGGCACACCGACAACGCATTGTTCTTTGCATCTGAATCGCCCTGGGTCACAATCGGTGCAACAGACCTCTCGGGTATCACATTCCGGCTCAGCTCGATTGATCGGCTGTAACTCCCACCGGCAGTTACCAAAGGAGTCGTACTGCTCTTTCATCTCGCTCGGCACTTGTCCGACGCAGGCGTACTTTGGACGCCGCCGCACCTCCTGAGGCACAAACCCCACCTGTCGACCGCGGTCGTCGTAATAGGCCTGCGCGCTTCCAAATGACCAGGTCAGATTCGCCGAAAGCGGAATCCCGGCGCTACAATCACTCCGGCCCCGACAATCCTCGCAACGAGAATAATCGACCTCCCACACCTCATCATCATCGCTTTGGCATTCGGTGAGTCCGGGCCCCGCGATAGGGCGCACCTCGATCCGAGCCGGGACCACTACCGGACAGTCCACCAAACAAACTCCCGGAGGCCCCCACGATGGTGCGCAGTAACGCGTCGCTCCCCCGGTACCGGAGCCTTGCGCGTAATAAATTTGCTCCCCCCGGCACTGCCATTTCCGCTCGCAATTTGAGCAGGCCACACAAGTCGTGGGGGAGGCGGACCGAGCCGGAACTTTTTCGCAGAGACAGAGCTTATCCCAGCCATCCCAATCGGGACTATTCGCATCAGGATTGTAATCGATGTACTCGTTGTTGGGGCATTCGGGACAATATCCACACGTGTCGGCATATATACCGCCCTGCGGCCCGCCGATGATACAGTCGAATGTCTCTCTTCCATCGGGGCCAGGGCAACACACCGCGTATACCCACGACGGAGCACAAAGGA
>JBILDU010000116.1:0-8034 GCA_044352465.1 Bdellovibrionota bacterium
CCCGCTTAGCGTAGATTTCCGTGGCATGAGGGGGAAAGGAATTATAAAGGTCGTGCTGAGTGCGGCGATGCTGGCACTCGTTCTCAGAGTCGTGGACCTCGGGACACTCCGGCAAACGATCGCCTCGATCCCCCCGCTGGTTGCTCTTGGAGCGATCGTCGGCTTCTCGCTCACCCAAATGGTCAATTGTCTGAAGTGGTGGCTCATTCTGCGCGCCGGCGGAATTAACGTCTCTTACCTCGCGGCGCTTCGCGTTGTCTTTGTGGGCATGTTCGCCAACTGTTTCGGTTTCGGCACCCTTGGTGGAGATATGCTCCGCGGCGTACTGATATCCCAAGGTTTGCCGAAGAAGACCGAAGCCGTGGCCTCCGTCTTCGCTGACCGAGCTTTGGGTCTCGCGATTCTTTCGCTGCTCGGCGTTATCGCAACAGCTTTTATCGGCGGCCACCACATGGAGCCCCTGTTCGTCTACACCCTGTGCGGGGTCGCCTCATGCATCTTTTTAGGTTGGTTTCTGGGCCCTCTCCTTGTTTTAAAACTCGTTCAGCCGGGAAATCGATTTCGCACCAAGGTGGAGCAGCTTACCGCAGTGCTGCCGAAGAACCCTCGAACTCTTGCTCTTGTTTGTTCGATATCGGCATTTTTTCACCTTTCTCAGATCACCCTTCACTGGGTCATCGCATGGGGCCTCGGGATCAAAGCGGCGTTGGCCTCATTTCTCGTTACGGTACCGTTCATCAACATCCTGAGCACCCTCCCGCTCAGTTGGAACGGGGTTGGCATAAGGGAAAACGCCTATCTCTTCTTCCTCTCGCCCGAAGTTCTCTCGAAAGAACAGGTCATCGCTTTCGGCGCGTTGTGGCTCCTGGCGATCACCGGCTCAAGCCTTATCGGCGGATTGATCGCCGTCTGGACCGGCGATATCCGATTCCTACGGTCAAAGAACCAATCGATCCACCCGGAGGGTGCCGTCCACAGCGACTGACCAGCTGTACGTCAACGAACGGCTCAGACAGAGGAATCCATACAACCAGCGTAGGAACCGTTCGACGATCCAGCCCAGGATTCGGGCTAAGAATCGTGAGATAGGACTTCCCGCCTACAAGAGAACATCTTTGTAGATCTCGCGGTTATCGAGGCACTTGCCCGCACCATCAACAACTGCGGCGAGCGGGTCGTCAGCAATTCGGGCTTTAATTCCCAGCTCCTCGGTGATATGCCGATCGAGGCCTTTAACCAGGGCTCCCCCGCCCGCTAAGGAAAGTCCCGATGATATAATATCCCCCGATAGCTCGGGTGGGGTATTTTCAAGCGCCTGACGTATCGCTGCGGTAACGGTCCCGACGACTTCGGCCAAGGCCTCACGGATCTCCTTTCCAGAGATCGAGAGTGAAGTTGGGGAACCGCTCGTCAGACTGCGGCCCCGCACCTCCATCTCCTGATTGTCATAATCGGTGTGCGCGCTCCCGATCGTCTTTTTGATCAACTCTGCGGTGGCTTCACCGATGAGCAGATGGTGGCGTCTCCGCATGTGGTTGATAATCGCCTCATCCATCGTATCTCCGCCAAGCCGGACAGAGACCGAATAAACGATATCTTTGAGGCTAATGACGGCGATATCGGTCGTACCACCGCCGATATCGACGATGAGACTCGCCGTTGCCTCAGTAACCGGAAGATTACAGCCGATCGCTGCCGCCATGGCTTCATCGATGAGCTTCACCTCGCGGGCTTCGTTCTCTATTGAATCGCGGATAGCTCGCTTCTCAACTTCGGTGATACCGCTCGGCACACCGACGATGACCCGCGGCTTTAACAAAGAGCGCGATTTCTTACGCGCCTTCGACATAAAGTGCGAGAGCATCATCCCGGCAACTTCGAAGTCGGCGATAACACCGGTCCTCACCGGGCGAATCACTTTAACCCCCTCGGGTGTACGACCAAGCATCGTCTTCGCCTCCGCTCCAAAGGCGACGGCTTCCTTGCGCTGTCCGTCCACACGAAGAGCGACGATCGAGGGCTCGTTGAGTACGATACCGCGCCCTTGCTCGTAAATGAGCGTGTTGGCGGTGCCCAGGTCGATCGCGAGATCGCGTGCAACGAGCCGGTACATTTTGTCTTTGAACATAGCTGAGGTAACCATCGAAGCCTCTACCTTGCGAACGGGAAAATGGTGAATTCGAGGGTATGCGTAACAACCTAGAAACGCAAGAGAAAGCCCGTCGAAAAGGGACCCTGAAGAGGTCTCGCCCCGATGGGCATAAAGCTGCTATAACCCCTCGAGGTCGGTCGGAGAAATCTTAGGGTATTCATATGTCAGAGATCAAAACAGTTGGGGTCGTCGGTGCGGGTCAGATGGGCGCTGGAATCGCCCAGGTTTGCGCTCAGGCAGGGATGAACGCTCTCCTCTGGGACGCGAACTCAACCGCGCTTGAGAAAGGACTGAAAGGAATCAAGGCGCAACTCGCTAAAGCTGTTGAGAAGGGCAAGATAACCTCCGACCAAGCTCAAGCGACCGAGAGTCGGCTCTGTACCTGTAAAAGTGCGGGGGATTTTAAAAGCTGCGATCTGGTTATCGAGGCGATTATCGAGAACTTCGATATTAAAGCAAAAGTGCTTGCGGAGATCGACGCCGTACTCCCACCACACGCCCTACTCACCTCGAACACCTCGTCGATCTCGATTACTCGACTGGCTTCTACAACGAAACGGGCCGAGAAGTTCATGGGAGTTCACTTTATGAACCCTGTGCCGGTGATGCAGCTGGTGGAGCTTATCAAGGGGCTCCAAACGAGCGAGGCAACCTACTCAACGATCCGCTCATTCGTTGAAAAGATCGGCAAGACGGCGGTGCTCGGTATCGATAGCCCCGGCTTTATCGTTAATCGCATTCTCTGTCCGATGATCAATGAGGCGATATTCCTTCTTCAGGAAGGGGTGAAACCCGAGGACATCGACAACGCCATGAAGCTCGGCACCAACCAACCGATGGGCCCCCTCACCCTCGCGGACTTCGTAGGACTCGACACCCTGCTCTTTATTCTTCAGATCCTCCACCGCGAACTCGGAGAAGATAAATATCGACCGTGCCCCCTTTTGATAAAATACGTCGAGGCAGGCTGGTACTGACGGAAGAGTGGCCGAGGCTTCTACGACTATTCGGCAAAGTAGAGACGGATTCTCGTTTCCCGCTCAAGAACTTTTGTCTCACCCACACTTTGGGCGGGGCTGAAAGCTGTGTTTTCTTACCTCCCGCTCGATCTAGCGAAGCGGCTCAGGAGCAGTCACGAAACGGTCGCCGCTTCTTTTTATTGAGGCAAACATCCCATCCGCCTCTTAACCGCTGGCCTGATTGAGGCCATATATACTTGAACTGGGCTCTTCGTGGGGCTCCAGTAGAACGCGCGAGGAATTTACTTCGCTTCAATGACTACGGATAATGCCAGCTCGATATTTTTCAAATCATCTCGGGTAGCGGAATCGAATAGGCGCAAGGTTTTAGCGGAAGCCGTCCGGTGTGGTGTGTTCACCGCAGCAGACGGCTTCCGGAACCGTTTTTCCGGCTTTTTCATCGGAGGTTTGATGCTCGTCCTCGAAGGAATCCTGTCTACGTTGCTCGGCATCTTCGTCTTCAACCCCGTGGGATGGCTCTGTGTCGCTGTTGCGTTCTGGTGTCCCTACCAGCTCTCGACGGCACTCAGCGCCGCTTTCTGCGGTGCAGCGACGACAGCCTACATGATGTGGTCGCTCTACGGGAAGAAACAGGTCAACCTGGTCTGGCTCATCCCGGTAGCGATCACCCTCGTGAGCTACGCAGATCTCCACATCACGGTGCTCAACGGGTTCTTTCTTACCGTTGGGCTCGCCGCGACGGTACAATTTGCCCGCCGTGAAGGGCTGTTCGCCGTATGGCCACCGGCAGCTCGCGAACCAAGATGGTGAAAGGTGTGCGGGGGTGTGGCAAGAAAACCACGCCCCCGCATCGCCCCACTTTGAGCGCGCGATTCATTCGGTTTTAGTCCCTCGATTCCCACCCGACCCTCTGCGGCACTCACCGATACTCGGCGAATACCCCGTCCCGCGTCGTCATGATTACCGCGCGATCTTCGACGAGCGCACGGCCGTTACTTGGCAGGCGGTGCTCTCCGGTCACTCCCCGATAAGAGAACTGGGCCGATTCATCGCTAAAATTAACCCCGGCGTGAAGCGCCCCAGCAAAAAACATCAAGGCATCGTATCCTTGCGGGGCGTAGACCTTCGGAGCCCGCCCATATTTGGCTCGAAATCGATCCTCAAACGAGCGGTCTTCAAGCTGAGGATAAATACCAAATGCACGGCGGTAACGTAGCGGGTCTTGGCCAAGGATGAAGGCCTGATCGAGATGCTGGGTGGTGAGAAACACCGGCACCGCACGCAGCTTTTGCAGCTCGGCGAGAAAGAGATCAACACCGCCGGCATCGAGGACCCCAAAGACAAGATCGGGCTTCTGTTGGGCTATCTTGAGCGCCCCCAACTTTACACTATCGAGATAGGCGCTATCGTAGGCAAACTCGAATTTGACGGTAACGGCGATACCGAGCTCAGCCGCGATATTTTCAAGCATCTCTGCCTGTTCCGTTCCAAAAGGGAGCGCGGGGTAGACGAGCCCTAACGAGCGAATACCTTCCCGCTTCAAAAAAGACGTTACTGCCAAACGCGCGGCACGGAGCGAGAGTCCGTTCGAGAACACCCATCGATTTCTCTGGGCGGCTTCGCTCAGGACCTCAACCGGATTCGATGGGGTTAGAAACGGGACTTTGAGCCGCTCCGCGAGCGGGTAAGCCGTCTCGGCGAGGTAATCCCAGGTACCCCCGATCACAGCTTTCACTCGATCAACGTGCGCAAGCTTTTGAATGGCCGCGGCAACTTTCGGGGCACTGGTCTCGTCATTCTCAACGAGCAATTTGACCTCGAGCCCCTCCCTTCTTAACTCCTCGACCGCGAGCTCCGCGCCCTCGATCCAATTCTTCCCCTGCTCACCAGCGGGACCTGTCAGACTCGCGATTGCTCCGATCCGAATAGTTCCTGGGGCTTCTCCGCCCCCTTGGCACGCGCTCAGCATCAGCCCCAGAAGCGCCACACCTACCGCGCGGAAGACGGGAAAAGTAATCACCTTAGAGCGCCTCTTTCCGTAGCTCCTCGCACAGGGCCCGTAGGATTGCCACGTTATCAGAGTGCCCCGTCATCCGCGCGGTGAACTTACCTTGAATACTTCGCCCCAGCAGATAGAGATCACCGATGGCATCCAATATCTTATGCCGAACCGGCTCATTGAGGAATCGCATCGCATCGTTAATAGCTCCCTCGTCACCGATAAGTACGAAGTTATCAAACCGACCGCCGAGAGCGAGACCTTGTTTCTGCAGGGCCCCAATATCACGCACGAATCCAAAAGTACGAGCTGGCGCAATCTCCCGCTTATAGGAATCGATATCGGAGAGGGTAAAGGTCATCTCCTGCCGGCCAACCGGCTCCGGATAATCAAGCTGATATTCAACAATGAATTCGTCCGCTGGCTCTACCTCAATAAACTCTCGCCCCTGGCCCACCCGAATCTTGTTCCTCACACGGATATCGTACCAAGCCCCCTCCTGTTCCTCGGTGCCAACTTGATCGAAGAGGGCGCAGAAATCACGCGCCGACCCGTCCAGCACCGGGACCTCGCCGTTACATTTGATGAGCAGATTAGAGATACCGTAGGCATGAAGCGCTGACATCACATGCTCAATCGTACCCGCTTGGGTTGCCCCTAACTTCACGGTAGTAGCGTATCCGGTGGACCCCACATAGTCGACGTGGGCCGGTACCGCAGTGGGATTAGAAACACCGACAAAGTGCACACCACTGTTCGGCGCAAGTGGCTCCAAGATCAAGCCACTCTTTTTGCCCGAGTGAAGCCCTTGGCCGTACAGAAGCGCGCTTCGGGCCAGAGTTTTTTGAGGGCGCATACGGCCGCGCCCACTCTGATTCGCAAAAACCAGGGGCTCGATGGTCGCCGTCTCCCACCCTGGCTTAAACCCAAGCTCGTGTTGCTCGGCACGTGGATCAAGCAGGAGGTCCACCGCTTTTGAGATATCGTCCGAGAGCCCCAGAGCACGCTTTACTGAATCAAGGGTAATATTCAGATCCAGGGGCTTCTCGATGAAGTCAGCCGCACCAAGACGGGTCGCCGTGATCGCCGTCGCGATCGTTGCGTGACCGCTAATCATGATCACCGGAACCTCGGGGTAGATATCTTTAATCCGCTTTAAAATCGCGATTCCATCCGGTCCCGGCATCCAGATATCCAACAGCACCAGTGCGGGAGTGGTCTCGGCCATGAGCTTCAGGGCTCTCTCCCCATCCTCAGCCAGGACCACACCGAACCCCTCATCTTTGAGGATGCCCTCAAGGGAACGCCGAATCGCAGCCTCATCATCAACAACAAGTATCGGAGCAGTCGGGAGCTTTTCTCTTGATACACCGGCACTCAAGACCATAACCTACATCTCCTCCGGAATTTGGACGAACGTCCGCACAAAACTCGCGCCACTTGAAAATATCGTCGACTCCCGCTCAGCGCCGATACTCGCTATCGTAACCGGTGCGCCGATTATCTCGCCGATAGTCGTGAGGTAAAATCGCACTTCGGCGGGCAGGTGATGCCACTTGGTAACTCCGGTAAAGTTCCCTGCCCATCCATCGAATTCGATATAATGCGGGGCGATGCGATCAACCTCGCTCGCGATCGCGGGAACATCCTCGATCTCACGACCATCGAGGAGATACTTGACACACACCTTAATTTTTTCGAATCCTGAAAGGACATCGAGCTTCGTGATCGCAACGGAATCGATACCGTTCAGCCGAACAGCCCGACGCATCGCGACCGCATCAAACCAGCCACACGCCCGCGGGCGACCGGTGACTGTCCCGTACTCACCACCTTTCTCTCTCACCTGGTGGGCAATTGGCTCATCCATGATGGTGGGGAAAGGGCCACTACCAACCCGAGTACAATATGCCTTCGCAACACCGAGGACATGATCGAGATATTTCGCTCCCACACCACAACCAGTCGTGGCAGCACCAGCTAGGGTGTGGCTTGAAGTAACAAAAGGTACCGTCCCATGAGTTTGGTCGAGCAACGTTCCTTGCGCCCCCTCGAAAACTATCTTTGAACCACTCTTCAGAGCACCATCTAAAATGAGACTCACGTTGCCGACATAGTCCTTGAGCTCGCGCACAGCCTGCTCGACACTCTCCCACACCGTATTAAAATCGATCGAATCGGCACCAAGAACCTTTGCCAGGTAGTCATTTTTTTGGGCCACGAGATCGGCAAGTCGGAGCTTCAGCTCATCCAGTAAGAAAAGATCGGCGAAGCGGACCCCGCATCGTCCCGCGCGATCCTCGTAGGCAGGCCCGATGCCTCGGCCCGTGGTTCCAATCTTATTCTTCCCCGCCCGCGCCTCACGCGCGTTATCAAGGGCGATATGGTAAGGCAAGATGAGGTGGGCATCCCGGTCGATGACGAGGCGGGCCGGCGTCACGGCGACGCCCGCACCTCGTAAGTTTCGTATCTCGTTGATCAGCGCATTGGGATCGACAACAACCCCGGCCCCGATGACACACCGCGTCTGTTCCCGCAGGATTCCTGACGGCACGAGCTGGAGCTTGGTTTTGACACCATCAACGACAAGGGTGTGCCCTGCATTATTACCCCCCTGAAAACGGGCGACGAAGTCAGCTCCCGAAGTAAGGTAATCGACGAGTTTCCCTTTTCCTTCATCCCCCCATTGGGCACCGATAACGACTAAGGCTGGCATAGTCTAATCCCCCTTCTCTCTGTTTGAGCGCTTCTCTTCACCTGGCCCAGTGACGTTCACCACGATGCGCCACCCTGAACCGTTCCACCTGATGAGCCCCATCGGCTCTCCCCCCACGATACCGTAGACAGCGGCTTCCTCCCCCGCTGCGGGGGGAGGCACACGCCTTAAAGGGCGTAGATCTCCA
>JBILDU010000117.1:0-7976 GCA_044352465.1 Bdellovibrionota bacterium
TAATCGATGGCATCCCTCGAACTGGGAACCGCTTTATAATAGCCCTATGTTGCCCTCTGTACCGGGGCTACTCGGGGCAGATAGAGGTATTTGGTGTGGAATGATGGGGCGCCCCTGGGCCAGCACCGTGCGGCATGGATAGCCCCGGCGCAGGGTGGAATCGGATGGTCGTGTCCCGCTAGTACTGGTGCCAGGGGAGCAGTAGCCCCGGTACAGGGGAAAAGCAGACAAATCCAAAAAATGTGGCCCCATAATCGAGGGTAGGACTTTGACCGAATAACGGCTCAAAGGACTGGCTCATAAGCCGTATCTTTCAGCTCGGCAGACATCCCTCGAAAAATGTTTCGTGATTTTGTGGCTCGATAATCAAGGTCACCACCAAAATGTGGCCCCATAATCGGACAAATCCAAAAAATGTGGCCCCATAATCGAGGGTTAGGATTTGCGATGAATGTCGACGATGATGGGCAACAGTTAGCGAGGAAGAGTCTTAACATTAAGCCCACTATCGAAATCGAGCCGGCAAAACGGTTCTCGATCTTCGTGAATAAGGACTTGGTGCTCAAGCCGTGTCGGTAACGCATCTCCCGGTCACCTGACTCCACGAAATGTTCGTATATTGGCCCCTCTCTATTGGGATTTCCCAACGAGTCTATACCCCATCAGCGATAGGTCCATTCGTCATGGAGAGAAGTTGGATTAACTAAGACTCAATCAAAACGAGGGAGGATTATACCCCCCAGGGAGGCTGAACACCTGATGTGTTGAAGAGAGAACCTCATCGGAAAAAACCAACGTATCGCTGGTACAAATTAGAATTAGGGGGCAAGGTCATGCGCTGCCAAGATGGCCGCAGCCCATCGCGAGAGTAGCTCCGGGCACACTCCATCACCGGAGTGCGGTGTCTCACGCAGCTACTTCGCTTCGAGGGTCGCGTAAATCCGCCGCGTTCCCGCCGCACACGACTCTTCGCGGGCGATCTTGAAACGTCCCATCACCGCCGTATCTTCAACGTGAGGACCACCGCAGATCTCTTTCGAAAAGTCGCCGATTGAGTAGACCTTCACGTTTTCCGGATAGCGCTCCCCGAAGAAGGCAAGCGCGCCATCTTTTATGGCGTCGTTATACGTTGAGTTGACCCACGAGACCTTCAAACTCCGCCCGATCTGAACATTGACCATCTCCTCCACTTTTTGGAGTTGCTCAGGGGTCAACTTATCACTGTGGGAGAAATCAAAACGGAGCCTCTCGGCGGTGATGTTGCTCCCCTTCTGCTGAACATGAACCCCCAGAGTTGTCCGGAGTGCTTGGTGGAGGAGATGGGTCGCGGTGTGAAGCCTCACGACCTCATCGCTCTTGTCAGCCATGCCTCCCTTAAACATCCCCTTAGCTGCGGTGCGAGAGCGCTCTTGGTGTTTTTTGAACTCCTCTTCAAACTCACCCAGAACCACTGTCTGACCCCGCTCGCGGGCGATCTCCTCAGTCATCTCCCACGGGAACCCATATGTCTCGAACAATTTGAATGCTGCGGCTCCGGTGAGTTGGCCGATCTTCTCTATCTCTTTGAGTCCCTTCTCGACCATCGTCTGAAACTTCGACTCCTCGACTTGGAGGGTCTTTACTATCTCAGCCACCCGTTCCGGCGAAACCGGATAGGTCTCGCCGTAAAGCTCGAGCACCTTGCCGCCCAAGGTGGCAACGAAACCGGGCTTCACCTGTAATACCCGTCCAAATCGAATGGCGCGCCGAATGAGTCTCCGGAGAACGTAACCTTGAGTCTTATTGGACGGCATCGCCCCATCAGCCATCATCATCGCGGCGGCGCGAATATGATCTGCGATAATCCGCATCGCCCGGGTAGACACCTCGTCAGACCCGTACGACTTACCCGATCCACTCTCGATAAGCTCGACCAGAGGTCTCAGGGTATCGATCTTAAAGACGTCCGGCTCGTTGAGCGTTGCCGCGACGATACGCTCAAGCCCCCCTCCGAAGTCGACATTCTTTTGGGCAAGCTGCTTTAAGCTTCCATCAGCCTGCTTCTGATACTGCATGAAGACGGAGTTGCCGATCTCCACATACCGACCACAGTCACAGTTCGGATGGCACACCTCGCCGTATTTCGGATCGTGCGCTATCTGTGAGTACTCAAAGAAGATCTCGCTGTCGGGACCACCGGGCTCTCCCGGGGGCATATTCTCAGGCTCGCCCGAGCGAGACCACCAGTTTTTCCGCGCTGGGTAAGCGAAGATCCGCTCTTCCTCCCGCGCCTCTATCCCAACGCGGGCAAAGATCTCCTTCCACAGCACGATCGCCTCCGTATCGCGCGGGATATCGCCCTTGCCCTCATACACACTAACGAAGAGCCGCTTCGGATCGAGGCCCACCTCTTGGGTGAGAAACTCGAACACCCACGGAAGCTGCTCTGCTTTGAAATAATCACCGAGCGACCAGTTTCCGAGCATCTCGAAGAAGGTCGTATGGCGATTATCACCGACCTCCTCAATATCTTGCGAGCGGAACGACTTTTGGCTGTTCACCAAACGCTGCCCCTCGGGGTGGGGCTGGCCAAGGAGGTACGGAACGAGGGGTTGCATCCCCGAGGATACGAAGAGGGTGCTCGGATCGTTCTCCGGAATAAGTGAGGCTGAGGGGATGACTCGGTGGCCGTGGCGTTTAAAAAACTCAAGGTAGCGACGACGAATTTCAGCGGAGTTCATGGGCGATCCTTATTAAATCAACCGAAAGTTTATCAAAACGGGGAAGGTCGGGGAAGCCTTGTTTCCTGGCGAATAAAGCCGAAAACCTGCCCACGGCGTCCCCTACTTTGGGGTTACGATGACTCGACCACCACTGACCTCGATCGCTTTCAGCTCGCGCAGCACCTTTGCCACCTCGGGATTCCGCAAGAGATCCGCGGCTAAATTCTGGCGCTGCAATTCAGCGACGACGCTCTCAGATAACGGTTCGCCGTTGACCGTAGCGGACTCCGCCGTGAGCGAGAGAAGCCCGTATTCGAGCGATGCGCGGAATATGCCACTCACGTTCAAGAACTTGCCAGCGTACCCGAGACCGTCAAGTGGCAGCGCGAACTCTCCGCGCAGGCGATCCTCCTGAATCGAGACCCGCAAATACTGGGCGATTGGAGCCATCTGCGGGAGATGCGCTAACAATGCGTTGAGATCCCTTTCGTCGAGCACCAGAGGCTCGGTGGGGCGATGCGCCGCGATCGATTCGGCAAACGCACGCACCCGTGTTTCGACTGTTGCTATCAGCTCCGGAGTAACCGCCGAAGGGGCTAACGCGACCGTTTGCTCACTGGCGTACTGCCCGAAAAACGGCCGGACCACTTGAGAGAAGAAGAGCCACATCGCCACGACAATCCCCAGCGCGAAGACAATAACGGTGATACAGCCGTAGAAGAAGCATCCGCGCTTCTTTGGTTGAGCGCTCTGCGGTGAGGCGGAGGTGTGTGAAGATGAAAACTGAGTCATACGGTTCCCTTCCTTGGCTCGCGGAGTTTACGGTCGATCTGGCTTAAAAAAGCATCGCTTGGATACACCTTGGTTTCAATTCCGAGGATAAAGATATCCTCGCTCGTCCCACCGAGCTTCAAGCTATCTTTTTCGGTGCATACGAGCGGCACACCGGGATACTCCCGCCGTAACGTCGCGATATCGCTCTCCGAAAAGTGGTAGTGATCGGAGAATACCCTTTTACCCACGAGGGAGAAACCGGCCGACTCAAGGGTCATAAAAAAATTCTCTGGATTCGCGATCGCGCAGAAGGCGACCACATTCCCCGGTGGTAAAGACCGAGTACGATCGGTGTGAGCAACCACGGGAAGGGGGGTCAGAAAACTCCGATACACCGTGACATGCCGGGGCAAGCAGCTGAGCACCTCGGCCGGTGCGGCCCCGCCGGGGTCAGGACGTCGCTCCGCGCAAACAACGATATCTGCCCGGCGAAGCGCGCGTTGACGATCCTCTCGAAACATCCCCAGAGGTAGGAGATCCCCCTTAACGAAAGCGGCGCGCGCCTCGGCGGACCCCACATTGATCGTTACAATATCGACGTCGCGCTCCAGCCGGCGGTGTTGAAACCCGTCATCGAGTATCACCAAGTCGCCCAATCCTTGCCGCGCTACAAACTCAGCCCCCCGTACCCGGTCGCGCGCGACGACCACGACGATTCCGTGGTGCTGAGCCATCAGACACGGCTCATCGCCAACGCTACGAGGGCTATCGTCAGCACCGACCTGGTGCGGACCGACCACGGTGCCACCGTAGCCACGGGTGACAACCACCGGCCGCCACCCCCGCCGTCCCATTTCGCGTGCGAGAAATATCGCCAGGGGGGTCTTTCCATTTCCTCCGGCGGTGACATTGCCGATGCTGACCACCGGCACGGGGGCACGGTGACGGGGGGCGATTCCCCGATCGTATGCAACGTTACGTAATCGGGTAGCACACCCGTAGATGCGGGAGAGTAGCTTACGCGCCATCGCCACCTCTCGTCTCTTCAAGGTAAGCGGCGATTGAGGCAAAAACCCGCTCAGCCGCCCCGAGAAACCGCACCGCAACCTCCCCACCGCGGTCCCCCATCTCACGCAGTCCCGCATCGCGCTGGACCACCCGCTCGACGAGCGCCCGCACCTCGGCCTGAGTCTCGACTTTGATTCGTGCGTCGCCGTTATCGAGAGCAATCACTATCTCCTCAACCGAACTCATGAAAGGGCCGGTGCCGATCGGAACACCGAGGAGAGCTGGTTCAAGGGGATTATGCCCCCCCCAATCAACCAGACTCCCACCAACGAATGCGAAGTCAGCGACGCGGTAGACGACGGGGAGATCCCCCAAGGTATCGAGCAGGACCACATCCAGCCCCTCAGCCGGTGGCAGGCTCTCGGGGGCAGACCACCGCCGAAAGGCGAGACCACTTCGCCGCAACTCGGTCGCAAACATCTCAAACTTCTCGGGGTGTCGGGGGGCAACAACGACCGCCAGGGGCGCATGTTGAAGCTCCCGCAGCACCGGAAACCAAAACCGTTCCTCACCGGGGCGTAAACTTCCGAGCACCAAGAGCGGCGCGCCAGAGGGAGATAATCGGCGCCGCATCGCCTCGATCTCAATCACGCTCACTTCGCGAGTCGCCAGATCGTACTTCGAATTCCCCGAGGCGTAGCACCGTACCTCCGGCACGCCACAGGCGATAAGTCTCTCACGATCGCCCATCGAACTTGCGTGGACAGCGGTCAACGAGCCGAACACCGGGCCAAAGAGTCCGGCCCATCCGCGGTATCGTCGCAACGACCGCTCCCCGATACGAGCGTTGACCATCCAGCGCGGCACTCCACGCCGCTCAAGTACCCCCAAAAGGCCGGGCCATATCTCCGTTTCACCAAAGATAAATGCGCGGAAAGTGGCACCTCCGATCGCCCGTTCGATGAACACAGGGTGATCGAAGGGTACCAGACGAACCTCATCCGCAACCTCAGCGGCCCGTGCAAGGCCGGTTGTCGAGGTCGCCGTTACCAGGATCGGCACAGCGGGGAAATGGCTCCGCCAGCGCCGCATGAGCGGCATAAGGCCGTTCATCTCTCCAAGCGAAGCGCCATGAAACCAGACAAACTCACGTGCGGGCAGATCCCAGTTACCGAAACGCTCACCGAGACGCGCGCGCCCCCGCGGGTGCAGCGCAAAAAGAGGGCCGACCGTCAGCGCTAGAGCGGCGGTGACCCCACCATAGAGTCGGTGACTGATCGTCGTCATGCACCGCTCAATTAATCACGACCTCATCCGGATCGACCACGGTGGCCGGATCGCGGAATTGCAGGGCATGCAGCTTCGCGTATTCACCCTCACGTTGGAGCAGATCCGCGTGGCTCCCGACCTCAACGATGACCCCTTCACGCATCACCACGATGACGTCGGCATCGCGGATCGTCGAGAGACGATGGGCGATAATAAGCGATGTTTTACCCTTCTCCAGCGCCTCGATCGCGGATTGAACCTCGCGCTCAGCCCGATTATCAAGCGATGCTGTCGCTTCATCGAGGATTAAGATCGGGGCCTCTTTCAAGATCGCGCGAGCGATGGCGATACGTTGTCGCTCACCACCGGAGAGTGCGAAGCCCCCTTCTCCAACTACCGTCTCGTATCCATTCGGCAATGCTTGAATAAAACCATCGGCGTACGCCGCGCGGGCCGCTGCCTCGATCCGCTCGCGGGTCGCCCCGGGATGCCCGTAGGCGATATTATTGTAGACCGAGTCGTTGAAAAGAAAGGTGTGCTGACCAACGAGCCCGATGCGCGCCCGCAGCTCTTTCAAGTCGACTCTCGCGATGTCGACATCCCCGATCGTTACGGTGCCCCGCTGCGGAGCGATAAAACGCGGGAGGAGGTCGACCAAGGTGCTTTTACCCGAGCCGGAGAAGCCGACGAGCGCCACCTTCTTCCCCTCCGGCACGGTGAGATTTATATCTCGGAGCGCCAGGGTATCTCCCCGCCCGTAGGAGTAAGAAACGTTTGAAAACCTAATCGTGTTTGAGCGCCCTAACGCTACGGGCATCGACGGATTGACGATAGCAGGCTGCTCATCGAAGATCTCAAAGATGCGCTCCGCACCGGCCATCCCTTGTTGAACGACGCTATGAATCCGGCTTAACTTTTTAAAAGGATCATAGAGAAGAAACACCGACAGCAGGAAAGCGATAAATTCGCCTTGGCTTCTGACCCCGCCGATCACCGAAAATCCACCGTAGAGGATCACCCCACAGATCGCAAAGCTTGCGAGGACCTCATTCACCGGGCCGGAGAGCGCCCGTACCCGCTCGGCTTTAATAAGCGTGTCGGTGAGCTCATTGTTCTCGCGCTCAAATCGCTCGATCTCGAAACTCTCACGCCCGAATATCTTAACGATTCGATTGCCCCCCATGCTCTCCTGGAGGCGCGCACTGAGAGTTCCTACTCCATCTTGGCCCTGCTTACTTAAGCGCCGCATCTTACGGCCAAAGCGATACACCGGATAAATCCCGATCGGGAAAACAACGAGCGCGATGAGTGCAAGGACCGGATCGAGGTAGACCGCCGCGATTAACAAGGTGACTATCCGAATCGAATCCCGCAGGATCGCTGCGACCGAATCAGTGAGTAAGGTTCGTACGAGCTGAACGTCGCTCGTGATTCGGGCAAGCAGGTCGGCCGTTGAACGGCGCACAAAAAACTCGGGGGAGTGAGCCAGAAGATGGCGATTGAGGTCGTTGCGCAGATCGCGACCGATCCGTTGGCCGACGCGCGACATTAAAAACTGCTGCCCGAAATCACCGACCGCCCGCACACAGGCGAACACGACTAATACAACCGGTAGCAGGTACAGCAGGCTTTTATCTTGCTGAGAGAAGACCCCATCGAGGATATACTTCACCAGAAACGGGATGCCCCCGTCGGTTGCCCCGAAGATAACCATGCAGGTGAGCGCGAGGACGAATTCCCCCCGGTAGGGGCGCAGCCGCACCAGGATTCGGCGGTAAGCGGTAAAATCTGAAGGGGTGGCCATAGGGCCGGAGTCTATATTATTTTACCCCCTCCAGCAAAGGACGGTAATTGAAAATATCATGCAACTTTCATAGCTTACGATTAATCGAAGAGTGGTGTAGAAACGGCCCCTCAACGTGCGACCGCGGAATCGGGTCCCTTATAGCCCCAGAAGGTTTACCTATGATGAAGAAGCTCGCCCTAGCCCTCGTGTTTATCCTCTGTCTTGTTGGCGGTGCCACCTGGTACGCCCTCTCGAACGCGGGGGCCCTCATTGCGCGTTTCAAACCCCAAATCGAGGCAGCGGCGAGTAAAGCAGCAGGTGCCCCGGTGACCTTCGGACAGCTTGAGACCTCCATACTCCCCGACACCCGAGTCGTTATCGACACTGTGTCGGTCGGTGGTCCGAACGGACTGTCGTTACGCGACCTTGCCCTGCAC
>JBILDU010000038.1:0-25479 GCA_044352465.1 Bdellovibrionota bacterium
TACGAGTCGATCGTCAAAGGTGAACACGTGCTTGAGCCGGGTCTCCCTGAGTCCTTCAACGTTATGATGAAGGAGCTGCAATCCTTAGCGCTCGATGTCGAGCTCGTTGAGGAGAAGGACGAGACGGCTGATGAGCTAGCGCCAACCGAGGAAACCCCGGTTGATGCTAAGGCGGCAATTCCACTCCCGACGTTGTCGTAGCCTGGGGTGAGTGGTGGGGTGGGGGCCCCTTGCAGGGCCCCCACCAAAATGAATTTTTGAGAGTCTTTAACTGAGGACGGTAACCATGGATGATCTGTTTAGTCTCTTTGAGAAGCCGAAGAACCCGATTAAGTTCAACGCGCTCAAGATATCTCTCGCCAGCCCCGAGAAGATTCGGAGCTGGTCGTTCGGCGAGGTGACAAAGCCCGAGACGATTAACTATCGGACCTTGAAGCCTGAGAGAGATGGACTTTTTTGCGCGAAGATATTCGGTCCGGTAAAGGACTACGAGTGTATCTGCGGCAAATACAAGCGGCTCCGTCACCGTGGTGTTGTCTGTGAGAAGTGCGGTGTTGAGGTCATTCAGTCGAAGGTGCGCCGCGAGCGGATCGGTCATATCGATCTTGCGTGCCCAGTCGCACACATTTGGTTCCTAAAGAGTCTTCCGAGCCGTATCGGTGCCGTCCTCGACATCACTCTCCGTGATCTCGAGAAGGTGCTGTATTTTGAGAGTTTCATCGTCACCGATCCAGGTAAGACCGAGCTGGAGTATGGTGAGCTCCTCACCGAGAAGGAATATCGCCAAGCGCGTGAAGAGTACGGTTCCGGCTTCGAGGCTGGTATGGGAGCCGATACGATCCTCGAGATGCTGAAGAAGATCGAGGTGGATAAGCTCTGTGTTGAGCTTCGCGCTGAGATGAGAACTGTCACCTCGGAAGCAAAGAAGAAGAAGCTTGCGAAGCGGTTGAAGGTGCTGACCTCGTTCCAGATGAGCGGCAACCGCCCCGAGTGGATGATCTTGACGGTCATCCCGGTTATTCCTCCGGATCTTCGTCCACTCGTGCCCCTCGATGGTGGCCGTTTTGCGACCTCTGATCTGAATGACCTCTATCGTCGGGTGATCAACCGTAATAACCGGTTGAAGAGGCTGATGGAGTTGAGTGCGCCGGACATCATCATCCGCAACGAGAAGCGGATGCTTCAAGAGTCAGTGGATGCGCTCTTCGATAACGGTCGTCGTGGCCGTACAATTACGGGTCCCAATAAACGCCCCCTCAAGTCCCTCAGCGATATGTTGAAGGGTAAGGGGGGACGGTTCCGCCAGAACCTCCTTGGTAAGCGGGTGGACTACTCGGGCCGTTCGGTAATCGTCGTCGGGCCGGAGCTTCGTCTCCACCAATGCGGTCTTCCGAAGAAGATGGCACTCGAGCTCTTCAAGCCGTTTATCTACAACAAGCTCGAGGAGCGTGGTTATGTGACCACGATCAAGAGCGCCAAGAAGATGGTTGAGAAGGAGAAGTCGGTCGTTTGGGATATCCTTGACGAGGTCATTAAGGAGCACCCGGTTCTCTTGAACCGAGCTCCGACGCTGCATCGTTTGGGTATCCAGGCGTTTGAGCCTCTGCTCATCGAGGGGAAGGCTATCCAACTTCACCCGCTCGTGTGTACGGCTTTCAACGCCGACTTCGACGGTGACCAGATGGCGGTACACGTGCCGCTCTCGATTGAAGCCCAGGTCGAGTCCCGGGTGCTGATGATGTCGACCAACAACATCCTGAGCCCGGCGCATGGTAAGCCGATCATCGTGCCGTCCCAAGATATCGTTCTAGGTCTGTACTACATGACCCGCGAGCGACCGTTTGCAACGGGTGAAGGTAAGATCTTTAGCGGTCCTGACGAGGTCTGGATGGCGTGGCAGGCTCAGGAGGTCCATCTCCAGGCTAAAATCAAATGCCGCGTCGATGGGAAGCTCGTTGAGACGACGGTAGGTCGGGTGCTGCTTGCATCGTATGCACCGAAGG
Source organism: Bdellovibrionota bacterium (assembly GCA_044352465.1). Taxonomy (GTDB): domain Bacteria; phylum Bdellovibrionota_C; class UBA2361; order UBA2361; family UBA2361; genus JBILDU01. Next base: position 2,004 of record JBILDU010000038.1, read on the forward strand.
TGTTGCCGTTCGAGAACTTCAATAAGGTGATGAAGAAGAAGGAGATCTCGAACCTTATCGACGAATGCTTCCGCGTTGCGGGGAACAAAGCGACCGTTATCTTGACCGATCGGCTCAAGGATATCGGGTACCGTTTTGCGACCCTGGCGGGTATTTCGATCGGTATCAACGACATGGCGATTCCGGCTGCGAAGGCAACCTTGCTTGCGGATGCTGATAAGAAGGTCGCCGAGATCGACAATCAGTACCAGGAAGGTCTAATCACCGCCGGTGAGCGCTATAACAAAGTCATCGATATCTGGTCGGACGTTGGTGACCGTATCGCCGAGGACATGATGCATCACATCTCGTCCCAGGAGTTTAAAGATGCGGATAAGGGTGAGACGCGGCGTGGCCCGTCCTTCAACCCGATCTACATCATGGCCGACTCCGGAGCGCGTGGTTCCAGTCAGCAGATTCGACAGCTCGCGGGGATGCGGGGACTCATGGCCAAACCGGACGGCTCGATCATCGAGCAGCCCATTAAGGCGAACCTCCGTGAGGGGTTGAGCGTTCTGCAGTACTTCGTTTCAACCCACGGTGCTCGTAAGGGTCTCGCGGATACAGCGCTCAAGACTGCGAACTCTGGCTACCTCACTCGGCGTCTCGTCGACGTCGCCCAGGACAGCATCATCACCGAGACCGATTGTGGCTCAACGGAGGGACTCCTGATCGAAGCCCTTATAGAGGGTGGTGAGGAGATCGAGTCGTTGTCGAACCGGATCCTCGGCCGCGTCGCGGCTGATGATGTGCGGGATCCGATTACGAACGAGATCTTGGTGGAGCGTAATCAAGAGATCGACGAGACCCGCGCTGCGGCTATTACCGCGGCCGGACTCGATGGGGTCCAGATTCGTTCCGTGCTCACATGTGAGTCCGAACGCGGCGTGTGTGTGCACTGCTACGGTCGTGACTTGGCGCGTGGACATATCGTTAACCTTGGTGAGGCAGTTGGTGTTATCGCGGCCCAGTCGATCGGTGAACCGGGAACTCAGCTGACCATGCGTACGTTCCACATCGGTGGTGCGGCGTCTGGCCGAGCTGAGCAGACCTCTCTTGAGGCTCGGTATGCCGGTAAGATTAAGCTTGAGAACCACCGCTTGGCCCGTCGGCGTGACGGTACCTCGGTGGTGATGAGCCGCAAAGCCGAGGTCGTGGTCGTTGATCCGAACGATGGTCGTGAGCGTGAGCGTCATCCGCTCGTCTACGGCGCGCGTTTGAAGGTCGAAGAGGGCGGTGAGGTGAAGGCAGGCCAGCTCATCAGTGAGTGGGATCCTTTCACGATTCCGGTTCTCTCAGATGTCGCAGGTCGCGTCGAGTGGCAGGACATCAACGAGTACACGATGGAGGAGCGCACCGATGAGCGAACCGGCTTCGTCGAGCGCGAGATCGTGCAGTCAAAGGACAAGAGCACGGATCTCCGCCCCCGCGTTGTGATCTACGGTGAAAACGGCGAGACCCGGGTGTACAACCTCCCGGTCGGTGTCCGTGTCACGGTTGAGCACAACTCGGATATCGATGCTGGTGACGGCATTGCGAAGCGTGAGCGTGCGACGACCAAGACCAAGGACATTACCGGTGGTCTCCCCCGAGTCGTCGAGCTCTTTGAGGCGCGTAAGCCGAAAGATCCGGCGCAGGTCAGCGATGTCGATGGTATCGTTGATTTCGGTGAGGATTCTCGCGGCAAGCGTAAGATCCTTGTTAACCCGGACCACGGTGAGCCACGTGAGTACTTGGTCTCGAAGACCAAGCACATCGCGGTTCAAAAGGGTGATCGGGTTAAGGCTGGCGAGCAGCTGACCGACGGTGCGCTCAACCCGCACGACATTCTGCGGATTGAGGGGGTCAAGGCGCTTGCCGCTTACCTCGTCAACGAGGTTCAGGAGATCTACCGGCTCCAAGGTGTGCGTATCAACGATAAGCACATCGAGGTGATCGTGCGGCAGATGCTGAAGCGCGTGAAGATTAATGACTTCGGTGATACCCAGTATCTCCCCGGAGACCATGTCGAGCGCTTCCGTGTGATGCAGGAGAATCAGCGTGTGGTGGGTGAGGGTGGAAAGCCCGCGACCTACGAGCCGCTCCTTCTCGGTATCACCAAGGCCTCGCTCTCGACCGACTCGTTTATCTCGGCAGCGAGCTTCCAAGAGACCACGAAGGTTCTCACCGAGGCTGCGGTGTCGGGACGTATCGACCAGCTCCGTGGATTGAAGGAGAACGTCATCATGGGTCGTCTCATCCCGGCTGGTTCCGGTGTCTCCGATTACGCGGAGCGCCAACTTAAGGTCGAGGGTGATGAAGAGCCGCAGAAAGAGCAGGCTGAGTATCGGATTAGCCAGACCTCGTTAGAGTCTTTGGCTGGCCTGTTGTAAGGGCTCTTTTTAGAGTGCCAGATGAAAGGCCCGGTGGGTAAGTCCCATCGGGCCTTTTTTATTTCATCTTTGTTGCTGGTGCTTATTGCGGCGTTAGTTGCAACCAGGGCTCAGAGATGAGCCGGGCCTTACGGCACTCCCGCGAATACCGCCTCGAGCTTGCTTTTAAGCTGGTCGGCCGAGAACGGTTTAACAATATAATTTGAGACCCCCGCCTTCGCAGCTTCCATCACGTTCTCTTTCTGCGCCTCGGCTGTAACCATGACGAACGGAACTTTGGCGAGCTTTGCGTCTCCACGGACAGCTTTGAGGAGGTCGAGTCCCATCATATTGGGCATATTCCAGTCGCTGATGACGAGCTTGTATTCGCCGTTCTGAAGTTTCTCGAGCGCTTTCGCGCCGTCTTCAGCTTCGATGATGTTCTCAAAGCCGAGCTGCTTGAGGCAGGTCTTGACGACCTTCCGCATCGCTGCGAAATCATCAACTACAAGAATCGGTATCGTACGATCAAGAGATGCTAGACCCGGCATAGTTCCCCGCTAAAAAAATCCCCGACAGGTGCACCGTTTAGGTCGTCGCGGCTTTCCCGAAACTTGAGTGTTTTCCTGAGTGGGAACGGGTATTTCCGTATGATCAGGGACAGGTGAGGGATTCCCGAGGAGGCTTTGCAGCGCGTGCATACGCAGTGGAACTAAAGACCATAAGAGGGATGGCTACGAATAATTCCTACCATCTGCCCGAATCAGGCTATGACGCTGATATCACTGAGCCGAGAGTTTGGTTCCCAGAGGGATATTTTTAGATGATGAAAGTGGCGCGCAATTTGCACGCTTTTTAGAGGGGCGCTCAACGAGTGCAGCGTCTTCTTCAAGCCCATGGGCTTGAGGCCTGAGCGCATGAGAATAATCGGTCCGCGTATCTTCAGAGGTTTAGTCAGGTGTTCTTCGAGGTTCTAAGTCGGTTTGTTCGCTGTCCATCTAGAGCAGTGGCGGCGTTTTTGGGTGGACTCCTCTCCACAGCTCCGCTTTTAGGGTTGGCGCAGGGCATTCCCAACATCCCCCGCACGGCAGGGCAGCTTATCGCGGATTACTCACCCCTTGTTTCCACCAACGGGCGGATTTCGGTAATCGCCTACCACCAAGGTATGTTCCTAACGAACCCGATGCTCGGTGGGGGCTCCAATCCCGCGTCGTATCAATGGAATCTGGCGAATCCGTCAAATCCTATCCAGACCCTCCTTCCAAGTATGGCTTTCTGCTCTGTTCAGAACTGCCACGGATACGGTCAGCGGAGCGATAAACTGATCGGCTTTGGTGGTGGCGCGCCGCTCTGGTCGAATACTTGGCGGGTTGATCCGGCGACCCAGCTTCTGACAAACCTCCCTCAGGATCCTTTCTACTTTTATCAGACCGAGCAAGGGGAATGGCCGAACGTCGTGTTCCAACCATTCAGCCTTCGAACTTATTGGTCGTACGGTCCAACGACCGATATCGGGACGGTGTATAAGCGCAACCAACGGATTACGAGTTGGAATCATATCGGCCTCACCGGGAACCCAGGGTTTCCCTTTTTGCTCGGTAAATATCTCTACTTTATCGGTGCGGCGAATAATACCGGCATCTCGGTTTACGATCTCAGCGCGAGCTTCAATTCACCCGATACGCCGCCAACCCTTGTTGGTCGGCTTTCGGCGCCCGTTGGGGGCTACCATCCTCTTATCCTAGCGGCAAACAACCGTCTGTACGCGTTTATGCCCGCTCGGTCGAACGCTGCTGGAACCGCGGGACGCTACATCGTCGCCGATATCACCGATCCGGAAAACATGTTCGTCGTGGCCGATCGGGAGACTCCTGAGCTTGCTGACTCAGGGTACGCGCGCGCTCAAGACGATAAGGTCTTCATGGATCGCTTCAAGATCGACATGAACACGTGGAACGTCGAGCGAACCTTCTCTATGCCCGGATTTACTCCCGGTAACCAGTACAGTCTACCGGTTGGGAACTCGGTGCTCCTCGCTGGGGTGAATACCTTTTCGCTCTGGGCTCATCAGAGCGCTCCTGATACGAATCCCCCGTCGGTGGCGTGGCACGAGCCCCGTCCGAACGCGACAAATCATCCGGTTGGTGCTCCGGTCTCATTCATTATTCAGGAGACCTTACGTACCGAGGACTTGGTGGATGGTCAGACATTTACCATCCGTCCGATCATCAACGGTGTCGCTGGAGCGCCGGTAGCGACCACTCATTTTCTTAACCACCAAGGGTATCTGACCGTCACACCGAACAACGATCTCCAGCCGAATACAACGTATGAGGTCTTTATCGGCGGTATCCGTGATGTGCCCGGAAACGTCATGGTGCCGTATACGTTCCGCTTCTCCACCGGGAACAACCTGGCCGGGGGAAATCAACTTCCAGTAATCAGCAGTTTCACCGCGAGTCCGTATCCCGCGCTGCCGAACCAGGTTGTTTCCCTCTCGGCGAGCGCGACTGACCCGGAGCAGGGCCCGCTTCAGTATCGAATCCAGTACGGTGATGGTCAATCAAGCCAGTGGGGAAGCTCCCCGTCCTTCAACTACACCTATACCGCGAGTGGGCATTACGAGGCGGTGATCTTTGTTCGTGACACCCAAGGCGCGATGCAGACGAGACGTCGTGTCGTGACGGTCACAACCCCCCCGAGTGCGACCCCTCCCACAAACTCCAGCTCCATCGCGTACAATCCGGCCTCGAACCTCACCTGGGTAGTGAATCCTGATTCCGATTCGGTATCGATCATCGGTGGAAACAACGCTGTTCAAGAGGTTCCACTCGGCGTGGGTAGTAAGCCGGCGAACGTAGCGATAGACAGCGCTGGTAATGGGTGGGTCACTCTTCAAGGCACCGACCGCATCGCTATCGTGGGAGCAAACGGGTCGATAAGCCAGACGATACAGCTTCCGTACGGCAGCGGACCGTTCGGTATCGCTCTTAATCCAGCGAAGACGGCGGTATTTGTTACGACGTATGGGAAGGGGCAGCTCCTTCGCTTCAATCCATCGACGCGAGTGCAGACAGCAGCTTTGGTCCTCGGAGCGACGGCACGGGCGATCGCCATCAACGGTAGCGGGACGCGCGCTTATGTGACCCGTTTTATCTCAAGTCCGCTTAGTCGCCGGGGAGAGATCTGGAATGTTGATATCTCGTCCGCGTTACAGCTCGTCGGCACTATTGCCCTCCGCCAAGATATCCTGACGACTGAAAACAGTGGTGGTGGGCGGGGGCTTCCGAATTACCTCGCGGGAATAGCGATTAGTCGTGATGGGCAACGGGCCGTTGTGGCGCACTCGATGCCGAACGTCGATCGAGGGCTGTATAAGAGTGGGCAAAGCTTAACCCCCGAGCACACGGTCCGGGCCCGAATTTCAGAGATCAATCTTGCCACGAATATGGAGAACACTGCGGGTCGGCGCGATATTGACAACAGCGACTCACCGACCGCGATCGCCTATTCGCCGCTCGGCGATTACATGTTCCTCACGGTACAGGGAAATAACCTCGTGGCGGTATACGATATCCTCCAGCCAACGACGAGCATCGTCTCGCCGATCGCCCGACTCGGAGTGGGAAAGGCACCCCAAGGTCTCGTCATCGGAGGGGACCGATTATACGTTCAGAATTTCACCGATCGAACGGTAACACGGCTTGATCTCGCTGAGTTCTTCGCCGGCGGCATCGGGACGCCGAGTGCGATCGACATCACGACGACCTCCCTCGATCGCCTTAATGCGACGGAACGGCTGGGTCAACAGATCTTCTATGATGCCTCTGACAACGGAAGCTCGCTCGGTCAGAACCGGATGAGCCTCGAAGGCTATATCAGCTGCGCTACTTGTCATATCGGCGGGGGCCATGACGGGCAGACCTTTGACTTCACTGACCGGGGCGAGGGGCTCCGTAATACGACCGACCTGCGGGGGCGAGGTGGTACGGCGCATGGTCGGATACACTGGAGCGCCAATTTCGACGAAATACAGGACTTCGAGAACGATATCCGCAATTCATTCGGGGGGCGTGGCTTCATGAGTGCCGCCGACTTCACCGCAACCGCCGATCCCCTGGGCACCCCCAAAGCTGGCCGCAGTGTTGAGCTTGATGCGCTCGCCGCGTATGTTCGCTCGCTTGGGGTAGCGTCGCAACCCCGGAGCCCCCATCGTAACGCCGATGGAACCAGGACGGCGGCGGGGGAGCGGGGGATGTATATCTTTGCGATGGAGAACTGCCACTCGTGCCATGCGGTCCCGCGCTTGACCGATAGTCAGCTTCAGTCGTCGCTACTCCACAACGTCGGAACTTTGAGCAACTCCTCGGGAAATCGTTTGGGCGCAGCTCTGACCGGGATAGATACACCAACGCTCTTTTCGGTGTTTCAGTCGGGGCCTTACCTGCATGATGGCTCGGCCCCAACTCTCGCCGATGTGTTCTCGATGACCGGGGGCATAAAGCTACAGGCTGAGAACGCGAGTCAGCGGCTTAGTGGATCACCGGTTACCATGATCTACGGGGGCACAGCTCACCACGGCACGGCTATCCAAGGGCCGGGGCGCCTCGTTTTCAGCAACCTGGATGGTGGCCCGGGTGGTGGTGCTGCTGAGATAGAGATTCGCTACAGCAAAGCACAGGCAGGTAGCGCGGCCCTCGTGGTGAACGGAGGGGCACCGCTGAGCGTGAATCTTCCGGTAACCCCAAATGAGCCCGGCTGGGCGATGAACGTGTTCCGTACGGTGACGGTTCAGACCTCTCTTCAGGCGGGACTAACGAATACGCTCGATCTCTCGTTTCCTGATTGGACAAATATCGATGAGATAACTGTCCGCCATGCGGGCTTTAGGGCGCTGGCGGTGGCGCACCGGCAGGTTCTTAATCTTGCCCCGAGCGACCGCGATGATCTCCTGCAATTCCTCCGTGAGCTCGATGGCTCGGACGATCAGAGTGCGACCCAGGGGCTGCCGACACCGACACCGACTCCGATTCCGACTGCTACGGTGACGCCGGTTCCCACCGCGACGGCAACGCCGACCCGCACGCCGACGGTGGCACCGACCCACACACCAACACCGCTTCCGACCGCAACGGCAACTCCGACGCGGACCGCAACACCAGCGGCCACCGCGACGCCGACCCGGACTCCAACACCGCTTGCCACCGCGACGGCCACGCCGACGAGAACACCAACCCCGTTGCCAACCAACACCGCGACGCCGCTACCAACGGTGACGGCTACACCAACGAGGACCGCGACCCCGTTACCGACTCACACAGCGACCCCGCAACCTACGGCGACACCGGCCGCTACCTCAACCCCGGTTCCGACAAGCACCGCCACACCTCTGCCGACGGCGACACCGCTCGCGAGTCCGACGCCGCTTGCCGATATCACTCCGCCGACTGCTGTTTTCAATAGACCTGCGGCGGGAGCAACGTTTAGGACTAAACTTACCGTGAAAGTCAGCGCTACCGATTCGCAAAGTGGGGTAGCCAGTATTCGGATCCGTCTCAACGGCGTGCTGCGGAAGACCTGCCTCAATGTGACGTCGTGTCAGATTTCGTTGAATACCTCGAAACTACCGTTCGGCCCCCACCTCTTGGAGGCGACCGCCGCTGACTATGCCGGCAACAAAAACTCGATTAAACGGGCGGTGTACCGGAAGAAATAGGTGAGTACAGCCCGTTCGAGGGAGTCGCATTAATAGTGGTGCAACGAGCTCAAAGTGGTCTACTCGAATTTCTCAGCTCTCAAAACTTCGACTTCAGTACGAAATGCTACCAGAGCGTAGGTGCCTAGAAAGTCACGTTGAAGCATCGCTAGAATTTTGTCTGAAAGCTCGGCATTCACCAACGTTTGAATCTGTATATTATCGCCCGACCACTCGCTCGCCCGGATAGTGCCAATCGAGTCGCCGCGGCAAGCGCTGACCGAGTAGCCCTTCACTCCGAGCCCGATGATCGCTTCTATCAGGCGACCTTCAATCAGCGACTCGGAGACGATGGTGACGAGGGTCCGCTTTTTGGTGGTAACGGTCATAGGTATCCGTAGATAATCTGGGTCATCGAAAAGTATAACGGAATTCCGAGTGAAAGGTTAAAAGGAAAAGTAACCGCAAGCGACGCCGTGACGTAATACCCCGGATTTGCCTCGGGCAGGGCGATACGCACCGCCGCCGGCGCGGCGATGTAGGAGGCGCTCGCCGCCATCGTGGCGAGAACGAAACTACCTTCCACCGAGAGCCCCCCGAGAGCCCCGGCCACAGCACCGAGGACGGCGTGGGCGAGCGGCACGACGATTCCGAAAAGAACGATCGCGGCACCGGCTTTACGGAGGTCCTTGAGTCTGCTGCCACAGACGAGTCCTATCTCGAGAAGGAAGAGGACGAGGAGGCCGGGAAAGAGCCCCTCGAAGAAGGGTGCTATCTTCGCAAAGCCGGCCTTCCCGGTGATGAAGCCGATCAGCACCCCACCCACCAAGAGGACGATGCTTTTCCCGGCGACGATCTCATGAAAAACCTTTGAAAGCGGCACTCCCTTCCCCTCGCGTGCCTTGTAAAGCAGCAGGGCAATGAGGATTGCCGGCACCTCCAAAGCGGCGACGAGAGCCGCCATAAAGGGTTCAGGCTGGCGCCCCATTCTCTCAAGAAAAGAGAGACTGGCAATAAAAGTGACCACCGATACCGAGCCGTAGTGGGCCGCGAGAGCCGCACCATCCGCCCTCGAGAGTCGAGAGACCCGGCGAGCGAAGTTGTAAGCAGTAATGGGGGTAATGATGCCAAGCAACAACGTGACCAGGAGCGGCTCAAGCACGGTCTCTAAGCCGCTCTCTCGCATCGCCACACCGCCTTTGAGACCGATGGCGAGAAGAAGCACCATCGATAGAGATGTGTAGAGCGCGTCGGGAAACTTGAGATCGCTTCTGACGAGAACCGCGAACATCCCGAGGGCGAACGCGAGAATCATCGGCGAGGTGAGGTTAGCGATGATAATATCGAGCATACCCGGGGCTACCTGACTGCTGTCTTGATTCAAAGAAGGGTACCGACGTCCGAGCAGCCAAATTCTCCGTCGACACCCAATCGCGCTGGTCTTGCTCCTGCTCGAGAGGAGGGCCCTGCACGTATGCACCTCTCCAAACTTTCAATCCTCGTTCGGCTCGGATGCGCGAACCAGAAGGACACCCGCTTTAGACACGGGCTCTTTGAGCCCACCACGGTTGGCCGTCGATGAGTTCGTGCTATGGACTACGCCAATGAACCGGCTGGACGATACCATAGCCCGCGATATCGGTCGAGCGTTGGCTGAGGTGGGGAGGGCTGGTGCCCAAGGTAAATGGTCTTGGCCCGTTACCCTCAGATTTTAGTGACGAAGCAAAGTTTCTTCACTTGGGGATAACCGAGGGATCACGAACTACCAGCGTTCCTGGAAATCGCTGGGGCGGGGCTGATCGGCCCAAAAATGTTCCTCACCGATACTACGAAAAAACGGAGTGGGGTGAGGACTAACGAAAATTCTCGGTCAAAGCCTTCGCTAGGATTGACAACACGACGCCGGTAGGTTTGTCGGATGTCGGTAACCCATCGAGGCTCGTTTTCTCCCCGTAACTCCACCGCCAGTTAAATCCGATGATCTTCATCTGGCCCCGTTCCTCTTTCATCAGGATCGGTTTTATCAAGAAGCGAGCCATTTCCGGGGTGATGGCGAGTATGGAGTTAGAGTGTTTGAAGATCTCTTTGATATCCCCGATTGAATAGAAGGTTTCGTGTTTCGCATCGAAGGGGGAGTCCTCACGTGGGCATGCACGGAGGATCACCCGAGCGGTGAAGTATCCGGCCACATCGCTTGGATCGTCGCGAGGAAACTCGACCTGAAAGCCCGTCGGGGGGCCATCGGTGATGGAGAAGCCCGGAGTTGAATACTCGTAATATTCGCCCCGAATGCGATTAAGCACCACGCTTAGCTCTGCGAACGAGGTAAATGGATCGTTTTGACTACACGGAGAACCGAATGTTATCGGGCGGAAATGCCCGGTTTTAGCGAGCACGGTGAGGCGCTCTCGTGCGCCGTTATTATCCTCGTGCTTGTATAACGAACCATCGGCGCCCTTAATCGAGATGTGACCGTAAGCAAAATTATTGCCCCGAGTGTGCCGTATGGTGAGTCGTATCGCTGTTCCCGGAGGAAGTACGGGGTCGAGCTCCATCGTCGTCAGCCCATCGGTAACGATGCCAAAAGTGAACAGCGTAGTGTTCGGTAAGGAACGAGGACTGACACAGACGTTCGGTGGCGGGGCGACGAATACGGTTGTCTCTGGATAGCGTATATCGAGCGCCTCGAGCGCGAAAGGCACGGAAGCTTGAGTTTCACCTGGCTCGGGGGGGCAGAGAGGTATATCAGCGTGCGCCAACGCTGAAAGTAGGGACGCTGAGAGTAGAAGCAGGAGGCTTAAAGGAGATGTCGTTCGTCGCATAATCTACTTCTTCCTCAGGGTCCCACTGTAAAGGAGGGTGCAGTTCTCCTCCTCCTCTTCAAATCCCTTGGCCACGACACGCCAAGTGGCCCGCAGCGTCCTCCTATTCCAATCCTCCAAATAAAGAGTATTCGTCTCTGTGCCTCCACTCCTGTATTTGTAGACGGCCTGTAGAGGGAGAGTTTGTCCGCCCTTCGCTCCGCGCACGACTCGGCCGGTCGACCCATACATGGGAAATGTCGCCACTGCGGTGCGATTCTGTACGGCAACGCGGAAAAGAAACGATAGGGTGGAGGGCGGACGTGCTCCATCGCGGCATCTGCCCGATCGATAGATAAGCCTTCCGCCTACTTCGAAACCCTCTGCGTCGCTTTGCGCATAGACAGGTCGGATTGGAGATGCCGCTATAACGGTGAGAGTTACTAGTAAGATACCGAGGAGTCGCGCCATGCTTAACCCTTAGTGACATCCCCAGGTCGGCCGAGGAGCGCTCGAACTTTAGTAATAAGGGTTAATTCTCCTCCATCGAGCGGGGTGGGTGGCTTTTCACCGTCGTGGGCCACGGCATGCTGCCGGTGTGGTTGGTACGATGACGTGGCTGGAATCCTGCATGGGGACAGAGGTCCTCCGTCCACCAGCTCCTCCAGGGCGCTGCGTTGGCCGATGGTAGCGGCCGCAACCCCCTTTTCCCCAAACTACAGCTGCTCCGCGTGAGAAGCTCGATATCCCCGGACGACCCGATAGTAGTAGCTGCCAACCGGTTGTCCGTCGCGACGCTTCGTTACCTCACCGATCGCACCCTGATGCTCGGTTTGGGCGGCGATCTCCGGAAACTCGAGGTCACTCCTCGTGCGGCTGACGAGGATAAGGGTGCGACCCTCCGCAACGACAGCCGGTGACCAAAAACGATACATGAGGCTCGGTTGCCCAAAGATGTTTCGTCCACCAACCTCGAGGGGAAGGGCGGTCGGATCCGCGAGTGTGAGCTTCTTCGTATAAAAGGCGAGTTCGCTTGCGATGTAATGTTTATCCATCCCGATCAGGAGTGGGGTTTCGCCGGTGGAGTCCTTGACCTCTCGGGCGATCCCGTTGAGCTGCCTCGCCAGATCATCCCATTCAACGAATTTGTGAAGCTTCTTCGAGTACGGTACCCCTGGGATCGTGGGCCCGATATAGGTGAGTGCGACTGAGTAAAAAATCGCGAGCACCGGTAGCGTGATCCGCCACCCCCGGCTGAAGAGACGCGGCAGGCTCGTTGCCTCGGAGAGGGAGTATCCGAGTACGGGAAGCGCCCCTAAGAACGCCGGCCCGGTCCAGTTAATCCGAGTCTCCCGCGAGAGGCTAAAGAAAAGAAAAATGAGGACCGGCACGAACGTCATGACGGTAAGAAAAAGCTTCGAGCGAGTGTCCTTAAAGGGGAACGGTGCAGCCTTAAATCCCCGCCACACCGCGGCGATACCGATCGGGGTGAGGATGACGAGCATATCGAGAAGGAGCATGTGAAGGTAGAACTCGCTCTTCTCCTCAAGTCGACGCGAGCCCTGAAAAGTGAAGGAGGCCCAATCGTGGGTGTAGTTCCAATAGATCACCGGTGAGAATACGAGTGCCGCGACGAGTGCGGCTAGGTACGGGCGTGGTGAGAGGAACTGTTTACGGGCGATAGGATCGACGAGCATAAAAACCGCGGTCGAAAGCCCGAGGAGTGCGATGGTATATTTCGAGAGCATCCCCAACCCGAGAGCGAGTCCGATGCCCCACCAGGCGTTAAGGCTTTGAACAACGAGTGCGCGGTAGAGCAGATAGAGCGCGCCCGCCCAGCACGCAACCAGTGGTGCATCGGGGGTCATCATCCAGGTGGAGCCGAAGAAGAAGGGGAGCGCGGCGAAAAGAGCGAGCGCGGCCGTCGCTGCGCGCGGGGTGAATATGGCGCTTGTGAGCTTATAGATAAAAAAAGCTGCGATTACCCAGCAGACCACCCCGCTGATACGTACCCCGAACTCGTTGTGGCCGAGGAGCGCGGTGCCGAGGTGAATAAGCACCGCGACCGCGGGGGGATGATCGAGGTAGCCGGGGGAGAGATGGGCGGCGTACTGCCAGTAGTACGCCTCTTCGACGAGGAGATCGGGGAAGCCTATCGAGACGAGTCGTAGGATTAGGAACACTGCGATCCACACCTTTGGATCGGTTGTATGTTTTTCAAGAGAAGAGGTAGCTGCCATCTGAACCCTGCACGCGGAGACGTTTTCGGCTCGAGTCTACGCCGCTACGCGCACGCCCCGCAAGCAACGGGGGACGCTACTGGGGGGACCTCTCGCCATCGCCGGGGTAGACGAAAAGAGCCCCAGAGCGCGGCCTTTTTCAAGGAAGATGTGATCGGGCCGGATGTCGTCTCGCCACGGACCTACCGGTGGGTCATTTCGATAGCAACGGATACACGACCTTCCAATCCCGTTTCATGTCGACCACGGTCCAGCCGTTGTCACCCGCTGCTGCCAACGCCTTATCGAGTCGACCAACGCTCGACTCTCGATCGTATCGCCACTCCCGCTCACCATCGGTGTGGTGAAGAATAAGGGCGAAGCCGGGGCGAGCGCCGAGTGTCGCCCACTCGAGCATCTGAAGATCTCCATCGGAGTTCCCGAACGCAGCGATCGGACGGCGGCCTATATGGAGGTGGATGCCAACCGGTTTGCCTGCTTTATCATCGATAAAGTTCAGGGCGGGCTGACGAACGAGCACCGGTCTGCCATCTCGCATCTCGTACGTCACCTTGATGCTGCTTCCGATGACCTGCTCGGGGGGGATGCCGTACACCGTTTCCACCCACGGCCGCATAAACTCAATGCCTCCACCGGAGACGATGAAGGTCTTAAAGTCGTTTTTGCGAAGGTAGGTCAGGAGTTCAAGCATCGGTTGATAGACCATCTCGGTCAGAAGCCTTTTTGTCGTTGGATGTCTCGCGGTGGCGATCCAATCCCGCACGAGTGCATCGAACTCCTCGGTGGTGGTGCCCGCATGAGTCGCCATCACGATCTCGACTATCGCGGGTTCCCCACCCGCGAGCGCCGCTTTCACGTCACCCCTCAAGAGCGAGGCAAACGGCTGCTTCGTAGCCCATTCAGGGTGGGCAGGCGCCAGAGCCTTCACGCGGTCGAGCGCAAAGAGGAGTTGAAAGTACATCGGTTGCTCGGGCCAGAGCATGCCGTCGTTATCGAACGTCGCGATCCGTTCGCTTTTCGGGACGAAGTTCGGATGAGCTGCGTCGGTTGTTTGTGTCACAAAATCGATTATCGCTTGCTTTGAGCTTCCGGCGTTCCACGAGGGAAGGGGATCGGTTACTTGAGCCACGGCGAGGTCGCCGCACACAAAAACGATGACGAGGATGATCGTGTAGGTGAATTTGGTCAGCATGGTCACTTGTAACGGTATGAGTTGAAAAAGTAGGACGCGAGCGCGGCTCTACCCGGTGTCCTCTGGTGCCCCTAAAAACCGGGGCGAGTGCTTTCGTATAAAAAGCCCCGCCCCGGTTTACGAGCACCATCCCCGGAGTGGGATGGCGCTTCGATGAGAGCTCTGCGGTTAGTTCCTCTGCGGAGCGGTTACCGCCTCCATCACCCGGTCGAGGTTGAAGGACCCCGGTTTTTGGCGGGGTGGGAATTGGCGGAAGCTCTGGAGCCAGTTACCGACGTACGCGCCCGCCGGGGCGATAACGAACATGTGTTCGAGGAACCACCGGTTGTAATCCATCCCGATCTCGTGGGCGAGCTCGAACGGGTCCATCCTGAGGTTCGTAATCATCGGCGCGCGGAGAACCTCGAACGGCTCGAGCCACACGTGCATGCCGTGAGCGTTCTGGCGGAGGAAGGTGATCTTCCAGTTCTCGTACCGGAGCGCTGCTACTGAACCATCATCGGTCCAATAGATAAACTCTTTCCGAGGCCACGCCGCTTCCCCCTTGAGAGCGGGGATGAGGTTGTAGCCGTCGAGGTGAACCTTGTAGGTCATCGCCCCGACTTTACGACCTTTGAGGAGGTCCTCCTTCACGGTCGTATCACCCGCGGCTGCAAGGAGGGTGGTCATCATATCCTCGTGCGCGCCGATGTCATTTACGATCGTACCGGGCTTGATCACCCCCGGCCACCGGATAAGACACGGCACTCTGTAGCCACCCTCCCATTGGGTGTTCTTCTCACCGCGGAACATCGTCGTACCACCATCGGGCCAGGTGAATGCCTCGGCGCCGTTATCGGTCGAGTACATCACGATGGTGTTCTCATCGAGTCCGAGCTCTTTGAGTTTAGCGAGGAGCTCACCAACCTGACGATCGTGCTCAACCATACCATCGGCGTAGATCCCGAGCCCGGTCTTCCCCGCGACACCCTCTTTTAAGTGGGTGAAGATGTGCATCTTGGTCGAGTTCCACCACACGAAGAACGGCTTGTCGGCCTCCTTCGCTCGGGTGATGAAGTCGAGCGCCTTTTCGCTCACCTCTTCGTCGAACGTTTCCATCCGTTTTCGGGTAAGCGGTCCGGTATCAGTCGTCTTTCCGTCGGCGAAGCTGTGAAAAACTCCGCGGGGACCGAATTTCTTTTTGAACTCAGGGTTTTTCGGATAATCGGGGTGCTCCGGCTCCTCCTCGGCGTTCAAGTGATAGAGGTTGCCGTAGAACTCATCGAAGCCGTGCTTCGTCGGCAACATCTCGTCTCGATCCCCTAAGTGGTTCTTCCCGAACTGCCCGGTGACGTAGCCCTGGGCTTTTAGGAGGGTCGCGATGGTGGGATCCTCTTTCTGCATCCCCTCCGGTGCGCCCGGAAGACCGACCTTCGTGAGGCCCGTACGTATCGGGGACTGACCGGTGATAAACGCGGCTCGTCCGGCGGTGCAGCTCTGCTGCCCGTACCAGTCGGTGAAGAGCGCGCCTTCCTTTCCGATCGAATCGATGTGCGGGGTTTTGTACCCCATCATGCCCATGTTGTAAGCACCGACGTTGAAGCCACCGATGTCGTCGCCCCAGATGACGAGGATATTGGGCTTCTTTGATCCCTGGGCGTTCGCAGTAGTCACGAGGTATGAGATAGCGAGCGCCACGGCGCACACCGCTCTAAAAATAGACGGGATTAATCTCACAGCGTTCCTCCCAAGAAGCACTAAAAGCAAAGTGGGTATATCGATAAACGGCTATTAATACAATGATTTTATTCAGCCAAGCGGTATGGTATGACCGCTTCTGCGGAGAATCTACGCCATAGGCGATAATTTTAAGGGTCGGCGTTTTATTGGGGGTAGCCAGTGTTTCAAAAGTTCGGTTCGTTCCTTCTGTGTGGCGCGGTGTGGATGTCGGCCTCCGTGTGTCGGGCGGATGATTGGGAGTTCGCCGTCGCGCCGTACGGACTTCTCCCCTCGATCACCGGGGACGCCGCGGTTGGACGGATAGATGACGCTGAGGTCGAGCTCGACCCGGGTGATGTGCTCGAGTCGCTCGAGTTTGGAGCGATGCTCGAAGTCGAGGCGCGTCACTCGAGCGGGTACGGTGTATTGCTTAATTATGCGTTCATGAACCTCGGTGATAACGCGACGGGGCCGCGCGGCTTCACCGATTTCGACGCCGACATCTTTCAAGGGATGCTTGAGGGATTCGGGACCTACCGCTTTAAGCTCGAAGATAGCGCCCTCGATGCGTACGCCGGTGTGCGGTGGTGGGACATCAATATCGACGTTGAGGCAACGAGCCCGCGCGGTTCGCGGAGCTTGAGTCGGGACAAAGACTGGGTCGATCCGGTTCTGGGCCTCCGGTGGCTCCCACGCCTTGACGAATCGTGGCGGCTCCTCCTCCAAGGCGACGTCGGTGGTTTCGATATCGCGTCGCATTTCACCTGGAGTGTGCAAGGTGGTGCGGTCTGGGATGGGGGAGAGAGCTGGTCGATAGTGCTTCTCTACAAGTTCTTATCGGTCGATTATGAAACGGGGAACAGGAACACCCCGAGCTATTTCGCCTACGATACGATAACTCAGGGTCCGCTCCTCGGCGTTGTGTTTCGATTCTAGGTACGGGGCGATCGTGAAGGCACTGTGGGCGATCGTCGTGGCGCTGTCCGTTTTTGGGGGAGCGGGTGGAGCGTTCGGAGCGGGTCCCGAGACCGCGACGCCTCCGCGCGGAATGGTGTTGATTCCGGGGGGCTCGTTTTCGATGGGGAGCGCGGACGAGACGAGCCGAGCGAACGAGAGGCCTCCTCACACCGTGACGGTCGACCCCTTCTTTCTCGATACCCGTCCCGTCACGAACGCGGAGTTCGAGCGATTTGTCAAAGCCACCGGCTACAAAACAACGGCGGAGAAAGCGCCCACCTGGGAGGAGCTACAGAAACAGCTTCCCCCTGGCGCACCGAAACCGGATGAATCGGTCTTCGTTGCAGGCTCACTTGTGTTTACCCCATCTGCGGGGCCGGTCGATCGAGCCGATATGCGGAATTTTTGGCGGTGGGTGCGGGGAGCGAATTGGCGGCACCCAGAGGGGCCGGGGAGTGATTTAAAAGGTCGGATGAATCATCCGGTCGTGCACGTCTCGTGGTTTGATGCGAACGCGTATGCGAAATGGGCGGGGAAGCGGCTCCCGACTGAAGCGGAGTGGGAGTTCTCAGCGCGTGGGGGACTCTCTGGAAAACGATACCCCTGGGGTGATGAAGAGCGGCCGGAGGGGCGCTTTATGGCGAATACTTGGCAGGGGGATTTTCCGTATCGAAACACCGGTGAGGACGGTTTTGTCGGTGCTGCGCCGGTGGGGTCGTTCCCGGCAAACGGGTATGGGCTTGTCGATATGGTGGGTAACGTTTGGCAGTGGGTGAGCGATCTGTATCGCCCTGATACGTTTGCTGAGCGAGCTGAGGACAAGTTGTCGTGCCACAATCCGACGGGCCCCAAGACGAGTGCGCAGACGGTAAATCGAGCCCAAGAGGAAAGGGTCACAAAGGGCGGATCGTTTCTGTGCCATGAAAGCTACTGCTTGAGCTATCGACCCGCCGCACGTCGCGGCACGCCCCCCGACACCGGTATGTCCCACATCGGCTTTCGTTGTGCCAAGTCGGTGGAGCGCGCGGGGAAGTAATCCTTGCCTTGGTTCTTTCCCCCGGTTAGTCTAGAGGGCGGTGTGTAGGCTTTTTTAAGCCCTTTATATTCGGTGAAGTCCTATGAAACACGTCGCTCTTCTTGCCGTCTCTTTAGCGTCTATAGTGGTAGCAAACCCGGCGTTCGCAGGGCCGCTACGTGATGCGGCGAGCGCGGTGGGTGATGCGGTCGGTTACGTCGGTGAGACGGTGGGGGATACCGCCTCTGCGATCGGTGAGGGGGTGAAAGATGCGGCGAAGACGGTCACCGGCAAAAACGATCCGCACGCGACCCGGTTAGAAGTCGACGCAGTCGCAGGGAAGACTCTCGAGGCGGTGCTCGGGAAGAGCGGAGCGGCGAAGGCGCTCTTCGAGAAGAGCTATGGCTACGCTGTTTTCGATTCGCGAAAAAGCTCGTTCCTGATAACGACCGGCAAGGGGATCGGCGTTGCCGTTCGCAAGGACTCGGGTGAGCGGATCTATATGCATGTTGCAACCCTAGGCGCGAATCTTGGCGCGGGGGTGCAGTTCTATCAGGGGCTCTTCCTTTTTGAGACCAAAGCGGCTTTCGATGCCTTTGTGAACCAGGGTTGGCAGGCAGATGCTGGTGCGGGTGCGACGCTCGGGAAAGCCTCGCTGGAGGCCCAGGCGAAGTTCACCAACGGAATGGCGTACTACCAGCTCTCGGAGACCGGGATTTTGCTCGATGCGACCCTCTCGGGGACAAAGTATTGGAAGAGCGCCGAGCTCAACGAACACGCTTGAACCGTCGCTGCGGCGTCATCCAAACGCTGGCCTAGTGAGGCTGGCTTTTTTAGCCCGCGGGTTGCGACGCCTCAGTCGATATCTCCCCCGTGACAAGAGCCGTGATATCTCGTAAGTTTTCATCGAGCTCGGCGAGTACACGGCATTTCAAATATACTTGAGCGTCGAGTGAAATCTTTTTAGAGAGAATCATTATGTTCAGTTCCTACCCCGGGCGTGTTGGCCACAGCCTGCTCCTGATTGCCGCGGCGATTTGTGTTCCCTCCCTTGCTATCGCCCAGATAAGCGCTGAGGAGTTTAATGATCGGGTAAACGAGGCGGTTAATGGAGTCACGATTTTTACGACTCAAGATACCGCGTCCTCAGGTGTCTTCTCCTTCGAGTCGGATCGTGCGGGAGAGAGCGATCGGAACCTCGATATATTGAAAGTCCCCTTTGCGCATACCTTTGGAGAGGAGGGCGAGTCGGTGCGGCCTGAGTTCCGCGCTGTCATCGGTAATTTCCAGTCAAATTATTCACCGGCACCTCAAGTCTCTGGAGAGACGGCGGACTTCTCTCGCCTTGATGCGACAACGCTCGGGGTTTCAGGGGGAGTTGTCTGGAATGCGTGGCGGGAGCTGCGGGTCACCCCGCTCTTCGAGGTCGCGTGGACCCATCTCAAGCGTCGTTATGACTATAACAACTCTTTTAGTCAGGCGAATCTTTTGCCCTTCGATCGAGAGGCCTTTAATACCTCTGTCGATGTTTTGACCTATTCACCAAGCCTCGAGGTGGATTACACCTTCAAAGATGGCGAGACCACCTACGTGCCGAAGCTTCGCTATGCACACCTCTTTAACGATTCCGTGTCGAGTAAGAGCTCGGTAATCGATATCGATTCCGACTCAGGGCTTTTACAGACATTCCTCGATGTGAACACGCCGCTTGGCTATAACGTGAAGGGGTTTAATCTCGGTCTTCATCCCTTTATTGTTCGTACCGATGTGTTTGGTGCTGCGAAGGATGCTGAGGGTCCGAATTATTTCCATGAGATCGGAGTCGATCTTACCTTTGAGCATGGTTCTGGCTCGATCATCAGTGGTTTCTCCGTTGGCGGGTCGTACATCTTCGGTGAGGATTTTGACGGCTACCGCATTGGGTTCGGGGTCGATCTCTAAAACTTCGCACCGATATTTCTAGTCGAAAGGGACCCCCGGGGGTCCCTTTCCTTTTTGGGGCATCGTCCCAGCTACCTGCATTTCGCTCTGGTATCGGTGCGACTATCCTGGCTACGCTCATATCCTGCGCGATAACGCTTTGGAAGGTGAGGACACTCACTGGAGGGGAGACGCGGGGAAGGGATGTTGGCGGCTCCTCTGTTTCAATCGGTGATTTCACTATGTAAATTTGTTTTCATTTACACCGTTTTGTCGCCGGGGTGATAATTACTCTTGGAGTAGATTGAAGGGAAGAAAAGTGAACGACGGGGCGAATGCAGCATCGCAAAAGAAGCCAGACGGTGCGCTCGGGCGCAACGTTTCGGTGCGCCGAAGCGCAGGTCCCCGTCCCTTTGTAAAGTGGGTAGGGGGTAAGGGACAGCTCCTTGGGCATCTTCTCAGCAAATCTCCCCAGAACTACGGGCGATACTTTGAGCCTTTCCTCGGAGGCGGCGCTTTTTTTTTCGGTCTTCGACCGGCAAAGGCGTCGCTTTCGGATATGAATGCAGAGTTGATAAATACTTACCGAGTCGTGCGCGATTCGGTTGAGGAATTGATTGTAGAGTTGGAGCGCCATCGCTACGACGAGAGTTATTACTACGCTATCAGGGATTGGGATCGGTCACTCGATTACAGTGACCGTTCTCCCGTTGCACGGGCCGGACGATTCATCTACCTCAACAAAACCGGATTTAATGGACTCCATCGGGTGAATTCGAAGGGACATTTTAATGTACCCTTCGGTACCTACAAAAATCCGACGATTTTGGATGCGGCGAATCTGCGGCGTTGTAGCGCCGCGTTGGCGGGTGTCGAGATCGACGTAGCCGGGTACTCGTCCGTCGAGGCAAAAGTGGAAGCGGGCGACTTCATTTATTTCGACCCTCCGTATGCACCGTTGACTGCGACGGCGAATTTTACGAGCTACACAGCTCACGGTTTCGATCGAGTTGAACAGGAGAATTTGCGAGATCTCTGCATTCGCCTCGACCGAAGGGGGGTTCGCTTTATCGTCTCGAATTCCTCAGCTCCCTTGATTCTTAATCTCTATGCTCAATTCCGCCTCGAACTCGTCGACGCGCGGCGCTTCGTGAACTCCCAAGCTTTAGGGCGCGGGCCGGTCAAAGAAGTGATCGCAACAAATTTCTAGCCCCCCATTCTCAGAGACTAGCCCCCTATTCTCAGAGACTCAGCGTTTACTGAGGTATCAGAGTGTTTTGTGGTTATGAGTAAGGGAAGGGTGTGTGTAGGGGTAGCGTCTCTGGCGGTTGGTTTGTGGGAGTTAGTGGTGTTTGCGGTCAACTCGCGCGGCTCCGCCCGTGGCCCCGTTAAAGAGGTAATCGTGTCGAATTTTTGAGTGTTCCTGGTGATGATCCCGTGTGATCCTCTGCGCTACCGGTGCGAGGGCCGCGAATAAAAAGCGCCAAGCACCTGAGGATGCCGTTATCTCCCTCTTTGTCCGGCACGGATTCAAGGAGGTGCGACACTCCGAGTGGAAGCGGCGCCCATTGGATTGGGGCGAGGAGGTACTCATCAGACATGCTCCCTATACTTCGATTTACGGGCATCGCGCCAAGACCGAGTTTCTTGTTGTCTCGAAGCGCCTCGGCCGCACCATCCGGATCGAGTGCAAATGGCAACAGTCCCCCGGTTCTGTCGATGAGAAGTTCCCGTATGTATATCTTAACTGCGCGCAGGCGATACCGGAAAATGAGATCATCATTCTTGCGGATGGTGGCGGGGCAAAACATGAGGCGCTTCGATGGCTGAGGGACGTCGCCCGTTCGCGATGGCTTCTTCCAGAAAATCAGTCTGATAAAACGATCGCGGTGATGACTCTTGCGGAGTTTTTCACGTGGGCGAATAAGACTCTTCGGTAGGTTCGACACGGTCGAGAGCGCTTCGTGTGCCGTTCTTATGGGGTCGCGGGGTCGTCACAAGTTCAGACTAGCAGACGTCTTCCGGTGCACTCGGGCGATGAAAAATATTTGTGTATTGGATCCCTCCAACATAGAGGCGACGGGTAGACATCTTACGAGGCCTCTCACCGATCGAGAAGATCGAAAAATTTGACGTCAAATTTTAAAAAGGGATCCCTTAAATCCGTTACGACTTTGCGATGGCGTCCGATCGAGGCCTACCCGATCTCCCGCTTCTCCTCATGATGCCGGTAGCTTAGGAAAATTCGGCAACTGATTCGGGGAGTTATCGACACCCCAAGCGGGGTCTTTCCGGCAACTTCTTTTGTGCTTACCTGTGACTGAGCTGTGCGCTGCGACGTATCCGACCTTATTGTGCATAACCTCTAAGGGGTAGGAGGGCAGTCGAGGCCCTCTCTTTGGGGTGGGGGACATGGAAGCATCCAAGGCACAGTTGGGGCACCGTCAGGTGGCGAGCGGCGCTAGTCCGCATATCTCGCCCCGCCTAGCCGATCTCACGAGGCTTTGCGTTGAGCACAACTCGCTTGCGACCGAGCTCGCTAGGTTTGTGCCGCAAGAGATAAAGCCAGCTGAGCCACCGCGGCCGACCTCGACGATTTGGGGGGCAGCGCTGAGGCTATTTGGATTCGCTGAGGAGAGGAAGGTCCCACCCGCGCCGGTACGCTACACCGAGTTTAGCAGTGAGAAGTTAAATCGAATCGAAGATCTTGCATCCGAAATTAGGCAGCGGGATCTCGGAGCTGCAGTGAGCCGAGCGACACCGGAGGATCTTAAGAGATCGGGGTGGCGGAGCGTATCGGATATCGTGGCAAGTTTTGTTCAAGGCCGTACTCCTGCGTCGGATGTCGTACGCCAAGTCGACGCCGTCGGTCTCCTAAAAAACCTGGCGCGCCTGAGCAGTGGCATCACGGTATCATCCAACCCCGCGCTCGCCGAAGTTCGCACAGTGGCCGAAACCTTGCGCGAATCAGCTCGTGTGGGGAAAATCCAATGTGCTTTTTGCACTGTCGAAAGTGCTCTCCATCGTTATGGCGCTGGGTGTCCGACAGGCTCCTTGAGACAGGTAGAATTCTGGAAGGAGGTCCCTGCAGGAAAGATCGTGGAACTGGTAAACGGTCTTGAGGCTTGGCTCACCCGGGAGCGTCAGACCGCGGCGGGGATTCAAGATGCGGCGGGGGTCATCGCTTCAAATCGTGTTCTTTCTAATGAGGCGCGGGCGGTGTTTTTTGAAAGCGTGCTTACCCGTTGCGGGTTATCAAATCTTCCGGTCGAGGTCCTGGCGACGCACGGGGCCCTATCCTCGGGGGGCATCTCGGGTTCCCTCGAGAATTTTCTTGCGCGATCGGAGCTGGGATGGCCGCGGGATATCGCCCAAGGAGATATCTCGCGGGCGCTTGAGCGGGCGTTACAGTCGGCCGAGCTCCCGGGATTCAGCCCGATGTCTTATTTTCAAAGAGTAGCGAAACGGGCGGCGGAGCTGGTGCCCCTCGAGGTTGGACATTCGAGTAAAGAGATGCCGAGACCGATCGATCGGGCTCTTGAGCAGTTTAAAAATGGTGAGGGTGCGA
>JBILDU010000003.1:0-71074 GCA_044352465.1 Bdellovibrionota bacterium
CTAAAGAGGCCGTTGGTATCCCCAAACAGTTCTTAAGAAGCGACTCTAAACGAGGGGAGTGAGTGAGTAACATCGAACGCTATAATATCCCGAGATACGCTAAAGGTGCTCGCAACAACCTAAAAGTGGTGCGTGAGAGCACCCCTATACACCGGGTTTCTACCCTCTCGTCCCACTATCGGAGGCATCGAGTACCTGCTTCAAAGCCTGGGCAAAATATTCGACGTTCCCCGCTCGAAGGAGAGGATAGGCAATACGGCCCTTCATCGGAAAATAGATCCCACTCTCCCTTAGAGCTTCGGTCTGTCGATCGGTTAAACCGAGGTGGCTAAAGAATCCCTCACCTTTACGGATGAAGCTCGTGTCATACCCGGGGATATGAGATTCCAACGCTTCCGCAACGAGGTTTCGCCGCGCCTTAAGTACACTCCGCATAACCGCGAGCTCTTGGTTCCAGACGGCGATGAGCTTCGGATCTGAGAGCACATCCCCTACAAGCTCCGCCCCGTCACGGGGACAATTTGATTGCACCGCGCGCACGATCTCACACAGGTTCGCGTGCACCAGCCCCCTCTCAGTCGGAGTCGCCGTTGTCACGGTCAACGCACCAACCCGCGAACCGTAAAGGCTGAAATTTTTTGAGCCGCTCCACGCCGTCATCGTGGGAATCCCGGCCTCTGCAAAAAGCCTGACCGCGGCCACATCCTCATGCAGCCCATAACCTAAACCCTGATAGGCTACATCGAAGAAAACGGTAAGCGCCCCACCAGCCTCGTTTTTCCGAACCAACAGCTCTTTGAGTTCTTGCCACCACACTGCTGGAGCCACATTTCCGGTGGGGTTCACACAACTCGGCTGCAGGAGGATGAGAGTCGGTGAAGAGAGATTTTCCACCGCCTCTAGAAACGCCGCACCGTTAAAAGTCCGGGTTTGACGGTCGAAATCCGTGACCGTAGTTAAATGGTAACCGAGCCGGTTAAATATCTTAGGGTGGTTTACCCACGAATTTTCAGAGAGAAGGACATGGGGCTGCGCTTTGTCTTGTGCCTCTTTGTACAGCATCCCACCCATGAACAAAGCGTTACCTCCGCCAACGCTCTGCACCGTGGATACTCGGCCCTCTCCTATCACACTGCTCTCGACCCCGTAGATCAGTCGCTCGACACCCGCAATAAAAGGAGCATATCCGGTTTGGTTGAGGTAAGGGGTGGAGATTCCCTCCGAGCGATGGCGTCGCCCCCGAGCGTGATTAATCACCTCGGAGACGTGGAGCTCTCCAGACTCGTGCACGAACACACCGATCGACAGATTCATCTTGCCCGCACCCACGGCGACATCTGCCGACCGGACCTCTGGTCGGGGATCCAGTTTGAATGCGGCATCGAGGCCGAATATCTCATCAACCTCAACGTACTCAAGACCGGACCAGGCACCTCGGTCCACCCCCAGAGTCTCATTATCAAGTGGTGCCGGGGCTGAACGATCTGAGAAATCAGGGGACATCATACGAACTTCATCGCGGTCCAAAAACTACGCTGGGAAATCGGCAAGCGCCTTCCCGAGATCAAAAAAGGTATACGGTTGCTCTGCCGCCCGATCGGCCTTACTCCGCGCGTTGTTGACCCAAAGCTGGAGATGCTTCGGTTTGTAGATCACGTTTTGAAAGTTCGACTTAAGCGCGATCTTTGGGATGACCTCCTGCATTAAGTGCTCTGGAGTGATCTTACCGCGGACTCCCTCGAGGACATCGGCGATCTGCTTCCCGCCGTGCCCCCCGTATACCGCTCCCGGAACTCCCGGGAACTCCTTGTCACGATCAGCCATATTTTCGCCCGGCTTGAATACCAAGAAGCGATCCGCATCCTTGACATAAAGCTCGGCGTCGCCGTTCTTTCCATCGGTCATGAGGTACGCAAAGGAGTTCGTTCCGCGGGACTCGCCGATAATTTTTCGCACATCGGCGAGGTTATTCGCCTTCAGGAGTACGTCCCGGAGCAGGAAGGGCATCGGAACACCTTCGAGACGCTCGTTCGGTGGATCCCCGTAGCCCATCTCACCAAGGGTGATCTTCTGAGCATTCATTCCCGATATCGCGCCCAAAAACCCTACCCAGCCGATGTTAACGTAAGGGTTCCCGTTATCGGGCCGATGCACGGCGAGAAGTGGATACTGATGAAGCTTCGAGATCTTATGCAGGCCCCAGTCGAGAACCCGGACGGTGTACATCTCACCGTCTGCGGTCATATCCGGGCTCGCGCCGATATTGCTACAGGAGGTCCCGAAATCTTCCCCCGCCATCATCTGCTTGATGATCCCGTGAACCCGCTTCTTTCCACCCCACTCCCCCATCTCGGGAAGCGCGTGAATGTTATGAATCGTGCGCAGCGGCATGCGCGCCCCGTGAGAGAGGCCATGCATCTCATCGATGTAATCCTGCGGAATGTACGGGCGCAGCCGCTCATACACTTCATCGAAGATCTCTTCGAAATAGAACTTATCGATCGCCCGATCGTAGAGATAGCTGAGATTGTCCTCGACCTCTTTTCTCAGGAGAACACCTTGCTGATAGCCGCGCTCGTAGGCGTTACCCTTCAGATAGATAACCCGGATTCGTCCGTCCTCGGACCAGCCAAGTTTGGCGCGTGAGACGATCTCACGTTCCTGCTCTACCGAGCGAATTTTGTCGCTTCGAATGAGAACATTCCACGGATCGATGCGGGTAAAAGCACACCCTGAAGCGAACGCCACCGGAAGAAGTTTAAGAAGCTCACGTCGATTCATAAACTCTGCAACACCCCTCGTAGTCGGCCCAATCTTACCACGGAGGGGAACGATCGCACTACGCGAGTGTTCGAGCCCTCCCGCTCCATTTCATCGCAAGCGACTCCGGCGATCAAACGGCCCACCGGTGGGACACATTTACCGCGGAATCAGCCGCAAAAGATCCTCGTGCAAGACGGTATTCGAGGCCACCAGGTACTTGTACGAGATCGACCCTTCACCGAATATCACCTCTTTTCCATCCTCGTCGGTGACTCGCCCCCCCGCCTCCTGAACCATAAGTGCCGGTGCGGCGAGATCCCACTCCCGATGCGATTTAATGTGCAAGATAAACCCATCGAAGTCACCGGTGCAGAGGGTCAGAAACGCAAGCCCTGAATCGAGCCACCGGTCATAGACCCATAAAGCCTCGGGTGGCTCCATATGGCGGAGGTAGACGGAGCGGGGACGAAAGGCGGTGCTCCGTGAGACCAGTAGCGGGCGGCCGTTGAGGGTAGCTCCCCTACCCCGCATCGCCACCGCAGTCATCTCGCGCGCGGGAACGAACATCACCGAGAACTCGGGCACGCCGTTGACACACAACGCCAGGAGCACTGAAAAATCGTCGTTGCCGTCGATAAATGATTTTGTTCCGTCGAGGGGGTCAAGGATCCACACATGTGAACGACTCGACAACATCGGGTCGGCTGGCCCCTCTTCAGAGAGGACGGCGTGTTCGGGAAAGATTTTTTTCAAACCAGGCACGAGGATATCATTCGAGGCGAAGTCAGCCTCGGTAACAAATGAGCCGTCGGCTTTTTGCTGAATCAGAAGCTCTCGTCCCGCCTTGCCCGCCGCGCCTCCAGGCCAAAAATCCATAAGGGTCTTCCCTGCAAGCGTCACGAGCGCCAGGACCTCTTCGACCTCTTTATGAGTTAGCGGCATTGGTTCATTTTAACCTGAAGCAGCTCGGCGTGCCATGAAAAGGTGGTGCGAACCACTGGCTCTCCAGACTTCGCCCCCTTCGGGGAACTCCGTCTGGCAAGCCAGACTTTCAAGGGGCGAAGTCTGCCCGCCGGAGCCTCGACCGTAGGTTAACCGTAGGCGGGCTAAA
Organism: Bdellovibrionota bacterium; assembly: GCA_044352465.1. Lineage (GTDB taxonomy): Bacteria > Bdellovibrionota_C > UBA2361 > UBA2361 > UBA2361 > JBILDU01. The sequence continues at coordinate 3,875 of JBILDU010000003.1, forward strand.
ATCTTCTTCGCTGTTTTAAAGGGGAGCTCTAGAGCGGTTCGAATTGGCCTATACCATGTCCCTCACCCTACAACGGGATGCAGGTATGCGCACTTCGCGCCTCCTCCATTGGAGCAAGAATCGCCTCAATAATCGCATCAAACCGTGGCGTCCCGTGCGACGATAATTCAGCGAGAGTATCTCTAATCGTCTTCTCCGCCTCAGCGAGCATTTTCCACGGCTCACGGGCGGCCCCCGTGAAGAGGTTCTCCTTCCCGTTCCTTTGGTCGCTACTTCCCGGTCTGCCACGCGCTGAGTCGGAGCCGTGGACATCGAGGAAATCATCGGCGATCTGAAAGACCAAACCAACCCCGTGACCGAGACTAGCGGCATTTTCTATATCGCGGCCGCTACGCCCGGCGCCGATGACACCAAAGCAGGCGCACGCTCGAAAAAGCGCGCCGGTCTTAAGGCGGTGGATGGAAAGTAGATCCCCGCGCCGTTCCTCGGGAATAAGATCGAGCTCTTGGCCCGCACAAAGATCGATAAATGCACGTGCAATTACTTGACCAAGGAGCACTTGGGTATCAGCGGAAAGCGGCGCGGTGAGGACACGCTCGTGAGCCAACGCGATGAGGAGATCGCCCGCCAGGATAGCGCTCGACTCAGAAAATGCGCGGTGACAGGCTGGCTTACCCCTTCGATAGTCATCGTTATCGAGCGCAGGAAGATCGTCGTGAACGAGCGAGGCGCAATGAAGTAGCTCAAGCGCCACCGCCGCCGGTGCCAATTTGGTCGGATCACCACCCAGATCGGCGCAGAGTGCTAGCGCGAGCACCGGGCGAACCCGTTTCCCACCCGAGAAAACCCCGTAACGGCCCGCATCGATAAGGCTTGGGGCGAACAATAGGCTTTTGAAAGCCCCCTCAAGCTCTCCGTCAACAAGAGCTCGAAGCCCCTCAAGTGTGAAATCCCCTATCGCCCCACCGGTCGCCATAGCGGCAAGCCCCCAGATAAGACTAAATCCCTAACGATTCCAATAAGATAGATAGACCCAGCTATCAACACAGGCCCATGGCCGTGCGATATAGCTTCGATAAAAGCCCCGTATTCCCGACCAAAACACCGCGCATTTATACCAAATCTCGATAAAAAGGCGACGATATCCTCCTTTGGCACCGCCTTGGGAAAGTCTGGCTCTAAAACTATCCATTCCCCCACGAACGGAACAAGTGACTCGACCATTCCCCGCCAGTTCTTTGTATCGATAGCCCCGAAAGCGCAGGCTGGACGAATCCCTCGTGCTTTGAGGAAAGTAACCAGAGAGGCCACACCAGCGGGATTATGCGCCGCATCGATAATGACCTCCCGTCCCTTAAAATCCCCTATCTCCAATCGCCCAGGCCAATACACATTCCGCACACCCCGCTCGCACTCCGCTTCGGATGCCCCGACGAGACGTGCCGTGGCTATCGCTACGGCCATGTTGTGGGCCTGATGTTCCCCGCGCAATGCTGGCTTAAAGTCGAATTCGGTTTCGCCTTCAAGGTAGCGACAGCCGCCCCCTACCCCAACTTGCACTTTAAAATCACCTCCGAACAGCCAAAGTTCAGCATTTCGGGAAGCAGCCACCGCACTTACCTCGGAACACGCTTCAGCACTCAAATCCCCTACGACAACGGGTACGCCTGGTTTGATGATGCCAGCCTTCTCTCTTGCAATAGCTCCCAGGGTGGAGCCAAGAATCGCCTCGTGATCAAAATCAACGGTCACGACGACACACGCCTTGGGCGACTTAATGACATTCGTAGCGTCGAGCCTCCCCCCAAGACCGACCTCCACAACGGCGAGGTCGACCCCGAACTCCCTAAAAGCAACGAAGGACGCGGCTGTAATCCCCTCAAAGAACGTCGGCGGCTCTTTTAAACCCCGAGCGGCCTCACGAACTAACTCTCCACAACGATTTAAAAGCTCATCCTCTATGGGAGCACCATCAAGGACAATCCGCTCATTAATCCTTTTAAGGTGCGGTGACGTCGTCAGACCAATCCTCCGATCCCCTTCCGCCAAGATGCTAGCGACAGCTACCGATACCGACCCCTTACCGTTCGTACCAGTCACGTGAATTGATGAAAATGAGTCCTGCGGGTCGCCCAACGCACTCATAAGCTCACGCATGAGCTGGAGCGACCAATCACCTGAGAACGCCCCATTCCAAGGAGCGAGGCTCTCAAGATACGCGATTCCAGACGATACGGTCTTACCCATGGATGAACCGAATGAGTCGATCATGTCCCACGGTGGGACAGTTATTAAGGCCTATATACCCCAACAAAATCGGCTCCGGAATAGCGTCCCACGGTGGGACACCCCCTCGGCTTCTAGTGTGGCGAGGATTCAGCCACGAGCTTTCGAAAAAGCTCTTGAAGGTCTGAGCTTGAGTAGAACTCGATCATGAGCTTGCCACTCTCCGAATCAGGAGAACGCTTCACCATCTTGACCTTGAGACCAAGCGCGCGCTGAATCTCATCGGCGATACGCTCATCTTCGGGGTTTAGCCGCGGAGTCTCAGCCCCCTCTTCAACTGAGTGCTTCTCTATATCCTTCTGGAGCTGGCTACGGGTAAGCACCTCTAGCTCTTTCAAATAGCTAGCCCGAATCTCCTCATCTTCTATCTTGGCCAGGAGGAGTATCTTGGACTCGGATGCACCTTCACGGAGGGCGTTCAAAAGGTCGTCTGGAAGATCGAGTATCTCCAGACTCCGCTGCACCATGCTTTTTGATGTGCCGAGACGATCGGCCACATCGCGAACGCTCAGGTTATAGCTCTCTTTAAGGGCACTAATCGCATGGGCTCGCTCTAACGGGCTCAGATCAGCTCTTTGGATATTTTCGACGAGCTGCATCGCTAAAGTTCGCTCGCCCGAACTATCGTCACCTTGGTCGACGAGGACCGGAATAGTGGCTTTGCCAGCAAGACCGGAAGCTCTAAAACGGCGCTCGCCTGAGATCAGGGTGTAGCGTCCTGGCGTCTTGCCAGGTCGAACAAGGATCGGACTCAATACTCCGTAAGTCTTTATCGATTCCGACAGCTCCTTAAGCTTCTCTTCGTCGAAATTAACCCGAGGCTGATTAGGATCCCGGTCGATCGCGGTAAGAGCAAGCTCACGGTAGGGGATGCCCATCTTATCGCGCTCACCGAGACCGGGGCCGGAGAGAAGGGGATTGTTAGCGAGGGTAAGTTTACGATTTGCCATTTAAGACCTCCTCAGCGAGAGCGGCGTAGTCCTCAGCACCCGAAGATTTAGGTGCGTATTCAAATATAGTCTGTCCACTCGCCGGTGCTTCCGCCAGCGACACGTTTGAGCGCACGACCGAACTAAACACTAAGTCACCGAAATAATTACGGATCGTGTCAGCCACGGCGCGCGCAAGGCGCTTCCGGCTATCGTGTAAGCAGATAAGAACTCCACCAACAACAAGTGTCGGATTATAGATACTCCGCACTTGATCGATCGTATCGAGTAGCTGACGCACTCCGTGAAGCGCCAAATATTCGCTTTGAACCGGAATAATGACCTTCTCGACCGCGGCAAGGGCGTTCAAAGACAAAAGTCCGAGGGCAGGGGGGCAGTCGATAACCACAACGTCGTATTCGTTTCGAACCTTTTCAAGCGCCCGCTTGAGAATAAGCTCCCGACCAACGACACCGCCAAGCTCTAAATCCGCGGCGCTGAGAAGGAGACTTGAGGGAACGACATCCAGGTGCTCGGAGCGGTGCAGGGTGACCTCATGAATAGACTTATTGCCTTTGAGGACATCGTAGATAGTAAACTCAGGCACTAAAGCGGCTGTCTCGATACCTTGCGAGTCCTCTTTAGGACCGAGCCCAAGATGGGTGGTCATATTGGCCTGCGCATCGATATCGATCAGCAGGACCTTCTTACCCTTCTCAGCGAGCGCAGCGCCGAGATTAACCGAGGTGGTAGTCTTACCAACGCCCCCCTTTTGATTCACCACTCCGATGACCATGCCCACGACTGATAATCTCCCGGGTAACGTGATTCGAGGTAATTTACGCACGGCGGGGAGGGGTGCTCCGCGTCGATTTTCCAGCAAAAATCGGGCTAAAAATACTTTAAATAAGTTTTAGTACCGACTTCACGATTGGTCTAATCTGTCAAAAAAGGGGGGTGAAATCCAGAGCAAAGTGACCTTCTTTTACCCCCTTCATCGTGAAATGGTGAAAATTTATGGCCCGCGCCCTCGACCAATCTTACCCCGGCGCTCGATAGGTCCACCGCGGGACACCGCCGCCGCGCAACCAAATCGGTCTTGGTGGGGTGGGGGAGAGCGCACAGCCGACACCCTCGTGTGGCGGGATAAAAAAGATGCCCTTTCGTGATCCGACCGTAAGGACATTCGTGCAACGGCACTAACGAACCACGCGCTTCCGGATAAGAGCTCTCCGGTTCGAGATAAGAAAGCTCGCGTATGAGCCTAAGTACTATCGTGCTCAGGGATAAGAAAGCTCGTGCCTTCACATAAATTAATCGCCATAACCTATTGATATTTATGCTTTTATACTCCGCTTACTTTAAACTTAGTAAACTAATTACTCGTTGTTTAACTAACTAAAAGTAAGTAGGTTCTTTATTATTCTTTCTAGGAGTTGTTTCTCAAGTAGCTACTGGGCGCACGAGACACTTTGAGCAGATTGACTCTTTGTCGGACGGATTCTTTGGAGAGAAGCACCTTTGCGGAAAAAACAGGCGCAACAAAGACTGCGCAACAAAGACTGCGCGCACCAAGCCCGGCGAGCCACACCGCTCGACGCGTTTGAACAAAGGGTAGGACCCATTTTTGACACCGCCTCTATTTGAAGAGGCCTCTATTTGAAGAACGAGCGTTGACGCGATGACTCAGCAACATCTCATAGCCCCGCAGCGTATCGCCTCGCGGGATGAAATGAACCTGGCTGAGTTTCCACTCACGGTACTTTCCACTCGCGCGAATCCAGGGCTTAAGACCCTTGAGTTTAGCGACCACATCCGTGGAAAAAACGGAGAGCTCCTTGAGCGTAAATGGATCATCACCGGCGCTGATAAATTTGGGCTCCCCACCTCGTCGGACGATGAGGTCCTCCTCGGCCTTCTCAAACTAACTGTTGATGACGGGTTTCGCGAGCGTAAAATCTACTTCACCCGTTACGAGCTCTTAAAGATATTACGCTGGACTACTGAGGGACGCAGTTACTCGCGGCTTCAAAAAGCGCTCGATCGCTTGAGCGGTGTGCGTATCAAAGCGACGAACGCTTTCTACGATAACGAATCAAAATCGCACAGCACCCGCAACTTCGGTATCGTTGATGCCTATGAGATCAACGACGGACGTGATAGCTCGCCGAAACCGAGCTTCTTTATCTGGAGCGAGGTTCTCTTTAAGTCCTTTCAGGCGGGCTTTATTAAAAAGATCGACCTCGACTTTTATCTCGATCTTCAGAGCGCGGTATCGAAGCGGCTCTATCGCTACCTCGACAAACACTTCTGGTATAAAGCCCGCGTACAGACCAACCTTTTCACCCTAGCGCATGAGAAGATCGGGATTTCGCGGAACTATGCTTACGCGAGTTCCCTGAGACAGCAGCTTGATCCTGCGGTTGAGGAACTGGTTAACCGAGGATTTCTATCGGGCTGTGAGTATATCGGTAAGGGAAAAAACACCGAAGTTGTGTTCTTTGCGGCGAGCACGAAGCCTCGGGTTGTTGCTGCACAAGGGCCCAAAGCCCCGGAGGTCCTTCCTCCCGAGCCGAAGGTGGAGCCGAGCATTCGAGAGACGGCGGAGCCTGCACCGCTCGATTATCGTGTGGCGGCGGAACTCGTTGCGCGCGGGCTACGCCAACATCAAGTCGAGCGGCTGCTGCAAAATCGGAGTGAAGAGCAGCTTCTTAAAATCGCGAAGATCGTGGAGCACTACGACTTTCTCAGGGCCTCCAACAGTCCGCGGATTAGCAAGAGCCCGATCGGATTCCTGTACCGTGCGGTGGAAAATCCCGACGCCTTCGTCCTGCCTAATGATGGGGCGAAGCCGGAGCAGGTCAATCTGAACCTTGAGAGCAAGGCGGCTCTACCCAAAGCACGGAGCGGGGCAGGGGAACGCACCGCCCAGCCCTCCCATGAGACCGAATATCTCATCGCTCGGAAACGTGAGCTGGTGCGCCTCCGCGAGTCCGTTGAGCCCGAACTTCTCGGAAAAATTCGGAGCGACGTCGAGAAAGCGCTCATGAAGCTTAAGGGAAGTATCTCTCCAAACCGATTTGATCAGGCGGTAAGCCATGCGGTGGACGAAAAGCTCGCCAAACTCTTCGCTTTACCAAGCTTTGAGGAGTGGCTCGTTCGGCGCACCGACGAATCGGAAGATCATGAGGACTGATACCGCTACATTCGAGCCACGCCCGACCTGTTACACCTGTTTTCGGCCTGAGACCCACTGTGTCTGCGGACTCGTCGCCCCGTTTCGAGCCCATACGAATCTTCTCCTTCTTCAGCATCCCCATGAACGCAAGAAGTACTATTCGACCTCCAAGATCGTTAGTCAGGCCATCGTCAACTTGAAGCTTGTGCGTGGTCTTGAGTTTGCTCCGGGGGAGATCCACTCCCATCTTCAGGGCCAGACCCCGTATCTACTTTTTCCGAGTCGCTCAGCGATCGACTGTACCGAGGTGGTGCTCGATGATAACAGCGCCGTTATTGTGGTGGACGGCACATGGGATGAGGCGGGAAAGATTTTGTTTCGAAATCCCGAACTACGGAATTTCCCGTGTCTCACTTTCAAAGCCCCCTTGCGTTCAAACTACAGAATCCGAAAGCAACCCAAAGAGAATTATTTGAGCACGCTTGAATCGATCGCCCACCTTCTAAAGCTCAACGCGACCGCCCACGGTCTCACCGCTGCGACCGAAAACTACGACCGTCTGCTCGAGGGGTTTGATCGAATGGTCACCCAACAGCTCCAGTATTTCCCCCGCATGGGCGAGAATCGAGCCCGTGGGCGAGGGCGCCGCGCTGCCTAGGAGATCAGCCCCCCAATTTCCCGTTGACTCAGGGGGAAAAAATCTCTATCGTCCCGTCATGGTGTTTTTCCGGCAAATTTCGCAGATTCTCTCCCGCTGGTGGGCTTAACGCCCAAACACACTCCTTGCCTTCACGGCAGCATTCAAATTTCAGTTTCACTTATTAGCTTTTAAGAACCACAGCTTTTAAGAACCGCTTCGCGCGCTCTGTTCGCACCTGATCTCCGCCCGCAGGGCGTCGGAATGTCCGTCTCGGTTCCCAAATGAAAAAGGTGTGCCTCCATGAGCACAGACGATATCTTTACGCTCTTTGACCTTCGGATCGAGGTGACCGGACAGCAAGATGCGATGGTGTGTAGCCACTCCGTTGGTGATTACTTCTTGGTCCACGGTGAGAACCTCCTCTTTCCCGCCCAACAGTCGTTCTCGATGTATGCTCTCGCAGCGCTCCTGCCCCTCTTGCCAGCGAAGCAACGACCCACCTCCCCGAACGACTGGATGACTACCGACCATATGATCGCCTGCCCCGATCCTCACTGCGGCGGGCGTTTTAAAATTACGCGCACCGGTGTGCGCGAATTCCGTCATCACCAAGTAACGAAGGTCCCCCTTCCTAAAGAGTAGAGATCATGTACCAGCAAAATATACCTCAGGAGCGAAGCTCCACCTGCTTCTCCCCAGCGAAGAGCTGTCTCAATGCCCTCGAGCGGGCGGCGTGCTCACTTCCCACCCTTATCGAGCGGGGAGAGGTAAGCACTACCATCAACGGCCTCCTCGAGCGCCATGAAAATGGTCTCGCCGATCTCCTTGAATGTGGCTCCACCGCGCTTAAGAAAACGGCCCTGTTAGACTTAGTGATGTTTCAGCGGGCGCTCGAAATGGGGGCGGGGGCGACCCCTCCCCAGCTCGCCCAGTGGATCGCCCAGTTTGCACGTGATCTCGATACGCTCCCGACCCTTACGTATGAGCTTGTGATCCTTTCAAATCCTGAACGGGCTGTTCGCACCTTCACGGGTGGACAAGTCGGCGAGATAGAACGTGCTTTTTATATCGGGCACCAGGTGATTGAACATCGCTTTGAGGAGCTCAGCACCACACTCATGAGGGCGCGCGACCTCCTCGAAAGCGGGAATCGCCGCGCCGGGCTTCTACTGGTCGAGCACGGGCGCGATGTATTACGGGGGGCTACGGAGTCCTTTCACCACGGGTTCGCCGTGATGGATCCCGCCGCCTTCAACGCCTTTAGGGTGTACCTTCACGGTACCAGCGGCTACGAAGGCCCAAGCGGACTTCATTCCGCCACCATCCATGCGGCACGCTTTCTTATCTTCGGCGATTCCCTCGGGTTCCGGGCGGATTTTATCGAGCGGCATCGGCCGTATTACCCAACGTGCCACAAAGAGATTCTTGAGACCGGGCTTGAAGCGGTCAGAGATAAGCGCTCGCTGGTGGATATTGCTCGCGGGACTACCGAACCCGACGTTCGACGCACCGTGGGGGAGCTCAGCGAAGAGATGCGGCTGCATACCGCTAAGCATTTCGGTGTGGTGCGACGAATGCTCACCGATCTATCGGGGCCGGGCACCGGTGGACAGCCGATGGGGACTTTTTTAAGACAAGCGGTCGATGTCATGAAGGAGGTAAGCGATGAGCTTTTACGATAACGAAGCGAAGAGATACACCAGTGATGGTCCTTTCGAGCCACCCAAAGTGATTATCGGTTGCTGGCAGTTAGCGGGAGGCCACGGCGAACTGAGGGAGCGCGAGATACAAGTTCACCTAAGACGGGCAGTCGAACTGGGGCTCACCTCTTTTGATTGCGCCGACATCTATACCGGTGTTGAGGAGCTTCTCGGTCGGTTTCTCGTGTCTCTTCGCCGGGATGCTCCTGACCTGGCCAGCCGGGTTCGTATCCATACAAAGTACGTTCCGGATCTCGATAGCCTCAAGACGGTATCGAGGAAAGACGTTGTGCGGATAATCGATCGGTCGCTTCTACGGCTTCGGCTGGAGGAGCTTTACCTCGTGCAGTTTCATTGGTGGGATCTCACGATTCCCCGGTACGTTGAGGTGTTAAGTTATCTCGACGAGCTGAGGGCTATGGGAAAGATCCGGCACCTCGGACTCACGAACTTCGGGGTGCCCGAGGTCCAGGCGTTTCTCGACGCACGGATCCCGGTCGTCTCAAACCAGGTGCAGTATTCGGTCCTCGACCGACGCCCTGAGGCCGCGCTCAGCAACCTCTGCAAAGCGAAGGGAATTAAGCTTCTTTGCTACGGGACGACGGCGGGGGGATTTCTCACGGATCGGTACCTGGAAGCCGCTGAGCCTCCTCAGCCTTTTGATAACCGGTCGCTTATCAAGTATCGCCTCATCATTGAGGAGCTCGGTGGGTGGGGGAGGTATCAAGAGCTCCTGAGGGAACTAGGCGTGATAGCGGTAGAGGAAGGGGTCGATATAGCCTCGCTCTGTCAGCGCTTTATCCTTACCCGCCCGAGTGTTGGTGGGGTGATTGTGGGAGCGCGAAACTCCCACCATCTCGAGCGGAACCGACGACACCTCGAGGCCCCTCTTTCAAAGGAGGCAGCCGAGCGGATCGAATCGATTTTAAGGGATACTCATTCCGTTCCCGGGGAGGTGTACGCTCTTGAGCGGGACCGTAACGGAACCCACGGTCGAATCATGCGGTATAACCTAAATGACGGGTCAAAAGCTCAGTAATACGCCTTTTGAAGCTATCTCCGGTGTGTTATATCCGTCACCACCCCCGATACGGGGGCTCGAAGCCGGATCTAGTAAAGAGCTGGTACTATTTTTTGTGCCGCTCATCGCTGAATCGCTCCCGAGCCCCGCGAATCCGGCTTTTTTAAATTAAAGGAAGAAACGTATGAAGCGTTACGCTTTAAGTCTCGCTCTCTCAATCGGCGCTTTCGCTGCTTCAGCTGTGGCGGCTGATAAGGTCAGCGTCACGATCGTCAACAACTCGTCGTTCGAGTTCCACAATATGTTCTTGAGCCCCACCAGCACGAATCAATGGGGGCCTGATCAGTTGGAAGACAAAGTAATCGGTGCCGGCGAGTCGTTCACCTTGAACAATATTCCGAAAGGCGATTTTGACTTTAAGTTGATCGATGAAGACGGTGATGAATGCATCGCTGCAGGGGTGGAGCTCCGAGCGAGCGAGACCGTGGCTTTTAACGACGAGATGCTTGTCGGCTGCCAGGTCGCGACCAGCGAGGATGCGGGTGATGACGAAGGCGGTGAGGAGGACGAGGCCTAATCGCACCTTGGCTTAGATGAAGCGGGGGAGCGGTTGAGAAATTCACCCGCTCCCCCGCTTCTTTTTTTCGACTTTGTTCAAGAGGGGGAAAAACTGATCCCCTTCAAAGAGAGCGCCGGCTCGAACATCCACACCGAAGCTTAGGAGCGGTGCGCCAAAAAATCATCGCTGGATGAGTCCTCGGACCGAGCATACGGCTTAACCTATTCCTCCGCGTCATCTCCCGGCGAGTCTTCGGTCGGCGCCTCGTCCTCTACCGAAGCCCCATCGTCTTCATCGCCGGTCTCGCCACTCTCGACGGCTTCTTCCGCCTCGTCGCTTGACTCCGTGCTCTCAGCTGCGTCGTCGCCTGAATCCGGCGAACTCTCCACGGTTGCGTCCTCCTCTCCACTCATATCTGGCTCATCCGCGACTTCGGCGTTGTCGTCGTCTGAGTCGGTGGCATCGGGGGGACTGTCGTTATCAGCTTCAGCGTCGGCGCTGTCGGCGGTGGCCTCGTCGTCTGAGTCGGCCGCGGCCTCTGCCTCGTCGGTCACATCATCGCCCGCAGCATCCTCGGCATCATCAGTGACGTCGGTATTCCCCTCGTCGGCTGCCACTTCATCGGCAACATCGGCGCTATCAGCGTCACCATCGTCTGCTTCAACGCTCAACCCATCTTGATCAGCCGCATCGACCTCCCCGTCGTTGTCGTCGTCGGTGTCTGCTGCATCAGGAACAGAGTCGCCATCCGAGTCGAGCGACTCCTTGTCATCGCTGATCCCGTTGTTATCGTCGTCCGAGTCTTTAGCATCAACCGTGCCGTCGTTATCATCATCAGCATCGTCGTCGTTCGGTGTGCCGTCACCATCGGAGTCGAGGTCGACGTCGAGTCGCCCCTCATCATCGATGTCGACGGTGACCTGGCCATCATCACCGAGGTCGATATCCGCCACCTCGAAGCTTTCAGACCCGTCCACATCGATCTCCTCGGCTGAGATATCACAGGTATCGAGGCTCGGATCGTCATCATGGAAGGTGACCTTTCCAGTATCGTCCTCTTGCGCCCCGAACGTCCGACCGTCGCTCAGCGTGAATCCCGTAACCTCGTAGATGGTGTTTCCACCCGCGTGGTCGCCCGCGATGCGGATCGTCGGCTTTTGCACACCACCTGCTTGAAATTCGAAGCGGTCTTTGTCAAAGCTGACGCGCTGGGTGGTTGTGGGAGAGATTGCGATGTTTGAGACCGAGTAGACGTTGCCCGGTCCAAAGATCACGAGCCCTGTCTCCGGTTTCCGCGAGGGGCGACCGTCGTCCATAATCGCGAGATCGTACTGCTGATCCTTCGGGAGTCGCACGACACACCCGCGAGCTCCTCGAAGTGCGATCATTGACGCTTTGCCGAGCTCGTTCTTAGCCCCTTTCTTGCCTGCGGAGAGTTGTTTCTTGTCTGATTTCCGCGTGGCCTGGAGTTGCGAACACCGCGCCGGGGTGAAGACGATATAGTCGCCTGAAGTAACCGCGGGCTTTCGCGGCTTCTCCGGTGCGGCTGGAGCTTTGGGGCGCACGGGGGCTACGTGGTCACCACAGAAGGGACACTCGAGCGTCTCGTAACGAATCGAGAGCGGGGTTAGATCCATCGTTCCCGCCCCGCCTTCCCATGGAGCCGGGTCCTCCTTTGGATTGAGCGCCGCTCCGGCGTAGACCCACCGGTCCCGGGGAACATCGATGTCGATATACTTCTCCGAACCCGGATAGTTATTGTCGTAGACAAAGACTCGATAGAGCCCCGCGCCCAGCTCTTCGACCTTGTACGGTGTGACCGCGTGTCCTCCATCTGAGCCGTAGATACCGAGGGTCATGTAATCCCCACCCGGTTTGAGGCTCTTCATAAGCTGGTCAACGATCTGCTGGAGGGTCCACCCGCGAGTTGCCCCGGCGGTCGACTGAACCGGTTCAAGAGCCTGAGTGACGAAATAGGTCGATATTGTGCGCATCAAAGTCGCGTCGTTTGGCTTCAGCTCAAACGGTTGCTTGGCGCCGTAATCACCGACAGTCTCTTCTTGCACATGAAAAGCTGCGCTCAAGGCAGCCATCCCCTCACATCGACCACCCTGCATCATCTGATTCATCTCGGTGAGCCACAGTTTCGCGGCTGCGGTCGGTACACAGGAGTCTCCCTCGAAGCGCGCGCACACCCGGTCGCCGAAAAGATATGCGGCTTCATCGCCGGTGAGGTTTGAGACCGGATATTGGTCCCCCCCCCAGTTCTCAAATCCGAAGCCGTTCGGCCGGGGGCGAAAGCCGCTATCCGCGAGGATTTTACCCGAAGCCCCACTTTTCTCGCCGTCTTGAGCGATTGCGGGTACAGCTCCGTTGAGAGCAGAGGTTAAGACAGCGATTGCATAAGCACGAATGAGCAGCTGAGACATATGATCTAAATCCATGAAGAAAGACGGTGAGGGGATGGTCGCCCGGAGCGGCGTGCGGGTCAATCCGGAACGGGGCCAGAAAAAATAAATTTAATGGGATAGCGCTCTGAGAACACCAATGGCAGGTGAAAAGGCCTATCGGAAGGGATACGAGGGCGGACGAGACATCATCCGGTGGCTAATTCATGGAGGGCAGAGCCGGGTGGCTAATGCTTCGGCACGACCAACACCGGACACGGAGCAAGCTTAAGCACCGCCTGCAGAACGCTACCGAGGAAAAGGTTCCCTAAAGCCCCGCGGCCGTGGCTCGACATGATGATAAGATTCATTCCGTTATTGCGAGCATAATCGGAGATCTCTTGGGCCACCGGCTTAATCGAAGCGATTACTTTCGTTTCGATATCTTGGCCGTGAAACTTTTCTTTAAATTTTTTTAGCTGCCGCTCGGCTTCGCTTACAAGATACGTCCGGTACTCCTCGATTCGTTCAGGTGCGGCGAGGTACGGATAGAGATTATGGGGGACCTCCCAATCGGATACGACCGTTAGCAGCGTTACTTTACTCCCATCCATCTTAGCGAGGTACGCCGCCTGCTCGAAGGCGCGCTCGGAGTCAGCTGAAAAATCGGTCGTGACGAGAACTCTTTCGCTATACATAGGTATCCTTACCTTAAATCGACCCCGGCTTTATGGTGATGAGGGTGATCATCTCCACCCCCAAAAGTTGCAGCCACAGCCATCACAGTATATCGTATCGAGGCTTAAACGGCTCAGATTTTTATGCTGCATGTTACTGGATTAACGAAAGTTTACGGCGATAAGACTATCTTTGAGGACGTCTCCTTTAGCCTTCGTCCGGGCGAGCGTCTCGGCATCGTTGGCCGGAATGGATGCGGAAAGTCCTCCCTCTTTCGTCTTATTCTTGGCGAGGAGCACCCCGATGAGGGAGAGATCACCATGCCGAAGGGGTATAAAGTCGGCCACCTCGCCCAGCATCTGGAATTTACCGAGCCAACCATCATTCGTGAGGTGTGCCTCGGCCTCCCCGAAGACGAGCGTGACCAGGAATACCGTGGTGAGATAATCCTAAACGGTCTCGGCTTCTCCGATGATGACATGCAGAAAGCCCCGAGCGAGTTCTCAGGGGGATTTCAGATCCGTTTGAATCTGGCAAAGCTCCTTCTCTCTGAGCCTAACCTTCTTCTTCTTGACGAGCCCACCAATTACCTCGACATCGTCTCGGTGCGGTGGCTCACCGGATTTCTTCGCGCGTGGCGAAACGAGCTTATCATCATCACCCACGACCGCCTTTTCATGGACGCGGTGACGACCGACACCATGGCGATCCACCGGAGCGCGATTAGAAAGATGCCGGGAGGTTCGCAGAAAGTTCTCGATCAGATTAAGCAAGATGAGATCTTGTACGAGAAAAGTCGGCTCAACGATGAAAAGCGTCGCAAAGAACTCGAGGAGTTCATCAACCGCTTTCGCGCCCAGGCAGCAAAAGCGGCGCTCGTTCAATCGAAGATCAAGATGCTCGAGCGGCTCGGCAAGAAGGATGAACTCATGGACGAGTCGAGCCTAGAGTTTCGCTTCTGTGAGGCGGCGTTTCCTGGCAAGTTGATGCTCGAGGCTAAAGACCTGACCTTCAGCTATCCCGGTGGTCCAACACTTATTCAAGATTTGAACCTCGCTATCGGTAAACGGGATCGAATTGCGATTATCGGCAAAAACGGTAAAGGTAAATCAACGCTCCTGAAGCTTCTCGCGGGAGAGCTCACCCCGAACGGTGGGACGGTTGAAATGAGCCAAAACGCGCGGCTCGGCTACTTCGGACAGACCAATATCTCGCGCCTCGACCCAAAACTCACCGTTGAGCAGGAGATCGAGAACGCGAATCGCCAACACCACCGCACCATCGTGCGTGCTATCTGCGGTACGATGATGTTTAGCGGTGATGATGCTCTTAAAAAGATCGGGGTTCTGTCGGGGGGTGAAAAGAGCCGGGTGCTTTTAGGAAAGATCTTGGCGCAACCTGCGAACCTCCTTCTTCTTGACGAGCCAACGAATCATCTTGATGTCGAATCGATCGAAGCGCTTCTGCATAGCCTCCGCAACTACGAAGGGGCTGTTGTCGTCGTCACCCACTCAGAGCTTCTCTTAAAGGACCTCGCGACCCGGCTGGTGATCTTTCGGGGGGAGGTCCCCGAAGTCTTTGAGCACGATTATCAATACTTTCTCCAAAAGGTCGGCTGGGACGACGATGGCACCGAGGCCCCCTCGAAGGCTCGGGTTGAGGCGAAGAGAGAGGAACCTAAAAAAGAGCCGCCGAAAGATCTCGCGAAGGTGTTGCGCCCGTTAGAGCGGAAAGTCACCGAGCTTGAAGAAAAGATCGTCAAACTCGAAAAAGAGTTGAAAACAACCCAGGACAAACTCGTATCGATCCAGGACCCCAAAGAGATTGCAGCGCTCAGCAACGCTTTTAAAAATACCCAAGACTCGATCGATCGGTATTTCAATGAGCTCGAAAAGGCCAGCGCTGAGCTTGAGGAAAAGCGCCGCGGTTAGCGAAGCCGTGCACACCTGCATTGCCCATACTCACCTCAGCAATCCGGACCAGCTTCATCCCCAACCGCGGAGATTGCCGAGTTCCGGAAGTGGGGGAGTGCGCTGAGCCGTGCAGAGAACGGCGCGCCGCTGCTCAAGGCGCTCAGGTTTCACTAAGCGAATCGGGTGCGCTATCGAGATGAGGGACTTTTTGCGTCCGCTGATTCGTCGGTCGCTAGACTCTCGGGGCCTGAGCCGCCGGGAAGGGGATCGACATCGCTCCGAATGAGATTTAACTCTTCGGCGAAGGCATCCTCGGACCATCCGAACTGCCGTAACACCATCCGCCCCATCGCAATCGCTATCTCAGCCTCTTCAAAAGCGATCTCGCTCGCACCTGCTTGAACGAGTAGGTCGAGGTCCCCGACATAGCGGTCCCGCACGAAAATCCGGAGTCGCGGATTTAGCTCTCGGGCGTTCACGATAATCGGAGCGGGACTCGATGACTTGGCCACCGTGATAAGCAGGTGTGTGGCGTTTTCGACGCCTGCTTGCTCGAGGATCGCGGGACTCTTCGCATCTCCGAAGATTGCGACGAGAGTCTCGTCCTCGAGGGCATTGATCTCAGCCACTGTATCCATGTTCAGATCGATAACGACGGTCCGCATCCCCCCCTTCTTTAGGAGACGACACACACTTCTGCCAACGAACCCGTAACCGACCACGATGGCTGTCTTTCGAAGCGGGCCTTCGGCAGCGTGCTTGACGAGCGCCGCTGTCGCGCCGTTCTCGCGCTGCATGCGCCGCTCAGCACGCCCGTTCAAAAGCTTCCAAAGCCGCGGATACCGCTGAATCGCCGACTCAAGTGGCCCAACGAGCCGAATCAAAAACGGACTGATCGAAATGGAAATTATCGCCGTCGCGACTAAGACACTGTGCCCCGCCTCCGGCATCAGCCCGACCCGACGAGCCAGCTCAGAGAGGATAAATGAGAATTCACCGATCTGAGCTAAGGCGAGACTAATCACTAATCCGGTATGCACTGAGTGCCCGAGAAGTGCGACGATCAGGAGCGCCGCGAGCGGCTTCGCAATAAGGGTAATTCCGAGCGCCGCGAGAAGAACCAGCGGTTCCTCAACAACGACCGATGGCTCAAAGAGCATCCCCACCGAGACAAAGAAGAGCACCGCAAAAGCATCGCGGAGCGGTAAAGCATCCGATGCCGCTTGTTGGCTGACCGGCGACTGACCTACCACCATGCCCGCGAGGAATGCGCCGAGTGCCATAGATGCTCCGAAGAACGCATACGCAGCGGCGGCAATTGTGATCGAGAAGACAAGCACGGTGAGGGTGAAGAGCTCACGCGATCGGAGCCGCGCGACCCATACAAGCACTGTGGGGATGAGGCGGGAGCCCGCAAAAAGGACGATACTAACGAGCGCGGCGAGCTTCGCAAGGGCTGTGAGAAGCGCTGACCAAAACCCGCTTGCCTGTTCGACAGAACTTGCGACGCCCTCCCCAAATTGGGCTCCGAGGACCGGAAGAATCACCAACGCAATCACGGTGAAAATATCCTCAACGATGAGCCAACCCACCGCGGCGTGGCCGGCGGGGCTCTCAAGTTTGCCGCTGTCTTGTAACACCCGTATGAGAACGACGGTGCTTGCCACCGCGATAGCCATCCCCATAACGAGCCCGGTCCCGATACTGAACCCGAGTGCTGAAAAAACAACCGCACCGAGAATCGTGGCGACAAAGCTTTGTCCCACCGCACCGGGGATGGCGATCCACTTCACCGCCGCGAGATGCTTCACATGGAAATGAAGCCCTACCCCGAACATCAAGAGCATTACCCCCACTTCAGCGAGTTGATGGGCGAGTTTCACATCTCCCACAAATCCGGGGGTGTGGGGACCGATGAGGATGCCAGCGAGTAGATATCCAACGATTGGGGAGAGCCCCAATCGATGGGTCATGAGCCCCAGCACCCAAGCTGAGAAGAACGCTGCCGCGATAGTGGTGATCAGAGGTAGCTCGGCCATACAATAAAGATACTCGAGGGCGTTTGGAGGTGTCCAGTGCGTGGACCATAAAGTCGAGTCGACCCATTCTCAGGTGAGAAAACGCTCTGGGCTGGCCCGCATCACCCCACGCATGTGGTCGAGCATCGTCATCGAGGCGTTCTCACGGGGTATGTGTCGAGGGGAGCTTCACTGGCCACCGCACTCGCTCTTTGCTGTTCCGCGAGGGTTGACTCATGGCTCGGTGGAATAATCCGCGGGTGAATAGACAGCAAAATCGTCCCTCCCCCAAAGACTGCGCCTCACGTATCCTTATTGGCATGGGAACGTGGTGCAGACGTATCGCTCAAAGCGATGGGTTCGAGGATTTCATCCTCTGTCTTATCGTCATAAACGCCGCCCTCTTGGGGCTTGAGACAAGTAAGACACTCGAGCTTCGGTATGGGGAGATTTTCTATTACGCCTTTCTCTTCAGCCAACTCATCTTCGTGGCTGAGATCGTGATCAGGCTCCTCGCGTATGCGCCGAGGTTTCCCGATTTTTTCCGGAATGCATGGAATTTATTCGATTTCGTTGTTGTCGCCGCTTCCCTCATTCCTGCCGTCGGTGGCTTCGCCCTTATCGCCCGAATAGCTCGGCTCTTTCGGATCGTGCGAATCCTCTCGGTGTCGGATGAGATGCGCAGCTTTATCGAGGGTATGAGCCGAACGTTCGGACTTCTCGCAAAGACAACGGTGCTGCTCGGTGTGCTCGGATACATGTTTGCTATCTCAGGGTACTATCTCTTTAGTGAGGGAGCTCCACAGTCGTGGGGAACACTTGGAGACAGCTTCCGCTCTGTTTTCTTTTTAGCGCTTTTGCAGCGAGTTCCTGAATTCGTTGCTGAGGTTCCAACGGGTGATCTGCTAGGCAAATTATTCTTCCCGATCTTTTATCTGGTCTACGGAGCTATCGGGCTCAATCTGATCGGAGCGGTGGCGGCAAGGTACCAAACCCGCGGGGATTTTGAGCGATGAGCCGCCTCATCTTTCTCGGGTTAGCGCTGGTTGCTTTTCTTGTCTCCCTAATTCTTGCCGTACGGACGCTCCTTTTCGTGGTAGCTGCGGAGCAGTCTATCGGGACGGTAACAGAGATTCAGAGCTCGAATTCCTCGTGTAAAAAGAGTCGCCGTGTACGTACAGGTCGACGGCACCGAGTCTCCCACGCCTATCACTGCACCAAGTTCAAAGCGGCGATCCAATACCGAAGTGCCCTGGGTGAATTGTATTCGATGGAACGGGGTGCGGGGAGCGCGCGTGGGCATAACCAACCCCTCAGTGGGGCAGACTTCTCAATCGGACAGACTGTCCCCGTACTCTATAGCCCCGCGAGTCCAACCGAGGCGCGACTCAATCAGTTCGACGATCTGTGGCTTGGCCCCAGTATTTCGGCTTTGTTCGGGGTGATCCTGGGAATCTTCAGCTTTTTGCCGCTGCGGCGTCGATTGCACCGCTAAGTGGAGTTTGCTGACGGAGTCTGTTTCGGACCCTTCGTGAAGAGGATCCGTAAGGGGTGTAGAGCAGAGTGAACCGAACCGGTGGAAACGAGCGACCTCACCATGCAGCAAAAGGTTTATAGGGGAGGGGGGAACTCGAAAGTGAAAGCCGTCCGCCCTTGGAACGTGCAGCGTGCGGGTGAGAGGTTTAAACCCCCCGCACCCACGACAGAAAATCGGGCCACGGCATGAAATCAACTCCACCATCCGAGGAGCATCGAACTCCGGTTGTGACACAAATGCGTCGTGCGAGTGGACCGTGTTGAGCGAGGGACTCGAATCCACCGCCGAGGTCTTTACGATCAACCTCACCGGCGCTTTTAATCTCGACCGCGTACCGAGACCGATCCGGCGTCACGATAACCAGATCGACCTCCGCCCCCCCGTCCGTCCGGTAAAAGAACGTCTGGAGATTCTTTTTATAGTAACTGTTTATCCGCCACACCTCATTAATGATCCACGATTCGAAAAGCGCCCCGTATTCATAGGTCCCGGGGATGATCTCACTGCGCTCCCGTCCTCCGATCGCTCGCAGCACCCCAGTATCGAAGAGATAGAATTTAGGGCGCTTGGAAAGCTGCTGTCGCGTCGAACCCGCTAGAGGTAGGAGAAACCGCCCAAGCAGCGTATCTTCTAATATCTGATAATAGCCCCGCACCGTATTGTGATTACTCAGACACACACGGGCGAGTTTTGAGAAGTTTATCTCCGCCCCGTTCGATTCGGCTGCCAGGGGGAGGAATCGGAGAAAGGTAGTGAGGTTTCGTGTTACTGCCTCAGCCTCGATCTCCTCCTTTATATAGGTATCAACGTACGCTCGAAGCGATTCCGCGCATTCGGTGGTCTCGGTGGTGAGGTAGATTTTTGGAAGGGTCCCGTACGCCAACGCTCGGTCGAGCGAAAACCGCTCACCGAGCTCCTCGCACGTGAGCGGGAAAA
The DNA here is from genome assembly GCA_044352465.1 of Bdellovibrionota bacterium. GTDB lineage: Bacteria > Bdellovibrionota_C > UBA2361 > UBA2361 > UBA2361 > JBILDU01. Next base: position 23,657 of record JBILDU010000003.1, read on the forward strand.
GCTCCAGGGCACTCGCCCGGCCACCTAAAAGATTCGCCCTCGATCGCTTGAGCTTCCGCGCGCTCGAGCCCGTCATTACAAAGTTCGGCGCATCGGGCGACTCAAGGATTTGGTGTATCTCGTCTAAGAGCTCCGGTATTCTTTGCACCTCATCGATAACAATGAATCGAATCCCCGCCGCGCGGTTTTTCACATCCGTGGCGAGGAGTCCTGGATCGACCTTCAGTCGGCGAAACTCTCGGCTTAAGAGAAGATTCACGTAGAGCGCCTCGCTTGGGGGAAACGCCGCCTGAACGAGCGAGCTTTTTCCGGTTTGCCTCGGACCAAAAAGAAAAAAAGAGCGACCTTTCGGACAGTTAAGCTTCCTTGCAATCATAGTTACAGTTTACCACCTAAACTGTAATTAGACAATCGGAACGCTAAGCTGGGGTCGCCCAAGCGCATGTACCCGCCCGACAGAGAAAGGAAAGAAGAGGGGGCGAACGAAGGGGTGTAGAGCAGAGTGAACCGAACCGGTGAGAATAACCTCCATCAATCGGTAGAGTTCGCGTTCGCTCAACTCGCCACCCCACAAAGCAGCAAAACGTTTACTGCTTCATGGTCCCGATCGGGTGATGATCGACAACCTGAACCGCGGAGATCCTGCACGTCACGCCGAGTGACGATTGGAACGCCGAGTTCACTGCATCTTCGACTTCTGACCTGAAGTAGTCGGGCGATTCGATCATGAGTCCACGACCGAGACGCTTCGCCACTTGCATCGCCGCGGACCTGATCTCACGTGCCACGGCGTTCTCATCGAAGTCGAGCCACCGCCGCATCGTTTGGGGATTCGTTGGATCGACACTGAGACTCGCCGTGACGATCGCTCGAAGGGAGCCCGCCAGACACTCGAGCCGATAGTCGATCCAGGGCCGCGTGTTGACGACGATCGGGTTCTTGCAGCCACGCAGTGCACCGAGTCTCAGCTGAACCGTGTCAGGGACCACCACGACCTCGCTCTTCCGCTCGGCGACGATGATTTCGTTCTGAAGAAGTTCGAACTCCTCATCTCTCCGCGCGATGTAGTAGGCCGCGATGAACAGCATCGACGAGATCACAGCGATCCCAGCGGCCGCGGCGGGCGTGTACCTGTTGAGACCCCAGCGGTCTCCGATCTTCTCATCGAGAGCGTAGACGATCAAGAAGCCGAAGAGCGCCGTGACGACCACCGGGTGCTTACCCGGCAACACTCGATCGAGCAGCAACTGGACGTTCAGGGGCTTGTGGAAGTCTGTCATGACTTTGAAAGGGGAAAGCAAACCAATCGAGAGAAAAAGGGGAAGAAAAACCTTACGGATTCACTCCGCCCTACGGTGCTTTCGGGGTAGTACGCCGAGAGCCCCGTGGGGTGGATCTACTCCAACTACCCGGAACAAGTTTTAAAAAACGTCGTTGGGTCGTTTTGGAATGGCACCACGGCGTTAAAACGCTCAGGTCTACGTCAGGGCCACGAGCGGCGATGGCGAGGCCGGATGTGCGACTACTCTGTGGGGCGCCGCACTCTTTAACGGTACTCCCCTCATGCTGGGTAGACAAGGAGGCGGGGTTCTTAGGGCAGTCCATGGAAGAGCTGAAAAGCTCGACCTAACAGATATTTAGAGTGATTCGCGGTGACCTTGCCTCAGATAATCTTATGATGATTGAGCCCACCTCGTATGACGGGAGCTGCGCCGAAGCGCCGCTCAGCCCGGCACCCCCGCTTCGGTGTGTGACCGAGGATCCTCCCCGCGAGTGCCCCCATTACACCGTTGTCGAAGATATAAAATTTCGGCACCGTTCGAGCTCGTCGGTGCCATTCCATAGCGCTGGAAGCGTTCCAAACGAGAGCGCTGTGGTTAGCTCGAACCGCTACGCAAGCTCAGCCGAGATGCGCGGTTAGAGATGAAATACGAACGCACGTCCCACAAGAAGATTAGCCCCGCCCCGTTCTAGCTTTCGAGGGCTCAGGCCGGTGAGGATACCTATTAATTCCGACTCCTCGTTTTTTCAGTAAAAAGTAGCCCCCGGTAATTTGAGTTTCACTTGGGGCGAGACACTAGCGAAATCCTCCAAGGAGACTCTTCTGCCTCCTGCGTGCCAAGTCCTTGGCAATTGAAAAATCTCGGCCTAATAAAAATACGACAAGTAAGCAGATCGGAAAGAAAAACATTTGATGGTGAAATTGTGCAACGTAGGCAAGGTACCCTCCCGTGAGCGCGTAGTAACTGAACAGGCAAGCAAAAAATAACGGTGCTCGGTTCCGGCAAATACTCACTCCGTACGCAACCACGCTCAGGGCGATCGCTGTATCAAAGAACCAGCCATACGGTGCGGTTGTTAGGGAAAGCAGGATGAGCAAGGGGAGCTCATTGCTCCACGAGATATCGGGCCGATAACGGGTAAGCCTGAAAAGCATCAACGCAGTTGCGCCAAGTACCACAAAAACTTCAATCCTAAGGGCGCCAAGCCAAGAGCCACCATAGGCGCGCAAAAACCCCCCGAGTGTCGCGGCTAACCACTCATTTGTTCTGACAGCACCAGAAATAATTTCTGGGTGAAGCTGCGCATCAATCCACTGCGAAAGTATTGGTCCCTGGAAGATTAGGCTTCCCCCAACGAGGACCCCTAATCCGACAACCCCACCCCAAAGAACGAAAAATCGTCTCTCTTTAAAGATCCACCAGATGAGTACTAATGCGAGGAGATAAACGAGGTGAGGTTTAACTGAGGTGAGAGAGAGCAAAAATCCTGCTGCAAAATCCCATCGCTTCTTAAGACACACGCTAAACCCCAGCACAGAAACGGTGAGGAGCAGGCTTATCTGGCCGAGGCGAAGAACCTCGTAGAATGGTGGGAATAAAACTAGGGCGAACAAAGCGAAAATTTTGAATCCTTGCTGTCTTGGATAAAGCAAAGCACAGAGATACACGGCTATTAAAAGGAATAGAATATTCAAAGCAAACCACCCCACCGCCGCCTTCTTGAGATCCAACTCCAAAATCGGCTTCATAATGAGAAGTAACCACGGTGGGTTCCACATCATCGTCACATCACCTACGGTGCCGATGGTGCTTTGAACCTCGCGCATATTTGCAGGTAAATAGGGGTTTCGCCCGCATTCAACGACTCTGTAGGCAGACCAATACTGGATAAAATCAATTACTCCATAACCATGGAGGTCGACGGTCTCAGACTGAAGCATCTGAACGCGAGAGGTGTTGGGCCGAATCAGGGAAAAATACACACAAGCGGCAACAGCAACGACAGTCCATAGAAGCAATAATGTGCGCACAACCACCTTCATACGAGGCCACTACCACCAAAATCCCGACTTGAACGTGTTTCACGACCTCGCTCATGCACAGACGGTCGTTGATGCCTTTCGCAGCGAATACAACCACGAAAAACCACACGAGTCGCTTAAGAGTACCTCCAAGCGGTGTTTGCTTCACAGCCCAGAAAGGAGTTAAAAGACAACAAACGGACTACGCCTCAAACCGTAGGGGAGAGGAGGGCTGATCCTGCGGTTGAGGATGCTCAGAATTTCAAACTGATATTCCGAGTGATGTCAGCCGGGGCGAATGAAGCGGTCGCGATGGTAGGGGCGGCGCGACACCCCTACGCCTAAGGCGCAACGTCCTGGGGAGAGGGAAGGGGAGTGGGCCGCGCCGCGATCATCAAAAGCTCACGTAACATCTCCTCCCCAATTGCGTCACGGGAGTAGCTCCGAGCTAAGTCACCGGCGCCTCGGACACACTCTAAATACCTATTCGAATCCCCCTGAAGTGTGGCCACACCCTCGATAAAAGCGCACTCATCCTCTGGCGTAAAGTAAATCCCCGCCTTAAACCGCTCAACCAGGGCGCGCGCCTCCCCATCAACCCCGAGGAGGATAGGCTTACCCATCGCAGCGCTCTCAAAAATCTTTGAAGGTAGGACTGTTTTAAAAGTCTCTGCCCGCCTTAAATTAACGAGCGCCACATCGAACGATGAAAGGATAGGCTTAAGCTCCTCCTTTGAGACCGAATCCATCAGCGTCACGTTCGTGGGCTTAAGCTCATTCACTAATTCCTGAAGCCTCCCCCGTTCAGCGCCGTCTCCGATTAAGACTATATGGGCATCCGGCACCACCTCTTTAAGTTTAGAAGCGCTTCGCACTATAAAATCAAGCGCGTGCGCCATCCCCATAGTCCCAGCGTATCCAACGATGAATTTATCATGTAACCCAAGCCGCTCACGCTCCGCTGCTCTATCCCCGCTCCAGGTCCAATCACTGGGATTAACTCCGTTCGTTATCACGGAGATCTTTCCCGGCGGGATTCCGCGCCCCGTGATGTTCGCTTCAAAACTCTCGGTCACCACAACAACCCGCGCAGCACTTCGGTAAAGTGCGAGCTCAACTTTTTCAATCATCCTAAGAGCCAGCGACCGCTTCATCGCCCCTACCGCCGCGATCGATTCGGGCCACAGGTCGCGCACCTCAAAGACCCACGGCGTTCGCTTTAAAAGACCAAGAAGCCCCCCAGATACCGCGGTAAAGAACTGAGGTGATGTGGCGACGATGACATCGGCTTTGATACATAGCCCCGCGATAAAGCTACTCACCATAAACGAGAGATAATCCAGGATCCGTAGCACCCGCCCCTTATTAGGCCAGATAAACGACCACACCCGGTGGACCGTGATTCCCTCCAGCACCTCCCGCTGATAGAGTTTATTTCGGTACCCGGGAAAGACCTCCCCTTTTGGGAAATTCGGTGCGCACGTGATCACATCGACGGTGTGCCCGAGCTTTACCCAGAGCCGACAGTGCTCAAAGGTACGGGTAGCCGGAGCGTTCACCTCCGGTGGAAAGTTATCGGTGAGAAATAGAATTTTCACGGTTTTCTTAAGACCGGGAGAAGCACCACCCGAAGATGTCTTAAAAGATGGGTGCTGTTCACGATACGCTCGTAAACCATCCCAGTGAAGTAGGTGAGTGGATTGAACCGCAGATACTCAGGCCGGCCCTCAACAAGCCTTACATCCTCAACCCGAAATCCGACCGACTGAGCGAGCCCTCGCACCGCCTTTTCTGAGTTCGCCCGGTACTCCGTTGGGAAGGTATCCTCACTCTCCCGGCCCCTTAGTTTGTTAAAAAACTTGTGAAACCAGAGTGGGGTGAGTTGAGCGAGCAGGGGAACGTAGTGAAACCGGTTCGGCGTCTTTGCGATGAACAACCCGCCCGATTTTAGTACCCGAAACACCTCCTTAAAGACCGCCTCCGGCTCAGTTAAGTGCTCAAGCAGGTTATCAGCGAACACCAGATCAAAGTGGCTATCAGGGTAGGGGATCTCTGCCCCATTCGCTACTCGCCCCTCATCAAGAAACGGGTTCGATGCGACCCGCGGGTCGAGGTCTACTCCGCACACCCGGGCTCCAAGCCCCTTAAAATTCATCTGTGGCACGACCCCAGCGCCCGCCCCAAGGTCCAAGATAACTGACGTTGGAGAGATGTGGCTCAGGACCACAGAGCGTAATAGACTGTCATCCCAGTTAGAGGTGAGGTGCGGGTACCACCGCTTATCGAGTCGCTCGCGGAGAGTGGGAAGACCGCTATCGATCGTGGTATCAGGTGTGGTCATATGCGCGATTAAACTTACCAACGACCGTTAGTGTAGAGCAACGTTTTAGATGTTCGAATTTCCCCCCCCAAAAAAACTCGGGGTGCTTAGTTATCTCGCCCGCTTCTACCGCACCATCAGCTACCTGCGCTGGTCGCAGATCCGTACCCGTATATTTCGGAAAGTTTTGACAGAGCTCGAGCGCCTCCCGTTTATCGCCGCCTGCTATCGTAAGCCCTTTCCGGGCTCGACCGTGAGCCCATTAAGGCTCCCCCGCTTACCCCTGCCAGATAAGCATCTACTTGATTCGGGTGAGTTTACCTATATCGGGAAGACCTTTAACTGCCGTGATACTTGGTTCCCCGACGGAGCCTCGCTCCTTTGGATCTTTAACCTGCACTACTTCGATTTTCTTACCGAGCTTTCCCATCCCGAGGATAAAAAACGGTATATCCTGGGTTGGATAGCCAAAGTGCCGGTCCTTCACCGTTCAGCCTGGCACCCCTTTCCATCCTCGCTACGGGTCTGTAACTGGATAGCCGTCCTCCCTGAGATAGAGCCGTGCCTTTTAGAACCTGAGCGCCAAGCGATCTACTCAAGTATCTATAACCAACTCCGCCATCTCGAGTGGCAGCTTGAGGAGGACCTCCTTGCAAACCACCTTATCGAGAACTGCCGGGCGCTTATCGTGGGAGGCACGTTTTTAAATAAAAGTAGCTTTGTCGAACGGGGGCTCAAAGTACTTCTGCGTGAGCTTCCAGAGCAGATACTTAAAGATGGTGGACACTATGAGCGCTCACCGCAGTACCATACCGCGGTACTGCTAGCCCTCCTTGATATCTATCTCGCCCTTAAACAATCTGGGCACGAGCTACCCCCGATAATCCCTGAAAGCCTCACCAAAATGGTCGAGTTCTTAGCCAAGATCCTCGATAACGGAGCACTTCCCCTTCTAAACGATACATCCCCTGAGTTCGTCCCGGATCCAATCGCGGTAATCGAACTAGCTGCCCGCGAACTAGGGATCCCCGTCCCAACGCACCCCGAGCTCTATGAGCACCTAGAAGACACCGGACTCTTCATCGTTCGAACCTCCCGAATGGCGCTCACCTTCGATGTGGGCCCTATCGGACCCGACGTCCAGCCCGGACACGCCCACAGCGATACACTTTCGGTGCTCCTTACCATCGATGGGGTCCCGATCCTCACGGACCCAGGGGTATATACCTATGAACCCGGCCCCGAGCGGGACTACTTCCGCTCTGCATTCGCCCATAACGGACCCATCATAAACGGAGAGGACCCGAACGAGATGTGGGGGGCGTTTCGGGTGGGGCGAAGGGTCGGCCGCCCGTCGTTTCGGGTGATAAAAGATGGGCGCGCGGATGGAAGTGGGGAGTGGGTGGTGGAGGGTGTTGCAGGACAAAGCCGTCGCGAATTGAAATTATCAAATATTTGGGAGAAGATCAGCGTCGCTATTCTAGATCGAACAGAGGGTCAAGGGCGAGTGACAGTCCAGATGATGGTCTCGGCGCAAGCCCAAAGTCGATTAGCATCACTCAGGCAACATATCAGAGGGAGCTTGGCCTCTCTTCAAAAAGTTTCGAGGCATCCAGTGGTCACTGGCACTGCTTTACAGTCCGAGCGATTCGGCAAGGGTGCTCAATATGACTCATTCTCAGTCGAAGTGGAGTCCCCCAGTGATGTGGAAACTCTTATTTTATCGCTTTAGTCAGTGCGGCAAGGGGAATCATTTATCGAAAAGTAGAGGACACGATGGGTGCAGAGGCAAAAGGTTTTGATAAATTCGCGCGATCGGGTCCATATCACTGGGCTGCGATCAGCCGAAGTATTCGCGATCGGCACTTATTCACGATGGCACGATATGAGGGACTTCTTCGAGTAATCAGAGGGGAACCTGCTCTGCGTATTTGTGATTATGGTTGCGGAGACGGAGCCCTGACATTTTTGTTGAGCCAGGATTTCCCGAATGCTGAGTTGATTGGTATCGAACCCGATCCGGTGGGTCGTGAATTGGCAAAAGATATCCTAAAAGCAAGGGGGGTCAGCTGCCAGGTTCTGGAAAGTGCGGACCAGCTTCCTGCCAGTCATTTTGATGTTATAATATGTGCTGATGTTATTGAGCATGTTTCAGAGGCGGAGACTTTTCTTTGTGAGCTGAAACGCTTACTGAAGCCAGGGGGTAAGTTAGCTCTCTCAACTCCGGTGAGAGTAACGGAGGCAGTCTGGGACAGCGAACACAAGAAAGAGTTTTTCCCGGGAGAGCTTGCAGCACTGGTCGGTCAATTCTTTGATGTTAAAAAGCATGACTTCGTGTCGTCCGCGTTCACAACAGGTTTATATTCAATAAAGCCCAGGATGTTTGGCTCCCGCCCGGTGTTACGGTATATGATGAACGTCTTCAATATTCTCACAGGTATCAATCTCCTCTTAGATTACAATCCCGAGGAGCGGCTATGGTTAACGCAGGTTATTCGCGCCGAGAAAAGATGATAATGAGGGTAACACTTACAGAGTCGATAGAGCTCGTCAGAAGATCAGTACGTCGCGCTCTGGGGGCTCATTCAAATGTCTATAGATGTGGCGCAAAGACTTTTGAGTTTTTCGCTGTCGTTTGGAAGGAGGGAGTACTGACCTGGCTCCAGCTTAAGAAACTTGGCAGTAGTGCTCGAGTTGAGCCGAATGGAGCAGTTGAACCTATCAAGCTGAAATCGCTTCAGTTTCCGATATTCGTCAGACCACGTGCTGAGGATGTTCTTACAATTACGGACAACGTAGTCCGCGCCGAGTATGGAAATTTCTCGCCGGCAAGTGAGCCAAAGTGGATGCTCGATGCAGGGGCATTCATTGGAGATACGGCAGCATACTTTCTATCAAGGTTCCCAGGACTTCGGGTCATAGCGTTGGAGCCAGACCCAGCAAATTTTGCTGTTGCGCAAATAAACCTAAGGCCCTACGGCGAGAGAGTGTTCCTCATAAACCAAGGACTTTTCGGTATTGAGGAATCGTTTTCTCTTCGTGGCAGTGGTACTGGGGGTGCATTGGACATGATCGGCGGTCCGATCAAGTGCACGACAATACGCAAGATTCTGGATGATTACGGGATTCCGAATATTGATATTCTTAAAATGGATATTGAAGGGGCCGAATCGTCCGTTTTCGCGGAGAGTCCGGAGTCCTGGCTCGGTAATGTGAGCAATCTGATTATTGAATTACATGGTCCGGAAAGAACAAGGTTTGTCCACAAGGTACTCGCTGACCACGGCTTTTCTGTCAGGCAGTATCGCTCATTGTGGTACTGCTCACGGAGTTCGAACTGCTACTCTCTCCGGCGGTAATTTAGGATAAGCCTGGAATGCTGATCGCCGGCTGAGCCATATGAGCTGAAGGTTTCAATCCGTCGTGCAGCTGATTCGGGAAGGGGAGTGGATTCGGTCCTTTTAGGGATGTGGCGCATAATAGCGTGACATAGAGCATCGCTATTGCCCGGAGGGACTAGCTCGATCTCATCATGGAACTCGACTGAGATACTTGGTAGCGCGGTGGCAATTACGGGGATACCAAAATACAGTGCCTCATCTATTACACGGGGTATTCCCTCTGAACTAGCCGAGGGGTGGACAAAGAGATCTGCGGTCTGCCAAACGTTAAGCATTGCATGAGTACCATCCAGCCAACCATGGAATGTAACGTTTTCGACCCCGCACGAGCGAAACCGATTGCGGATCTCCAAACCCTGCGGACCATCCCCGGCGATGTGAAAGTGGAAAAACTCAGATTTCACCGTCCGCGAGAGAAGGACCGCTGCCTCTACGAGGTGCGAGAAGCCTTTGCTCCACTGTAGCTTGGCAACCACTAAAATGTTTAAGCAATCCGACTTACGAAGATGTGCTGGCTGGTTCGGTGGTGGCACCGAATAATCTATGTCACTAATTGGAACCGTATCATGAACAGTCTTGTTACTTTGCGAGGCTAGATCACAAAGATATTTCCCACGGGCAATTATAAAGTCAGCTTGCCCAAGAAATGATGCATTTAACCACTGAAAGATCGCGGAGCCAAGTGGAAGCCGACCAAAACGCGAGTGAGCTGCCCAATAAGCATAATCATAAGACAGATAAGATGCGAGTAATCGTGCACGTCGTTTGAGCAGGGGGAGAATTATGGCGAGAAAAATGGAATTAGGAAGGAATAGGAGTAGATAAGAGCCTCTAGCAATTTCGAATACCTTAGCCGAGATGGCAATCAGCGAACTCCACGCTGTTGAATAGGGAAAAACCTCGACCGAAGATGGCACCTCTGCCAGGTAGATTGTGGAGCTTTTACTGACTGGGGCGAAGAAGATCACTCGATCAAACTGGCGGGCATGGTCGGATAGATAGCGAGCAACGGCGCTCTTCGTGTACCACTTTCCATCCGCATGCTGTTCGATATTGGCACCGCCGACAATCACCAGTTGTGGCGGGTTCGTAATTAGTTTGTTATCTATAAAGTTCATCTTGATGGTTTTGAGATACCGAGTTTGCTCTTTTTGCCTTAGTTCGATTTGCTAATGAACTTATCCTATGACTGCGCAGCGCACAAAAGTGGGATTTTTGACGAATATTTATGCGCCCTACAAAGAGCCGCTTTTAGCTGAGCTTGCAACGCACGTCGACTTAAAGGTTTTTTATTGCGCCGAGAGTGAGCCGAACCGAAGCTGGGCGGTCAACTTCTCCGGTGCCTATGAGTATGAGTTGCTACCGGGGCGAACGGTTCGGATTGGAAATAGCTTTTTCCACTTTAATTGGGGGCTGTTGAGTGCGCTGCGAACCCTTCAACCCGCCGTTCTGATTGTGGGTGGTTACTCATTTCCTACAGTCCAGTACGCGCCCTTTCTGTGCTCTTATCTTGGGATAAAATCGATCTTATGGTCCGGTAGTACTGCACTAGAGGAGCGATACGGCGAGCGGCTCAGTCGCATGATAAAGAGGGCGTTAGTGTCAAAGTATGATGGCTTTGTGGCCTATACTAGGCGGGCAGCGCAGTATCTTATCAGCCTTGGCGCTGAGCCGACGCGAGTTTCGATTGCGCCCGTCACCGTCGAGACCGGGTTTTTTAGGCGAGGTTTAGCTGTCCGTCGCGACATTGCCACCCGCACGCTGATTCGCGCACGATATCAACTTAACGAAGGTGATTTTGTCTGGCTATTTGTGGGGCAGTTGATTCATCGGAAGGGGGGAGATGTCTTGATCGACTCACTGGCTCGACTATCTGAAAAGCATAAACTCCTGATGGTCGGCTCGGGACCGAAGAGGGATCAGTGGATGCAAAAAGCTGACGGGCTAGGTTGTGGAGATCGCGTTCAGTGGCTCGGTAATCTCTCGCAAGAAGATCTTACAGAGATCTACGCTGCCGCTGATGCTCTAGTGCTCCCGTCGCGGTCAGATCCATCGGGAAATGTGATAAATGAGGCGATGGCTACGGGACTTCCGGTGATTGCCTCTGACAGGGTGGGCACGGATTTAATTGAACAAGGTAAGCAGGGATTCATATTCGAGTCTGGCAGTCCATCTCATCTTAATGAGATGATGACCAGAATGAGCTCGAAAGCCTCCGCTTTGGATTCGATGAGTATCGCAGCTAGCGAACGTATAAGCCTCTTCTCAATTGAGGAGGAAGCCCGGCAATTTCGGAATGCGATAGCGCAGGTCCTCGATGCGAATTCTTATTAATGCTGTTTCGTGCTCTATTGGGGGAGGGGTTCAGTCAGCAACTGCTCTGTTCCGATTCCTGGAGAAAGCCAATATCTCCCATGATATTTTGTTCCTCTGCTCACCGGAGGTTTGGCAGGCTGTCGGTGACTTCAATGGCAAAACAAACCTTCGAGCAGCGCTCATTACCTCCCGGCCAGGTCGTATACTCGCTGGTTCAAGGGGGCGCTCCCAAATAAGAGCGCACCAAGATCATTTTCTTCCTCACGTTGTTTATTCAGTCTTTGGTCCAGCTTATGTAAGATTTAAATGCCCTCATTTAGTCGGGTTCGCGGAACCATATGCTCTGGGACTAGGTCGACACGTTCTGGGCCTCTTCCCCTTCTGGGAGCGATTGCTGGTTCGTATCAAATCAGCGCTTAAGATTGAATGCTTAGCTCGAGAGGCCGATTTCGTTGTTGTAGAGACTCAAGTCGCTCGCCAGCAGCTAGTTGCTTCGGGTCGATTCGATCCAACCAGAATTGTCGTGATCCCTAATTCTTGTGCGGATGTTTTCGGGCTGAATACTAGCTCGCCTACCGCCTCGAGCCCGAAGCGAATCCTGGTGATGGCAGCCCCGTATCGACACAAGAATCTTGAGCTGGTGCCCGATATTGCGCTTGCCCTAAAACGTCGCTTGCCAAGCATTCATTTCGTCTTTGAGATTACTATTCCGGCCCAACACAAGCTCTATACTCGTATAAAGCGGCGTGCCATGCAGATTGGTGTTGCTGAATCTTTGGTATCACTAGGTGTGCTCGGGCCGAGGGAATGTGTCGATGCCTACCGTGCTTGTAATGTTGTATTGCATCCGTCGCTTCTCGAAGTATTCTCCGTTACCTATTTAGAGGCAATGAAGATGCAAAGGCCGCTGGTCGTCTCGGACTTGCCATTTGCGCGGGAGATCTGCGGGGAGGCTGCCTTATACTTTGATCCGCTAAGTGCTGATAGTGCCGCCGCTCAGATTGCGATGCTATTAGAGAGTCCGGATAGGGTCGGGTCGCTTACAGCTGCTGGCGAGCGGCGTCAATCGGAGTTCCCCACTGGGGAAAGCAAATGGAGGATGGTACTCAGCACGCTTGATTCGATTAATGCCGAAGCGCAGTCTAGGAGATAGAGGTAAAAAGACGGGCAATCGCACGTGCGTTAAATGTAGAGATACTTCGGTCGAAGGCAGCGATGCCCATCCGTTGCACGGTTTCCGGTTCGGTGGCCAGCTTCATGATCGCTGCCGCTAGTGCAGGGGGTTCCGGTGAAACTAGTAGTCCACTGTGGCAATCCTGTACCAGCTCGGGTAGTGCCCCATGATTAGTTGCAATTGTGAGAACCCCCCGTCGTGCGGCCTCAATAACAACAATTCCAAATCCCTCTATCTTCCCTTGATGTTCGATGCTGGGCATCACGAGGGCATCGGCTGCATCATAAAGATTAAGCAGTTGCGAATTCGATACTTCCCCAGTGAATTCTACATAATCGGTGAGGTTGTGTCGCTCGACTAAAGTACGGAGGGCGGTCTCATGGTAGCCTGTGCCCACAATCATATACCGCAATCGAGCTAGGGCGCTTCGGGGGAGCATCGCCAACGCCTCTAGAATCAAAGCATGACCTTTTCGCTCCGTAAGCCGAGATACTTGTACTAAAACGAAGAGGTCAGTCTTTAGACCTGCTACATTTCGAGCTTCAGCCCGAGAATCCTCCGACCGGACCAGCGGTGGAGTCCTGACCGGCACGTACGATGTGACGATGTCGCGTTTTGCTGCTCGCGGGAAACGAGCAAGTAACAATCTTCGTGTATAATCACTGATACAGAGAATGCGATCCGAGCCGCCGATAACAGTAGATTCAACGAAACGGAGAAAGCGACTTCGATGCAAGTAATTTATCTCGGAGCCATTAAAAACCAAGCGGTAGGGGATGCGCAACAAACGCAGCGCTAGCCCACAAAATAGGTGTGCAATCGGATCGAATAGAATGACGAGCGAATTCCTGCGTGAGGCTGCGATAAAAAGCCTTGCAACTCTCATGCTCAATCTTAAACAAGTATATCGCGATGGCGGGAAATCGCCTTCCACTCTCGTAACGGGATATGGGTGCGGCAGGTCACTTTTCCCCACTGTTATGACTCGAATAGTTTGTCCTGCCAGGGTTAGCTCGTCGGCAAGGCTTGCCGCAAAAGTGGCGATTCCACCCACTGTGGGTGGAAACTCAGTCGCAATAATTGTACATTTCGCCTCGCTCACTTTTGGACCGTTTTAATTTTCTCTAAACATTTCCACCTGTGACTCGCGGGGACAGGAGTGGCAGAGCCAGGATGAAGCCAATTAATGGGGTATGATGTAAAATCGTGAAGCGATTCTGAAACGCCGACATAAAAACAAGACCAAGAAGGAAGCTGACAGCTATTGAGCGAAGTATAATTGAATTTTTGGATAGCTCACTACGTCGAGCGATTTTTCGGAAATTACTAACATAAATGGTCGTAAACGAGAGCAAGACTGCCGAGCCTACTAGTCCAGTTTGCCAAAATACTTGAATAAAAAAATTATGACAGGAAAAAAATTCACGTTGTAGCGAGCGGGAGAACCAGCTCGCCCCAAAGCCGTGGCCAAACAAAAGAGACCAGATGTTTTCAGACGTAAGAAGCTCAAATTCATCGCGCCGACCTTCGTCCACAATCCAATCGATTTCCCTAATGCTGCCCAAAGCTCCCTGGCCAAAAAAATCACTGTTCACGGAGAGCAGCGTCAGTCCAACTACAAGAAAAAATACGACTCCTTTAATTAGCCCTGAAATCGCTAGTTCCGTAGAGAGTAGGAAAACAAGAGTGACGACAGCTAATGGAGTTACGATCATTATGGTCTTATTGAGGGTGACCAACCATGTGCCTAGGAATAAAAAGCTTAAGAGTACTAGAAGGAGCCGCGAGAACGGAAGTCTATGCCGGAATGCCAGTACGCTGGCAACCCAGGCAATGATACCGAGAAGAGCCCCGATCTGTCCGACGGAGCTGCGAACTTGAATGTACCCGCGGTACGCTACTCCGATACCTAGCAGGTATTCGACCAGAGCACCGAAGCAACCGAGGCAGCAGCCGAATAGAACTGTCTTTAAAATGAGGTGTAGACGCCGGTGACTATTGATCAAAGCTAAAGTTGCCGGGAAGGTTCCGTACCCTGCATACGGTAGTAGGGCCATTACGATGTCCTTGGCTTCGATGTCATTGAAAATAGCCGACCAGAAGCCGATAAAAAAATACAGGGATATCGGAATTGCCAACAATAGAGTTTCGCGCCCCCATGCTAGAAGCGTGCGGAGAAAAAGCGCTCCCCCTAGCAGAACGAGACAATAAGAGGTCATGGCCGCGAGCTGGCTGGGCTCATTGCCGAACTCCTCTTGGTTGAAGAGATACTGTGGCATTCCCATGGCAAGTAACAGGATGGCCATTAATCCGAGTAACGGGCGCAGAAGTGGAGCTAACCCGGATAGAATTAGATGCCAATATGATAGGAGGGTAGCGAGCACGACTACTCCTGTATGAGTGAATTGTAGAGGATTTCGCGCTGCGTGGCTGCTTGCCCGACCGTGTATTGATTCAGAATAAGCTCTTGAAGCTTGGCAGCCTGCACGTCAGCACGCCCTAAATCGGAAGCCATCTCGACCACTTTATTCGCTAATTCCGATGAATCATGGGGATTAAATAACCAGTTATGATTGGCCCCGGTAAGGATCTCTCTCGCTCCACCGAGTGCTGTAACGAGCACGGGGAGTCCGGCTGCCCCGTACTCAAAAAGAGTCCGAGGAAGAGGATCTGGATATTGAGAGGGTATAATTCCAAGAGTGCTTTCCGCAAGAAGCGCGGGCAGCGCCGTTGGTTCAACCCACCCCGTAAACTCAACATAGTTAGTAAGCCCATCGCGATGGACCTGCCGCTCTAGTTCCTGGGCGTAGCTGTTTTTCCGACCGTAAATGCGAATTCGCACATGCGGACCAATACGCTGAATAAGTTCAGGTAGAATGTTGATGATTTGATGATATCCCTTACGTGGAGTCATACGACCACCGCAGATGATTCGGAAAAATTCACTTCCCTCTCTTGGAAATGGGCCAGGCGGTGGAACCTCTACTCCGCTATAGATCACATAACTCGGAACAGTTAACCCATTCTGACGATAAAACTGACGGAGGTAGTCGCTAACGAATACTACGGAATCGCAGTATCGATTAATTAATTCGAGAGCGGCATGCCTTTTGAGCGGATTGAACGTATGCTTCTGGCACAGGAAGCAGGTTGCGAGCGATGGGAGTCGGCGAGACTGGGCGTGCAAAAAGTCAGCTGAGTGTAGTTTGCATCGCAGAGCCCCCTTGCAAAGTATGTCATAGTCATGAACCGTGAGAACGATCGGTGTTTTCGGGAGCCGTAACTTAAGGGCCTTCAGGAGCGATACTGACGAGAAGTGCTGAATGATGTGTAATTGGATTATGTCTGGGTTTTGTTTGCTAATTTCCCCGGCTATTCCGCGGCTAGCAAGCGGACGCCACACCAGTGAATAATCGTGGAGGATTCCTGTCTTGAGTATTGGGCCGAAGGGACGGATCTCCACCGCGTCACCACAGCTCGTGGGCGTTGGGGCGTAGTCCCCCGGCGAAGTGACTTGAATCTGATGCCCCCTTTTTTGCAGCGCACTACATAGTGAGAGGACGTTGCTTTCGGCCCCGCCGCGCCCACTACTGACGATTTTATCGGATACTACACAGATTTTCATTCCGGATTTGTAAGAAGCGAGTCCAATTACGAAGAAGATAATAGTTGCTCGGACTAGGGTGGGCAATGGACAAGAGCCCTAAGCCTACATAAGCTATTCTCATCTGGACTAGAAAATCTCTTGGTTTTGCGATAATGGACCGATTCATCGGTGATATTGCCTCGATGGTAGCGCAAAAATGGCGTAGACACTCCGCTGGAATTGCTGACAGTGCTTGGATTTTCGGTCCCGGCTTAATTGGTGGACCGGTTGGACTAATATCTACCATAATTCTGTTGCGATCGTTTGACCTCGATTCGGTAGGTCAATACTTCTTCTCTCTTGCCCTTCTTGGTGCTCTGAATGGATTTGGGCTTCCGGGTCTAAGCACTGCCTTAATTTCGTCACTCGCTCGGGGTGATTTTTATGATTTTGTTCGGGCCGCTAGAGTCAAGTTTCTTGCAAGCCTGATTGTCTCTATTGGAATATCTGTATTCCTTCTAATAGGGGGCGAGTCGGCCCTAATTTCATCTCGGGTACTAATCGCGCTTGCGGCCCTCTTCCCGCTCTTGTCGGCTGATTGCGGATTCCAGGCAATGAATGGGCTTAGGATGTTCCGCACGCACGCGGCTCTATCGCTTCTAACCCGCCTCCTCAACCTACTATTCTTGGGCATTGCGGTGGAATTTGAAGCCCGAATCCAGTCGTACCTCGTTGTAGTGTGGGGTTGGCAGGCAGCTCTAAATTTAGTTACGACTGGTTTTTTTTATTACCGATTTAAAGAGGCGAAATCGTCCAACTTGCAAAGCTTTCATTATGGGCTGAATCTTACGGCGAGTAATATTTTGCTCCAACCGATTAGCCAACTTGATAAAATTTTAGTCGGAACACTGGTGGGTACGGAGAGTTTAGCCGTGTTTAGCGTTGGTGAAAAAATACTCGCCTACCTTAAGTCGTTGGGGTCGCAATTGCACCGCATTTACTACCCCCGCGTTGCCCGGCGTTCTATCGCCGAAACCGGGCAGTTTCTCGTTCGCCATTGTATTGGATGGGCCCTTGTATTCCTGGCCCTGAGCGGACTCCTGGCTCTAATCTTACCCCCGGTCTTTTTGATTGCGCTTGGCTCTAGTTATTTGCCGTCAGCTTGGTACGCAGTGTTATTTAGTATCGCTTTTGTGCTTGGGGTTCCTGGGTACTTTTTAAGTATTTTTTTTCGAGAGGCCCATGCTGTTAAAGAGACATACCTATACTCATTAGCGAAAATTCCATTACACCTACTTGGAATTTTTGTGGGAGGCTCTCTCGGTGGAGTCGGTGGCCTGCCATATGGTCGAATCGCTAGTGTTTTTTGCCACTCCCTTGTGGGTCTGCAGTTGGGAATGAAGGTTTATGGCACGGTCGCCCACCAGCTAGAGCCCCCGCCCGTTTCTGTTCCACCGTCCCGTCTAGTTTAGTCGTTTTAGGGGCAAGATCTATGTGCGGAATAATCGGTGGTCTCGGCGACTTCACCTCGCGGAGGCGCGGTGGACTGCGTAGCCTTCAGCATCGTGGGCCTGATGATTCCGGTTTATATGAGGAACCTGGGCTCTTTTTAGGTCATACACGACTCGCTATTTTGGACTTATCCGCCCTCGGTCACCAGCCGATGCGCTCGCCAGATGGCCGCTACACGCTCATCTTTAACGGGGAAATTTACAATCACAGAGAGCTTCGGCAAGAACTGGCGGAATTGTTCGTGTTTCGTTCGGAGTCCGATTCGGAAACCCTCCTATACGCCCTTGCTCATTGGGGAGCTGAGGCGCTCAAGCGTTTAAATGGGATCTTCGCCTTTGCCTTTTATGATTCGTTAACTCGCTCGGTTCTGATCGCGCGCGATCATTTGGGAGTAAAGCCTCTATACTACGTGGCTGATTCGAAGTTTTTTGTTTTTGCCTCTGAACTAAAGGCGCTACGCGCGGTCGCTGACTTTTCGACGGAGCTTGATTATGGGGCGATATTCTCGGCTGTTTCTCTATTATGGGTACCGGGTCCACAGACCCCCTTCGCTGCGGTCAAGAAACTCAGCCCAGGCACTGCTCTCTCAATTTCGCTCGACGACATTGGTCGCGTCGATTATCAGCGCTTTTATGAGATTCCATTCCGCGGGGAGTACGACCGGCGGTCTCGTACTGAAATCATCGCTGAGTTTCGTGATCGACTATCATTAGCAGTGAAGCGGCAGCTTCTCTCGGATGTTCCAGTTGGATTCTTTTTGTCCGGGGGGATGGATTCAAGCTCCCTTGTGGCATTGGCGGCTGCCGGTGGAGAGTCACTTACTGCGTTCACTATTCAGGGAGATGAAACATTCGATCGAGAGGGTTTTGCTGCTGATTCAAGATATGCCCGTCTCGTTGCCGAGCAGATGGGTGTTAAACTTATTGGGGTACCGGCGAGCTCGGATATCGTAAACGAGTTCGATAAGATGATTTTTCATCTAGATGAGCCGCAAGCCGATCTGGCACCGCTTCACGTTCTAAATATTTCGCGCGCTGCAAAAGCCTCGGGAATTAAAGTTCTCATCAGTGGTGCCGGTGGCGACGACTTACTTTCCGGCTACCGCCGGCATCAGTTTGCCTTATTGCAGTCGGTAGTGGATCTGATCCCGGGCGGAGTGAGGAATTTCGTCGCCGAGCTGGCGCAGCGGTCCGGACAACCGGGCGGCTTTCGGCGGATAATTAAAATGCTTGAGTGCCTGAAGGGAGATCGTCGCGAGCGATTATGCCGGACTATGCTCTGGGGGGTCCCCTCGCACTTGCACGGACTCCTAGCACCCGAGATTCGCGAAGTAATTGAGCCTGACGAGCCGTTAGAGCATCTTCGTGGTGTGATGGAGGTGCTTGGTGCGGAGCAAAATGATTTGAATCGATTGCTCTTTCTTGATTTGAAAACCTTTCTTCCTGATCACAATTTGAATTACACCGACAAGATGGGAATGGCTTGCGGTGTAGAAATTCGAGTGCCTTTTCTCGATATTGATCTTGTGAATTTCTGTGCCCGGATTCCGCCCTCATTTAAGCATAATTTATTCCAGATGAAATCGATTTTACGCGATGCTATGCGCGGGGTAGTGCCGGAGCCAGTTTTGAGAAGAGCGAAAACCGGATTCGGGGTACCGATTCGAGACTGGGTTAGGAATGAATTTAGGGAGATCATCTCCGAGAGGCTGGCACCGGCACGGCTACGTCAGCAGGGTCTATTCGACCCGGCAGCGGTCACCGAGCTTATTCGGGCGACTCTTTATTCTCGGTACGATGGTGCCTACACCATCATCGCACTTTTGGCAGTTGAATCCTGGGTCCGCCAATTCAGGGACACCCCGCCCAAGCCTTAGCTGTGGTCGCTGGAGAATATGTGAGCGGTTGCTCGTTGTGCTGCTTGGCCGTCCCACAGCGCCGGAGTCACTGCGGGTTTATTTGTCGCTTCATGAATCTTCTGAATTACTGAGAAAAGGTCTATGCCCCCCACCAACCTATTCGTCCCCTCCGTCACCGTGATCGGACGCTCCGTGTTCTTCCGTAGGGTTAAACAAGTAATTCCAAGATACGTCGTCTCCTCCTGAATTCCCCCCGAATCGGTTATCGCTACCTTCGATTTCGAGAGTAACGCCATGAAGGATAGATACGAAAGGGGTTCAAGAAGCTTTATCGTCGGCCGCTGCTCGAGCTCGCTAAGGAGCCTGCACTGCTCGAGCGCTTTACGGGTTCGTGGATGTAACGGAAAGACTAGCGGCACGATCTCCGATGCGTCGATGAGGTGGCGCATGAGGGTGCTTAGGACCTCGGGGTTATCGGTGTTCGAGGGGCGGTGGATCGTGACGACTCCATAGGTCCCGGGCTTTACACCAAACGTCACTTCGACGTCGATAGCGTCGAACTTGGGCTTAAGCATCACGAGGGAATCGATCATGATGTTCCCTACCCGGTGGATCTTTTTCGGATCGATCCCTTCCCGAATCAGGTTCTCATCCGCATCGGGCGAGGGGGTCCAAAGGATATCTGAGATAGAATCGGTGACGATTCGGTTAATCTCCTCCGGCATCGTTCGGTCAAAGGAGCGTAGCCCCGCTTCGAGGTGCGCGAGGGTTCTCCCACACTTCGTTGCAACAAGCGCGCACGCAACGGTCGCATTTACATCCCCCACAACGACCACGAGATCGGGGTTATCAGCGAGGCATATCTTCTCGTACTCGATCATCGTCCGCCCGGTCTGCTCCGCGTGGGAGCCGGAGCCAACACCTAGGTGGTGATGGGGGGGGGGAAGCTCAAGGTCAAGGAGGATCGAGTCCGACATATTGGCGTCGTAGTGCTGCCCGGTGTGGACTAAGATGGGCTCCGCCCACGGCTCCTTTTTAAGAGCATGATAGAGGGGCGCAACCTTCATAAAGTTAGGGCGCGCCGCCATGATGAGGTGAATCTTCTTTTGTGCCATCGGGATGAGAGGGAGCCTAGCAAATCCTTTCGCCTTGAGAAACCTTAGTGAGTGGGGCATCATACCGCAAAGTTTCCACCGGAAATTAGGGGGATCTTAGGAGCTTTTGCGGTGCGCCAACTCTTCCAAAATCTAAAAAACGGGCAGGTAACGGCACCTGCGGTGCCTGCTCCCTCAGCGCAGCGGGGCGCTATCGTGGTTCGTACTGCGTGTTCGCTCGTCTCTCCCGGAACGGAGCGGATGATCGCTCAGTTTGGAAAAGCGGGGTTTATCGAGAAAGCACGTAGTCAGCCTGATAAGGTGCGCCAGGTAATCGATAAGATTCAGACCGATGGGATTATCCCAACCGCGAAGGCGGTGCTTCATAAGCTGGACCAACCGCTCCCGCTCGGTTACAGCGCGGTCGGTACGGTCACCGCGGTGGGTGAAGGGGTAGCGCGCTTTAGGGTAGGCGATAGGGTCGTCTGCAACGGGAACCACGCGGAGGCGGTAGCCGTTGGGGAGAATCTTGCGGCACGCATTCCTGAGGGGGTAACCGACGAGACCGCGGCTTTTACCGTACTCGGCGCTATCGGAATGCAGGGGGTCCGGTTACTAGCCCCTGAGGTCGGTGAGCGGTATGTGGTCATGGGCCTCGGGGTTATCGGGCTTCTTTCGGTGCAGATATTAAAAGCGGCTGGGTGCCAGGTGCTCGCGACCGATTTTAATCGGGAGCGGGTAGCGCTCGCTGAGCGGTATGGGGCGCGGGGGCTCGTTCCTGGGGACGACGTTGACCCGGTTGAGTTCGCGCTTTCGTGGTCGGGGGGCGATGGAGTTGATGGGGTGCTTATCTGTGCGTCGACCGAGAGCATGGAGCCTATCCGCCAGTCCCCAAAGATGTGTCGAAAGCGGGGCAAGGTAGTTCTTGTAGGAGTCGTGGGACTCGAGCTCGATAGGACCGAGTTTTTTAAGCGTGAGGTTACCTTTCAGGTGTCGTGCTCCTATGGGCCTGGAAGGTACGAGGCGGCGTACGAAAAGAAAGGGCTCGATTACCCGATAGGATTCGTGCGGTGGACCGAGCAGCGGAACTTTGAAGCGGTGCTAGGGCTTATGGCTGAGGGGAAGATCGTCACTGGGGATCTCCTTTCCGCCGTAGTGCCTTTCAAGGAAGCGACAGCGCGGTACGATGAGTTGCTAGCGGATCCAGATGCGTTAGGTATTTTGTTTCGGTACGAGGAGCGGGAGCTTAAGCGGACGATCGCAGTTATCTCGAAACCAAAAGAGATAGACGGCGTTAGAATCGGTGTGGTGGGAGCAGGAAATTTCGCCTCTGGGGTGTTGCTTCCACTCTTTAAGGAGCTTGGTGGAACCCTTCGTGAGGTCGCGGCACCTTCGGGAAAGAGTGCGGGGCTCGCCGCAATAAAATTCGGGGCACTTGAGGCGACCTCGGATGTGGAGGGGGTGATCCTAGGGGATAAATCAAATGCGGTCGTTATCGCCAGTCGGCACGACTCCCATGCGGAGCTTGTGGTAAAGGCGCTCGGTGCCGGTAAGCACGTCTTTGTGGAAAAGCCGCTCGCTACGACTTTAGAGGAGCTTCAGGCTGTTGAAAGGGCCGTTATCAAATCGAGTGGACAGGTTCTCGTTGTCGATTTTAATCGGCGATTTTCCCCCCTTGTTACGGAGCTTAAGCGCGCTCTCAAAGGACGCGCGGAGCCCCTTACCCTCTCGATGACGGTGAATGCGGGGCGGCTTCCAAGCGATAGTTGGGTGATGGATGAGTCGGAGGGGGGCGGACGAGTAACAAGTGAGGTGTGTCACTTTATTGATCTGTTCGTTGCCATCGCGGGTGCTCCGGTAACCGCAGTGGTGTCGACCCCGCTAAGGGAATCGAAGGCTGAAGCGCAGACCGCGATTTTTTCGCTAACTCTTGCTGATGGTTCGATCGGAACGATTCAGTATCTTTCGAATAGTAGCCGCAAACTTCCTAAGGAGCGGCTTGAGGTTCACTCAGGGGGCCGAACCGCTGTGATCGATAACTTCCGGTCGATAAAGAGTTTCGGGTTTAAGAACCTCCGTTCACGGAAGCTCTGGAGCCAAGCAAAGGGGCATCGGGAGTGTATAAGCGCTTTTCTGGCGGCGGTCTCGGGGCGAGAGATCGAGCTTCCCGCATGGGACGAGCTACGGAATGTGACCGTAGCGACGATCGCTGCGAAGGAATCTGCCCGAGACGGGGTTCTGTTTCGGGTTAGTTAGGTCCGCGCCCCCTCCTCGGTAGCCTTCTGGGGAGTGAGTCAATGGTCTCATAGCCCCGATGCGATGAAATTCCGCGAAAATAGGTGAAGATTCGGGTTTACATCGATTATCTCTTTGGCTAATCTCCCTTCGAGTCTATGATTTAGGCCATATGAGAAAGCACCTTATACTTGCATCTGCGCTTTTCGGAGTAGTGCCGACTGCGTCCTTTGCGGCTGACGCCGGAACGGTAACGGTCGTTGACTGTCAAGCGATGCCCCGAGCAGCTAGCCCTGCGGCTGAAGTGAAGGGGGTAGAGCTGAAATTCGAGGGTAGTCTCCAGCAGGCGACCCTCACGGAGACGAGCTCCAAAGAGAAGCTCGAGGTCGCGCTGTCGAAGGGCACGGCTCTTTTCGAGGGCGTGAAGTCCGGTACGTGGAGCGCGTGTCAGCCGGGTGAGATTCAAGCGGTCGCGATTAGTCTTAAGACCGGGGATAACTCAACGGTGGTAGGTGCGCTCTCAGCTGCGGGCCTAGCCGGCGGGGCTTTGGCCATCGCTGGAAGCGGCGGTAGCTCTGGTGGCGTGGACGGGGCTGCTTCGGTGCCGAGCGTCAATCGGGAGACGGTCGCCTTCATCGATGATGAAATGGCTGCTCCGCGGGTAGAGGAGGTCGCTTTCGGTGGCACCCCGGGGAAGAATCAGGGTGATTGCACGGTGAGCATGGCAACCGTTGGTGGTTGCCGTGACCAAGAGTCGCCAGCGCCGCTGTCACCATTTAGCTAAGGTTTAAAGATCACCCAAGGGGAGACTCATTATGAGATTAGCTCTACTTATCGTTGGCCTACTTGTTGCGTTCAGTGGTAATTCGGCCGCTGCGTTGCCGACTAAGGCGACCTTAGAGTTCACTTGGTCGCCGGACGGAACGATGGATGTCAAGCACACGCTCGATCGTCGGCCCACCCTTACAGATCGTTGCGTGGTCCGGCTGCGAGCTGCGATTGGCGGCGAAACGCAGCGGCGCCGCAACTTGACCGGGTCAGTTCGGTCTAGCTTGGTAGGTTCCCCATTCACCTCGCGGATTCTGAAGGTTCAGGCACGGGGGCTCCCCAGCGTCGGTTCCTTTACGACGGGCGATGCGGTGTTAACCGTGCAGGCCGAGACGAGGTGCCGTGGTGGTAGGAGGATTCGTTCGAACGCCGTGGCGCGCTTCGTTAAGTGTGGCTCTGACGTCCCAAAGGTATCGGGACTCCGGTTTCTGGAGGTTCTGAGACGTCGTGCTCGAGTTATCTGACCCCGTCGTCGTGGAATACCGGCCTTAAAGGTCGGCTGAGGAAAGGGCTCCAAAGGGAGCCCTTTTTTATTTCGCTTATGACTGTATCCGATTAAAATCTCGCTCCCGTGACCCCTCTGCCAAAACAGCAAGGGGGCTCCGCTCTGAAGTAGACCTCGAGGGTACCTGTTTTATGAAGAAGATACTTATATCGATCCTCCTCCTCGTAGCGGTTGCGCTCTTCCTCCGCCACAATATTTTGTCACACACCGAGGAGTGCGTCGCCCTTGAGGGGGTGACGAAGGAACAGCTCGCTCAGTACGGTGTATGCTCGAGCGATGCTGAATGCACGATCGTTGGTCTCTCCTGTCCGTTCGACTGTCGTACGCCGGTAGCCCAAACAAATGTGGATGAGACGTTTGCGGCGGTCTCTGTATATCAGAAAAGCTGCATGATGGTGTGTCCCGATTGCCCGAAGGGAGACAACGCTCGGGCGACGTGTCGTGAGGGCCGGTGTGTGGTGGAGTAGGCTACCGCCGGAAAAACTCTCCTTTCAAAAACTCCCCAAATTCACCTAGCACCGAGCGTCGAACGAGGACGATATAATCCAGCGGGGAGTGGCCGGGAGCCCCCGCAGAGAGGATGGCCGGCTCACCGTCTTGTTTTTGAACTCGAAGCGCTACCGGTGCAAGATCGTTTCGCCGGTTGTTAAACTGATTGACGTACTCGGAGACTCGCTCAGCCGCAGCCATATTTCGGTCGGTACGAAGCTGCTCAGAAGAAGTAAGGGCTTGCTGAGACCCAGCCAGGCTCTCCACATAAGCCCGTTCGACCGCTTGAAAAAAGGCAGGATAGCGTAACCTCGTATCGTTGAAATGAAGATCCTGGAGTCTTTCTGGGCTAAGGTGTTTCACCCCTATACTGCGATTATGACTCGCCCGGATCGCGAACGGCGCTTCGATATCGCTCAGGTGTTTGGAGAATCTCTCGTACTGCCCCTGGTAGCGTATCGCAAAGGGAGGTGCTGGAGTACCGATCTGTATCGCGGTCGTTGTCGGAGTAGCTAGCTCGGCAGCGCTGATATGAAACGGGACATCGAGCGCTCGTAGCCCATGGACCAGTGAGACAAGGCTTCGGTCCGGCCCCGGATCGAGACCTCTAAGGATAGCCTGTACCTCCTCTCGAGCCTTCTCCCAACCCTGCATCTTCCCAAGGGTCAGCTGATGAGAGAGCTCCTCCTGGGGGGTGAGTGATAAATCGCGGAGGCTCTGACGGGGGGCGTCCACCACTTTTTGATCGAATGGCATCGGAGTCTCGTAAAACTAAGCCATAAAACAAAAAAGTTATGGGGGGTGCTTGAGCTCACATGCCCTTTTCGGCGCATTTTAAGGCAAGATGATCGATCAGAGTGTTCGCATGATGGGGCTTCGTTCGTCCGGCCCCCCGGCATGGTACCGTTCCCTTCAAATCAACAAGGGAGGTAGCTATGGTGGTACACGAGATTATGACGCGAGACCCGGAGTTCCTCGAGACGAAGCAAACCCTACGGGACGCGGTGAATAAGTTCCGGGAGCTCAACATTCGGCACCTTCCCGTGGTGCATGAGGGAGATCTGATCGGTATGGTGAGCGACCGCGACATCGCCTCGTTCGCCCGAGGACTCGATGTTTTCGCCCCGAGCGCGCTCGATGCAGCGCTCGACCGTCCGATGGAGGATTTCATGCAAGGCGATGTGTTGTCGGTCGATGAGGATACCGATGTCGCCGAGGTAATCGATACCATGATCGATCAGCGGATCGGGGCACTGCCGGTGGTTGATGCTCATTCGGGCCGGCTGTGCGGTATCGTTAGCTACGTTGATGTTCTAAAGGTAGCGCGGGGGGTGCTGTAGCTCCCTCCGTCGCTGGGGCACGTGGGGCCGGGGGCTTATTGAGGCCCCCATGTCGCCAATTAAATTCCCCCTTTTCTTGAGCGGCGTTGTTTTTTAAGGCAACGCCGCAGAGGTCTCGGCAAAAGATCTGCTCCTGATGGCCCTGCTGGTCCGCTCAAATTGCCGATGGATCGGCAACGCTTTTCTTTTTTTCACGATACCTAAATTCGGGCATCGAATATCGACTTCAGTGGTGTAGGTTGCGGCTCGTCGCACCAAGACACCGCTTGTTCGGTAGATGGTGTTTTTCGCCTTGCCTCAAAAAGCAAGGTGCTCATGGAGACGACTATCTTTGTTGGGAGCCCGATGGAGCCAGCGATCGATCTTTCAGCTCGTCACGAGCTTGTTGATGAATATCGTGAATACGCGAAACGAATCACCGCCCATTTGGTTCGCTTCCTCCATCTTCCGCAAGACCGGTACGATGACTTTGTGTCTGCGGCGTATCTAGGGCTCGTCGAGGCGGCGTCCCGGTTCGATTTCTCCTCGAAAGCGTCGTTTCGATCGTATGCGTATCTCCGCATCAGAGGGGCGATCATCGATTGTATCCGCGACACCGCTGAAGTAAGTGGCAAAGCCTATCACCGTCTCCGCGCGCTCGAAGCGGCCCAAGATTTACGGGAGCAGATCGCCTCCGAACCGGAGTCGCCGAAGCGGGCGCTGGTCGCGGAGAAGCTGGGGCGAATCTTAGACTTTGCTGCGACAGCGAGTCTGAGCTACCGCTTGAGCCTGATTGATGCCGAAAACGAGCTCTCCACTCGGGGTGACACCCCCGGTGATCCAGGGCAGATCTTCGAGTCCCGTGAGCTCACCCGAAAAATTCGGCAATTTGTGGAAACGCTCCCCGAAAATGAGCGAAACGTTATCCGTGAATACTATTACAACGGATTACCTTTCTCGCAGATAGCGGAGGCGTATGGCAGGAGGTCGAAATCGTGGGTTTCACGCTTACATCGGAAAGCGTTGCACCACCTCCATGAACAGGTGGTGGCGTATCACGCCGGGGTTCCCCCGCCGGTTTGGGGTGAGGGTGAGTCGCCTCCTCGGAATGAGCCTGTGTGTGGTGAGCTTGCTGGGGTGTCGGCGTGAGGCGCTGGTTCACGATCTGAGCGAGCGCGAGGCCAATAAGATTTTAACTGAGCTCCATGGTGAGCGTATCGAAGCGACCAAGCGAGTAGAGCCGAATGGGCTCTACGCTTTAGAGGTTGAGCCCGCCGCGATGGTCGAAGCGCTCAGGTACCTTGAGAACAATCGACTCCTCCGGGAGCGCGCAATGGTGAAAGCTGAGGGGAGTCCGTTCGGTGGGACGCGTGAGGAGCGCCGCTTTCGGTTTGAACGCTCGATGAGCCGAGAGATCGAGGTGACCCTTGAGCGGGTTCCAGGGGTGCGTGAGGCACGAGTACATCTAAACCTACCGCCGACGGAGTCGATTTTCGGTGGCAACGAGAGTAAACCGCCGGCGTCGGGGAGCGTTCTCATCGTCGCGTCTGGGAAAGCTATGCTCGAGCGTGAAGCGGTAGCGGCGATCGTGGGTGGCGCGGCGGGGCTTAGTCCAGCAGCGGTTACCGTGGTGATTCATGTGGCCAAAGGGATCGCCGAGCTTCCTGTGGTCGCACCATCAGCCACGCTCCCGGTGCGGGCGGAGTCGCTTGTTTGGGGGCTGACCCGCTCGGTGCGGTGGCCGGTTGCGGGCGCACTCCTCGTGATCGGTGGTGCGCTCCTCTTCGTCGGGCTCCGCCCGGTAAGGAGGCGTGGGCGGGTGGCAACGGCATGAAGGAGCCGGGGGGCGATATGCGAATGCGAGACATACTGAATATGGTTCTCTCCGATTGGGAGGAGGGGATAGCGGCGAGTGCGTTTGTGCAGGGGGCAAACGCTGCGGAGCTAGCCCTTCACCCGCTCCACCAAGAGCGGGTAGCACGAGCGGTCGAAGGGCTTAAAAATCTGCCGAAGCGGGTCGCGACCGAGTTGGCGCTTGAGGCTCTCACGGTGGGAGCTCGGCGTTCATGACACTGTGGTCTGAACCTGATGTAATCGAACGGATCGTTGGCGAGCTATGGGCTGCTCTCTACGGTGGGGCCCCGCTGGTAATGGTGACTGAGCGATCGATGCCTTTTGAGCAAGACCTGCCGTGGATAGCGCTGGCAAATGCGGCTGGAGACACCCTCTGGGTTGCGTGGGGCGATCCGCTCAGTCACCCGAGTATTATAAGTCGTACGGCTCACATCGCCCGGCGAATCTTTGGGTTGGAGCTTGGTCGGTGTTTCCAGGTAAGCGACGGCTCAGGGATAGTCTCCCCGCTTCATCAGCGGGAGATAGTTTTGAATACCTCGGGGGCGTCGCTGCGTGGGTGGGTAGCGCACTCGAACGGGGTGCGGTACGGAGCTGAGATTTCACCGATAACCGAACGGATACTCACGGCGAGCGTTGTTGCAATCGCTGTCGCCGTTGTCGGAGTTACCGTTGAGCTTGTCAGGGGTGCGGTGATCTTTTTCGAGGGTATTGCTCTCCGTTCACCGGGGCGGGGGGTGTATTCGCGACTGTGGGAGAGAAGAGCAGGGGTGATCGTTGTGGAGGTGGGTGAGTCGATGAAGCGAGGAGCGGTTGAAATCCCTCAGTTATCTGATGAGGGAGTTGCAGTGGAAATCGATATCGGTGCTTTTGAGATGAAGCTCGGAGAGCTCGTGGCGCTCCGTCCAGGGGCGACCGTAACACTTCCGTGTGGTCGTGAAGTGCGCGGAATTTTGAAGCTTGAAGGCGCTGAGCTCGGTTTTGTCACCTTGGAATTTAGAGAGGATTCCCTTGTGGCTACGGTCGAGGAGCTTACCCTTTTTCCGGGTATTAAAGTCGGCGCAAAAAAAGAAGGCAACAGTCTTCGAAAATCTCCGAGTATACCTGTGGGGCCAGGGAGCTCGGAGTCTCTCGGCCCAGCATATGAGTTGGAGGAGCTATGAGTAGTGAGATGTTAAAGGTGCAGGGCGCGAACTCCGCTATCGGGGGCACTTTTGTTGAAACGAGTGGGTTGGGCCGTTTTATTCCCGAGCCCCGCAGCAGTACGGCGGTTAATTTTAGGGGTGTCCTCGCGGGGGCTGCATCGCTTCTTCGAAGTGGGGTAGGGGCCGTGACCGGTGTCGAACCGATCTACCAAGACCTACTCGATAAGCAGATCGAGATGCAGTTACAGATGCAACTCGTGACGCTCGAGTCGAATATCGAAAAGTCGCGCCATGAGACACAGATGGCGGCTATCCGTAACGTTCGCTCGGCCTAACGGATGGAGTGGCTCTGGGGCTATGCCGCAAGGCCGAGCCTCAGCGCCTCAAGACAGAGCCGCAAGAGAGGGCCGCAAGATAGAGGGCCCCAGGGCATATTACTGAGTGTTTTAGAGGATGAGGTGACGGAGTGAGTGAGCTCTTCGTTCCTATCGGCATCATCGGGATACTTATCAGTATGGTGGTGCCCCTCTCCCCGGGGGTGCTCGATATCTTGCTCGTCACGAACCTTATAGGGGCGCTTTTTCTCCTCCTCCTCACCGTATCGGTTTCGGAGCCATTAAAGCTTTCAGCGCTACCCACGATCCTTCTTCTCACCACGCTTTTTAGGCTCGCCCTTAATATATCAACGACGCGCCTTATTTTGGGCTTCGGCGATGCTGGCGATGCGGTCGCGGCATTCGGCGAGATCGTGATCCAGGGTAATCTGGTTGTCGGAGCGGTAATATTTCTCGTTCTCACCCTCATTCAATTCATCGTTATCGCCAAGGGGTCGGAGCGGGTCGCCGAGGTCTCAGCCCGCTTTACGCTCGACGCTTTACCGGGCAAACAGATGTCCATCGACGCCGATGTGCGGGCGGGTCTTCTGGATATCGAGGGAGCGAGGTTAAAGCGTCAGGAGCTCCAGATCGAATCGCGCTTCTACGGCGCGCTCGATGGGGCGATGAAGTTCATCAAAGGTGACGCGATAGCGGGCATTATCATCACCGTCGTCAATATCATCGGAGGCTTCGTGATTGGGGCGACGATGCGAGGGCTTTCGGTGAGCGAAGCACTTTCAACGTATACGCTCCTTACCGTTGGAGATGGTCTGCTTTCGCAGATCCCCGCCCTTCTCAATGCGCTCTCAGCAGGGATGATCGTGACCCGGGTGACGCGCGGGGATGGGGTGCCACTGGCTCGAGAGCTGGTGCATCAGCTGGGTCAGCTGCGGGGGGTCAAACTTCTCATTGGAAGCATGGCTATCATTTTCAGTGTGGTGCCAGGCATGCCCACGACACCGTTTCTGCTTCTCGGGGGAGCGTTATTCGTGAGCGCTGCGCTCAGGCGGGACGAGGGAAGTGAGGCTGTGCTCCCGGCTTTGCCCGTATTTGAGCCGAGGATCCCCCCCCTTTTCGAGGTCAGGGTGAAAGAGCTTTTGCGGCACCGGGAGGGTGTTCGGTCGGCGTACGATGGGGCTCGGCAGCAAGCTTACGAGGCGATGGGTCTTTTGATGCCCCCTCTCGCGTTCGGAGAGCTTCCTGGCGAGGGAGAGGGCTGGGAGATACATCTGCGGGGGATCCCTGTGGGCGCGGGGGCGGCCTTGCCGGGAATGGCGGAGCAACTGAGGGAGATCATGCTCACCCACGGGGTCGAGTGTATCGACGACATTTTCACCCGCAGGCTGCTCGATCTTTTCGATCGAGAGGCGCCTGAGCTAGTGTCGAACGTGGTGCCGGGAGTGGCAACGGTCACCCAACTGACAGAGGTGCTTCGGGAGCTCGTTCGAGAAGGAGTATCGATTCGCAGCTTCGACACGATTTTACAAGCAGTAGCGGAGTCGAGCGGTCGGTCGCTCTCGGAGCGGGCGCTGCTTCAAGAGGTGCGGGTGGCGCTTCGGCGGGTAATCTCGCAGGGACATATCAACGATGAGGGAACGGTGCATGCGCTCACCCTCGATCCCGTCATCGACCTCACCTTTACGCGGGTTGAGCGGGAGCATCGGCCCCTCGACCTTGATCTCGTCGGGGAGCTCTGCCGTGTGGCGGCGACCCATCCAAAGGTGCCTGTGATCACCTCGAAAGGGGCGCGGGGAACGGTGCGGGATTGCCTGCGAGCGAAGGGCCTACGGAACTCAGCGCTCGCGTTTGAAGAGCTGGTTGAGGGTATCGGTGTGGTGAGCGTCGGCCATGTTCACTTCAAAGACGAGTCTACCGCAGGGAGGGTCCTCGATGCGCTGGCGGCTTAAAAGTGTTTTTCCACTTCTCGCTCTGTGCGGGTGTGCGCTGTCACCTCCGCACCCCGACTCGGGACGAATTCACGATGCGCGGGTGCTTATCGACCGGGGCACGGTAGCTCTGCGCGGGGGGCAACTCAATGAGGCGGGGGCAAGCTACCGACTAGCACTTGAGCTTACACCGCTGCCTGAGGCGTTTGATGGGCTTGGGTGTGTTGCGTTTCTGAGGGGAGACCTCGGGGCGGCTGAGGATTTGTTTCGAACCGCGCTACGGGTCGCCCCGGATTATCCTCAGGCGCTCGGGAACTTAGCCCTTCTCCATGAGGTACGTGGGGAGCGGGTGGCCGCACACTCCCTTTATGAGCGGGCGCTTGCCAGTGAACCCCGCAATTTCCGGGCGCGGCTCAACTACGCCGCCTTCCTTGAAGGGGAGAATGATCGTACCCTGACACGCAGAGCCTATATCGAGCTCTTAAAAGCTCGAGCGATCGCGGAGCATCCCCTGATTCAGCTGAATATCGCCCGTGTAACCGATTTCGAAAGGAGCTCAGATGAATAAACCAAAACGTGTCACCGCTGCAAGAAAGCCGGTCGTCAAGAAAAGTACACCGAAGTCGAAGCCGCGAGGGCTCGATCCGAAGGTCTTAGCCGAGCGGGAGTTTTGGCAGAAACAGATCGATAATTTAGTAGGCCGTGAGTTTGTGTCGCTCGACGCCGCGATTGAGGCGATCGTGGACGAGGTCTTGAACGTTATCGCCCCAGGAGAAAAGCACGACCCAGAGGAGCGCGCGATGCTACAGACCCTGTTAGTGACCGATCCCGATTTTTCGGAGGATCTAAGGAACGTCCTAAAAATCAAAGCCCCAAAGCGGTAACGGCGCTTTGAGTAAAGACGATTCGAGGTGTCAGCGGAAAGTTTACAGCCGTTACCGGTTACTCAGCTTCCGCGACGATGCTGGCGAGCACCCGACACGCATCGGTCGTTGTAAATATTCCAACGAGTTTATCTTTGTCCATGACGAGAGCGCAGCCGAAGCGCTCTTCGGCCATCTGTGCCGCGACCTTATCGAGCGGCTCCTTCGGTGAAACAACGAACGGCTCAGGAGTATAGACCTCTGAGATAGTGAGCTTCTTGCTCAACGCGAGTCCGAAAGTGATGTCGCGTTCGGAGACTATCCCGATGAGCTTCTCCCCTTTAAGCACGGGCAGGTGGCGCACCCGGTGCTTTCGCATCATATCGACGGCATGGGCGATCGAGTCATCGATCAAAACCCGATGCGGGCACGGGCTCATCACCGTCGAGATAGGGGGCGTGGATTTCATAACAGCCTCTTCAGAGGAGGAAAAATGTTTTTACGGGGACAACTCAACAAATATACTCACCGCACGACGAGTTATCAACGATTCTTGGCTGGTTAGCGATGATTTAAAGTGCTCCCACGCCATCCTCTGAAACCGTGGTGAGGCGGTGACGGAGGCTACAAAGTCGAGCCACGCTCATTTGTTGTGTTCGGGTACTTCGATGGGACGAGCCTCTACACTGACCTCATCGAGGTTGCTCCAAGCTTTGTTCCGTCAGCGGTGCCTTGAAATTCGTAAATGCATCCATGGACTTACTGGTGCGGGTTTGGCGGGCTCTCCACCCCATTAAAATGGGCACTACTATCGGCGCTCCATGTTCCGCGCATCTTGCGGGCAATTCCCTCACGCCGCCTCATCTCGGTGCAACATTTCTGCTATCGCGGTGATCGTTCCCGGTGAATTACCCTCGGCGCGGTTGTTGATAATAATGAATGCGTCGATATCACGCTCGATCGCCCGTTTTATGAGTCTTACCACATCGCGGCGCATCGCCTCGTTCGGTCTTTTGACCGCATCGTAGGGTTCAAAAAGCTTTACTGCTCCTTCGTAGCTCACCCCAAGGGGCGTCAAGATTCGGGCAACGTAGAAGTCTGCTCTAAGCCCTCCGGCAAGCGCTGCGCGCCTCATCTGGTCAACCAGGGGGGGCATGAGGTACCAGTGATTAAAACAGTGCGTCGCACCGCAGTCGTTGAGGATGTGGAAGTAGTCGGGCACTAAAAACTCAGGGTTACGGAGCTCGGTGGCGTATCGAAAGTCGACGGGGAGCGCTGTGAGAAAGCTGTGTAGCCGGGCTACAAACTCGCGTGCTTCCAGTACCTCCGGCCGGATCGTGGGAAACTGGAACACGAATGGACCGACATGGGGCCGCACCGCCGGTGAAAGATGGGGTTTCAGGACCGCGTCGATAAAGAGCTGGGGATTCAGAAAATCGGGGTTCACCTTGCCCCGTTCGGTGCCGTATCGGGGGTGGGTCGGGTAGCGCGGAATCGTTATTCGCTCCCACACCTTCTCCACCCATTGAAAAGAGGGGGGCACCTGACTGGCATACCTTTCGAGGAGCTCCTCCGAGGGAGGCTTGTAGAACGCCGAATCGATGCCGACCGAGCGGAAGAGGGGGCACTGGGCATACTCTTCGAGCGAGCTTCCCCGGAACTCCCGCTCGCTTTTGTATCGGCGGTGATAGATCAGCCCCTTCCACCCCGGATAGGTCCAAGAGCTGCCCCCGAAACGGATCTTCGCCGGGAGTGCCTCCACCGGTGCTGGATTGAGCGGTTGAGGCACACTCATCGGCTTCCTTCGCTCCCCAACTGAAGGACTTCAAGGGGGACATGGCGGGTTCCCTGGGGTCCCCGCTCGGAGCGGAAAAGGGTGATCGTCTCCACCCGAAGGGGAAGGGGAGCGATCCGCAGTTCGGTAAGTACCTCTCGAGCCTTGGGGCTCCCGTCTTTGCATCGCCCTAAGGTGAGGTGGGGGACGAACGGGCGATCCTCGATCGGGAAGCCGCGGTGCCGTAGGGCCGCTGCGAGAGACCCAGCGAGGCTCATCAGCCCCCCGGTCGGGTCTGAGATTCCGACCCACAGCACCGTTGCTGGGCCTGACTCGGGAAACGCGCCGGGGGCACCGAGGGTCACGCCAAAGGGGGAGGCTCGCGTCGCACTCAACGCGGCATCGCGCACATCTGCAATCAGTGCGAGGTCGATTTCACCCAGGAAAATAAGGGTTAAATGAAGCTGCTCAGAGTTTGTAAGCCGCACCCCATCACCGAGTCGACGCGCCAAAACTGCGTGCGCTCGCTCAAGCTCCGCTCGAACCGCTGTGCTCACCTCGATCGCCCAAAAAAGTCGCGCCATTTCGATTGCACCTTTTCTCAACTTATTTATACTGCGACCAAAGATGAGACCCGATCAAGAGCATCGAAGGAGCTCGACGCACCCCTTCCCGCACAGGTCTCCTGGAGAGCTTATTGATGGATAGTTGGGACGTTTCAAAAAGCACGGCGCTCTACGGAATCTCAAACTGGGGCGAGGGCTACTTCGATGTGAATGCCCACGGCGATGTCGTCGTACGACCGGAGCGAAACGGCCAAGAGGTGAACCTTCCCGACATCGTTCGCTCCCTCACCCAACGAGGTATCAATGTCCCGATTCTGGTCCGCTTCGATGGTATTATCCGCGATCGAGTGCGTCGGCTGAGCCAAGCTTTTTCGAGTGCCATCACGGAGAGCAATTACCAGGGTACCTACCACGAGGTGTATCCGATCAAGGTCAATCAACAGCGCCACGTCGTCGATACGATCCGTCACGCCGGGCGGAATTTCTCGCTGGGGCTCGAAGTGGGTTCGAAGCCGGAGCTCATCGCCGTGCTGGCGATCCACGACACTCCGGGAGCGCTCCTGTTGTGCAACGGCTACAAGGACCGTGAGTACATCGAACTTGCTCTTATGGCGCGTAAGCTTGGACGCCGCTCGATCATTATCGTCGAGCAGCTCTATGAGCTCGAGCAGACGATGGAGACCGCAGCTCAGCTCGGTATCGAGCCGGAGATCGGTATTCGGATGAAGCCGCTCTCGAAGGGGAGTGGTCGGTGGGAATCCTCTGGAGGTGAAAAAGCCAAGTTTGGCCTCACCACCCCTGAGATAATGACCGCGATCGATAAGCTTAAAGACGCGGGTAAGGATCACTGGCTTAAACTGGTGCACTTTCACGTCGGGAGCCAGATTACCTCCATCGCTTCGGTCAAAAAGGTGCTGAAAGAAGCGACCCGGATGTACACCGAAATCAAGCGCCTCTGCCCCTCGCTCTGCTTTTTCGATTGTGGTGGTGGGCTTGCGGTGGATTACGATGGCTCCAAGACCAACTTCGCCTCCTCGATGGACTATACCGTTGAGGAGTATGCGCGCGACGTGGTGTATTCGATCGGGCAAGCGTGTGAGGCTGCGGAGCTCCCCGTTCCAGATATCATTACGGAGTCAGGGCGAGCGATGGTGGCGCACCACGCCGTGCTGGTTATTCAGGTGATCGATGTGGCGCCCACGGCCGATGTCGTCCCTGAGCTCTCAGCGCCCCCAACCGAGCACGAGAAGCTCGTCGAATTCCAAGAGCTTTACCGCAACGCCTCGATTAAGAACTGCACCGAGACGTTGCACGATGCCGTGAGTCTTCGGGACGAAATCGTACAGGAATTCATCTTGGGGAACGTTTCGCTCCGCGAGAAGGCTTATGCTGATCAATCGTTTTGGCATCTCATGGCGAAGCTGAAACGGGTCTCCGCGGGGCTTAAATACATGCCCGAGGATCTGGAGAAGCTCAACGAGGAGCTCAAAGATACCTATTTCTGTAATTTCTCGGTGTTCCAGTCGCTGCCCGATTCGTGGGCGATCGACCAGCTTTTCCCGATTATGCCGCTCAGCCGTTTGAAGGAGGAGCCGGTGCGCCGGGGTATCGTCGCTGATATGAGCTGCGATAGCGACGGTAAGATCGATCGCTTTATCGATCTCAAAGATGTGAGCCCATTTCTACAGCTTCATCCGATGAAACCAGGGGAGCCCTATTATCTGGGGATCTTTCTTGTGGGCGCGTATCAAGAGATCTTAGGTGACTTGCACAATCTCTTTGGCGATACGAACGCGGTGCACGTCGATTTTGTCGATGGCGAGATGGAGCTCACCCAGGTTGTGGAGGGTGATACCGTTCGCGAGGCGTTAAGCTACGTGCAGTACGACACCCAGGATCTGCTCGAGCGACTCCGCCTCTCGATTGAGAAATCACTTCGCGAGGGACGGCTCACCCCCGAGGAATCAGCCAAACTTCAGAAGCGTTACCGTGAAGGGCTGGAGGGGTATACCTATCTTTACGTTGACCCGTAAGGTGGAGGCTTTGGCGCGGGCGCCGTATCGTTCGCGGGCGCAGGTGTGAAAATCGAAGTGCTCAAGTCCAGCAAAGTCCTCGGACTCAAGCGCCGGTATTTTTTTGAAGGCCTGGCCTGCCCTCGGGAAAGATCCTCCACGGTGAGGTGCCGCGCACCCACCGGTTCCTCACCTGGTTCACCTGCAAAGCTTCTGCCAAAAAACGAGCCCGCTCCAAGCTCAAAGCCGGGCTGATGGTGCAACCCTTTTTGAGCTTGGAGCGGACGGGCAGGACCCCTCCGTGGGCCCTGCTGGTGGTCTTGGAGTTAGTCCGCCAACATGATCCGAGGTGCTTGCGCTATCGCGAGGCCCAACCGATTTTGAACAATGGCGACGGCGCCTGGGGTCAGCGGAGCATGGTAGCCTCCCTGACTCTGGTGGAAGTAGACGAACTTATTCGCGACGCGGTCGAGGATGATGAAGTAGACCTTGCCCACACCGTCCGTACCGAAGTGCACGTCGTAGTCGTTCGAGATGAAGCGTGCCCCGTTAACAACTACCTTTCGGCCGATCAGCGCGGTGGCGAGCTTGTTGGGCCCGCTCCAAGCGGTAGAGATAATTGAGCTTCCGTTCACCCGTGGTCGCCGTGAAAAGAGCTTTTTGACCCCCGCTGCATTTGCAAGAACGACCTCGGTCTCGCTTGCTCCGTTCTGGCACATAAGGAGGGTCTTCGAATTGGCGAGGGGACCGAAGTTCCGTCGGGACGATTGCCCGAAGAAGAGCGTCCGCACTTCAGCGCCGGTTAGGTTCGCCGCTCCGCCGAGCACGAGTACGAGACACTTTCCGTCAGAGTCGTAGGTAATTGAGCCGATCTTCCCCGGTAAGCTTTGAACCGGCTGGAGGTCGATGGCGTTTAAGATGTCTGCCGGTGTGACGTTCACGACGACATCGGACTCGATACTTGCCCCACCCGGCATCGGGGGAGCCGCGACCGCCGTAGATGCTAAAATTCCGGTCGATAGAATGGTGGCGGTAAAGCCCCGTAGAACGTGTGATAACCTCATCGCTTTTAATCCTCCTAAACGTCTTTCACCGTCGAGATAACCTCTGCGGTGCTCAGGAGCCTTGTTTCGGCCCTGAAATCTCCGCCGTCCTCCATAAGAAATTATGGGAGAACGATCGAAGTGCGTTCAGAGGATGATGCCTCAAAGATCGGAGGTTTCTTCGAGGCAGGTTAAGTCGCCGGGAGGAAGCTTGCGACAGAGTCGATTCCGACTGTGGCCTATCGCCCCAATATCTCTTTGACTGCGGTGGATGTTCGCCAGAGATAAGTCATGCGTGAGATAGCCTCACCCACCCGAACCTGCGCTTGCATCTCAAGAGGGGCCGTTCCTACGACGAGGTAGGGCCGTGCGGCTTGAACCTCAGCCCGCGCCCATGCGAGCGCCTCAGGTGTGGTTTTGAGTGGCACCTCCGGTGTCTTCTGCCACTCCTCGCTGAGATAGGTGTTCCAAGCGGCGAGGCGCTCTGCGAAACTTCGCCGTAGCTCCGCGCAGAGCGCTGAGGAATGACCCTCTTTTTTAAGAGTTTCGGCCATCTGGTCGGCAAGACGCTCTCTACCTGCCGGGTTGAGCTGCTCGAGCACCTTTGCACGCACAAGAAGATCGGCACCGGGCGTCAGCTCAGCGTTAAGCACATATTCAAGCGCCACATACTGCGCGGGGGTGAGTCCGTGCTTTTGGCGGAGAAATGCCCGGACCGGGTCGGTGTGGCGTAGGGCCTCCTTTTCCTGCTCAAGCTCAGCTTTTCGTGTCTCAAGTAGATTTTGATACTTCGCCGCGAGCTCTTGATAGGCGCGGGTAAGCTCAGCCACCGCCGCAGCCGGATCGTTTGTTTGCTGTGACGGAGTTGTCGGCGTTACCTTCGCCGGGTCTTGCGAGAGCGAGTTTTTGGCACTCGGATCAAACGAAGCTGCGACCGCAGCCGTCTCCGGCGCTCTCTCGGGGGTTTTATCTCCGCCGCTGGGAGTCGCCACGGCAACACCAGCTAGGAAAAGAGACCGGAGAAGGTTGCCCGACGAGGGAGCGGTAGCACCCACCATCGTATCGACAGCTGCAGCTGGTATTTGAGCAGTTACCGTCATAGAGATTTCACCTCAGTTTTTAACCCGCTTTACACTTCGTGCATCCCAACTTCAGAGTGCCTGAGGCTTGAGCTATACAGGTGCAAAAGCACTGAATGAACCATTGATTTCCCGATTGAATCGGTATCCCGGTGTAGCTCAAGTTGCCCTGAAGATAGCGATAGTTTCGGTCCGGAGCACAATTGCCACCGAGCCGTTTTTTCTCACAGCCACTGAAGGGTGGTTGATGACACGCTGGATCGCCGGTCTGCTCCGGATCGCAGACATACTGCGTATCATCAGCGAATATATCCTCAAGCTCTTTTTCACACTGCGTCACCGCTCCCGCCTCTGCCTGAGGGCAGACGTGGTTTCCACATGCTCCGCCATCGCTATTGAGACACGCGAGGCCACCCCCCAGTCCCAACAGCGCCGTTGCTCGCGAGGGGTAAGGTCCCAACACGACCCCGGTCGAGCCGTGCGACACCCCGACGCCGGAGTTTGACCGTTCAATATGGTCCCCACACCCGATCTTGATGGTCATGTCGGTTGGACTCTCCTCAGCTCGAGCAACCAGAGCGTGGGTAGCAAGCACAGTCACCCCCCCTAATAGAGCTACCGTCGCTCGAACTGTCCGTTTGATAACTCCGATGAACATGTTCATTTTCCCCCTCAAAGACGCAGACTTTCAATTTTTACTTGGGATTGATGCCGAACGTTCTGGCGGCCCTGTCACCCTGGCAGTGGAAGGAAATCACGTATACCAGAGATTACATCCCAGATCATTTTGACCCACTCGTATGTCTTCTTAAGATCAGCGGGGAGCCGAGGTCTTTGCAACTCCTTCGCGATCTCCTCGATCGACCGCCAATGGCTACAGGCGGAGCACTTCACTTTAAAGTCCGGAGACGGCTCCGCTGAAGCGGTGGCACAACAAGAGCAGAAGACGGCGAATATCTCCACCGACTGTGAGATCACCTTGGCCTCGGCGACGACCGGCCCGAGTGTCACCGTGCACTCGCCGTATTTATCCTGACTACATCCAACGACACAGCCTCGCGCGACTCCGTCGCTCCCCTTCTCCGCGGCTTTGCATACGAATTCATCGCCGGCGGTGTCGTAGCAGGTGTTTTTAGCTTTGGTGATCGCGGCGTCTTTTGCCCCTGTGCATGGGTTATTCGCACAGGTTCCCGCTCTATTCGCTGCCTCTGCAGCTCCTTTTGCGGCGGCTTCGGTGGTATGAATGCTCAACACCTGGCCGAGTGTACAGACGCTCTCTGATTGAGGTGGCAGCGAGATTCCGACACTCGAGCCGCACAGGACGAAATTCGGCCCGTTATTGGCGGACTGTCCGGTGGTCCCCGAGCTCTGCGCCGTTGCTGAGTTCCATATGACGAACGCGGCGAGTACCGTAGCTGCTGAGCCGCGGACCATCTTCACCCAGTAGCTGTTCGACGATTGAGAGGTACTCATGAAATCTCCGGTTGAACTTCTTCGTGCATGGGATTGGGAGCAGGTGCCGCCGGTGTCACTTGATCGCGCGCACCAATGCGGAGAACGGTATAGATCTGCCAGCGGAGCGGAATCAAAGAAAATCGGCTTATCGGTCGGGGTAAGTTGCCTCAGATCCGTAGCCGAATACCCTCGTGAACACGGGATCTCCGTTGAGCAAGGGGGCCATGTGGTGAGTTTCTTTAAGCTATTTGGTGTAGTTGTTTTTCAACGGTGCGCCGTTCGATAGCTTGAGGGGGGCTATTCCCGCAGCACGACCTCCATTCCGAAGCTCCGGGGTGCACGATCGAGGCATGCCGCAAGCTGTTCGCTCCGTATACCGGCGATGGTTGATACCGTTTGAGGTTGGTTTGTCGAGCGATACTGGGGATCGAGTACCTCAGGAGTGAGAGGATCTCCGTCGTCGTCGATGTATCTGGACGGAGTCGGATCTGTGGGCTGAATGAGGCATAGCCGCCCAAGCTCTGCCCGACTCATTTGGAGAGCGATGTGTCCAAGCACCGCCATCGGACGACGGAAAAACACCCCGGGTTTGCCGAGGTTTTGATACGCGTATCGATCGGCGCACGCTTGATTACATCCTCCGGTGCAGCCGTTTGCGGGGTCGATGCACCAACTCTGAAAAGTGGTATCGGTGATGGCGGAACCGGTGAAGAGAAGGTTGCCACCGCCGATGCCGTTGTATCCCAGGTCCGCGGCTACCTCGGGAGACAGATAGTTTATTGCTCCCGTGGGAGTATTTTGATTGATTGGGTTTTGAATATTGAGGAGGTGTGGTTGGATTGCGCCGCCGATCGGAACCACCGTGAGGTCGATCCCCGCAGCAACAAGACTTGGAACGAGTGCGAGAAGAGCCCCCTCAGCGGCTTCGTAGCCAGCAAACGAATCGTTGCATCCTCCTCCGCCGGTGCACGTTCCGATTCCGTCAGTAATAAGGATCAGATTTTTCTTCGGTGCTGCTTGTATCCCGTTAAACTCAACAAGTGCCTGCTGAATCGCGTCGACAAGAGGGGTGTTATCTTGGAGAACGGTTGGATCGGGTAAGAGGTCCTTGTCGAGTGCGTTAGGGTGAACCGGATGGGGGTAGGGGGTGAGGAGTGTCCCGTCGGCGTTATAGAGTCCGCGATTATCGAAGTGGGTGAGTTGGAGGAGGTAATCGGGGGTTGCAACGCCCGGTTGTCCCGCCGCGGGAATGAGGAGGGGAGTTTGGCCCCGCGCCACGATCAGTCTCCAGGTGTC
The DNA here is from genome assembly GCA_044352465.1 of Bdellovibrionota bacterium. Lineage (GTDB taxonomy): Bacteria > Bdellovibrionota_C > UBA2361 > UBA2361 > UBA2361 > JBILDU01. Next base: position 64,945 of record JBILDU010000003.1, read on the forward strand.
CCCCGGAAAAGCGGTCGAGCCGGTTTTACGAACCGCCACGTTCGCGAGCGCAAGCGCGGTCGACAGCGGCTCGGGACCGACGTAGCGCGTGCTGCCGAACTGACCAAACGTGTCGATGAGAATATTCCCGACCTGACGGTAGTCGTCTTTAAAATGCTGCCCCGGAGTAAAACTCGTCGCCTGGGAGCGATCAGCGGGCAGCGCGCAGTAAGATTGCTCGAGGAGATTCGCCGGTGCGCCACATGCGTTGAGAACGGAGGCCGGATAAATTGCTCGCGCCGGCGGATGAGTCGTGGATGCACCCAGATGGCTATCCGCTGTCATCGAGGGAGAGGTGTCGACGATCACGATGGTAGCGCTCCCTGAGGTCGTGGCGACGAGTCGAGCGCGCACCTTCACCAGTCGGTTAAGAAACGGGATCCGCACCCGACTTCCCTTCGCCGCTTCGAGTGCGATCCGCGCACCGTTCACCTCTCTGGGGTTTACAGGATCGTGCGGCTCAAAGCAGGGATAGGAGCCGCCGCAAAGAGCTGGCGGGTTACCACCCGGCGGTGGACCACGGTACACATATCCGAACTCCAGACCCTGGCCGTTGGCCGCGCCAAGTGCGATCTCCTCGAGAGTTCCCGATTCGGTGTTCAGCGGATTCTTTTTGAGCACCGCGTTCGCCGCATCGAGCGCTTCGAGCGCCCGTTGGTCGTGACCCGGCCATGCGCTGATCTGATAGGTCTTCAGCGCGCTAAACGCCGCCATCTCAGCGATATCGGTGAGCCTCGATTTATTCACTAATAAAAAACCGGTCCCCACCGTGAGTACGAGGAGTGAGATGATCACGGGAAGGGCGATGGCGAAGACAATGACGCTGAGGCCCCTTTCGCCACCGAGGTGTTGTGCCGCGAGAGTGCCAACGGGTCGTCGTATCTTCATATCCTCATACCGAGCGAATCGGTTGAAAAAGATGGCCTTTAATCTCACTCACTCGGGCCCGGTTGGAAAATCACAACTCCGCCGCTATGAGAGAGCGCTTGGGGCGAACCACGACCGCCAAGTCGCGCTACCACACAGACCGTCTCTTAGGGTGCGGCCCTTTTTAGGGGCACGAGGTCCGTGCACAACTCACGTCCTTACACGGCGACCCGCCGACCCGGAGTGGTTGGCCGTTACAATTATAGAACTGCGGCGGATTTTGCGACCAGGTTAAATTTCCGAGCGGGCTCTCACGGGTGAGGAGCACCGCCATCTCTGCGCGGGCACGGATCGGTAGTCCAGCCGCCTGAAAAAGGGGCGATACTCGGCCGGTGAACTCAGCCCGGACAAAGTTTGCTTGGGGATCGGTGCCGACATCCGCCGCAACCTCGGCGAGAGCTGCGCCCGAGCTTCCGAAGAGGTCGTTGGCGAAGCGAAGCATCGTTGAGTCGCGTTGGTCGATGCCGGTAATACTTCCCATCGTGGCGACCTGAGTCGCTGCCCTCGAGAACCAGATCTGATTCGACAAAAGCCGCCCCGTTTCGACCATACCAAAGATGATAAGAAGCACTACCGGCGTCACAATGGCGAACTCGAGGTACGAGAGGCCGGGGGAGGCGTCGTGGAGGAGCGTTTGACTTCGCTTACCAGCAGACATCGTTGTTCCGTGTCGAGGTTAAGGCTGCGAAAGAGAAGATTTGCATGGTACCGCTGCAGTTTGGGTGGAGTTACACTCAGGGAATGTCATCTTTTGACCTCTCTGCATTCGCACTCAGCCGCTGCACACGAGAAGGCGGCGACGCTATCCCGAGGCAAATCGGTTAAATTGGCGTCGCTTATAATTGCCTGGAGGGGGCTCTTCGTGGTCGGTGTCACCGTTGCAGTGCGAACTTTGGGTGAGCCAGCGTCGTCCGTGTCTGGCCCCGAGTATGTTAGTGTGTCTTTCTTGGGAAATTTGGACAGAAGCTTTGGCCGAGAGGGAGGGATACATTTCCAAGCCTCTGTGCCCGGAAGCTCCTTGCACGCTAATTCGCACTGGTTCATGAGTTCTTGGTTTCGGGAGTTCTCGGCGCTCTCCTTGGCGATATTAAGAGCTATGCGAGTAATCGGATCACTCCCTACACCTGTTTTGCAAGCAACGACCGTTTGCTCGGGGCAGTTGCTCCCTAGGGCCGCGACGTTACCGCATAGGAAAGCGGTTGATAATGTCAGCAAAGTGATAATATGGATCTGCATAAATGACCTATTTGATTAAGCGTGTACCGAGAAACCGCAAACACATCTGGACCACGAACTGAGCAAAGATTTCAATCCTCCAAGGTCTCGAGAGTCGCGAGTATCTTCTCAAGTGCGACTAGCTCGTTGGTGAGGTGATCCTCCTCTGTGGTGTGATTGGTGATCGCCAGAGCCTCTTTGCAAGCGATGAGACACTCAAAAGAAGAGAGGGAGTTGGCATTATCCCTGATTGGATTGGAAGTCCCTACTTTTATAGGTGCCTTAAGCTTCTCATACTTTTTGCTCAGGGTATTTGTCTCGTCATACGATACGTCCCAGCCCTGAGTATGTTCTTTCGCAAATGGTTGCGGGTAGGTGACCTTGGTCTTCTCCTTATCTAATCCGCAATTGGCAAACTCCAAGCACCTTTCCTTTGCTATCGTCACACATGCGGCTTGAGCATCCACTTTGGCTTGGGCCGCATCGCGCTGTTTGACCTGTAAAGCGACGTATTCCTCCGGACACGCGGCATGTGCGCTCGGTTCAGCCACCAGTGGAGTCATAATTAGAAGAGCAAGGAGAGAGAGGAGATCGGAGCGTAACCCTTTCATCGAAACCTCGTTACAATCACAAAACCCAAGAAGAGGACCACGGTCATCACTACCCACGATGACCACGCCTTGATCTTGTTATGGCTTTGTTGCGCGGCCTCGCATCCATTGTGAGGCAAGGTCGTAAGGCTCAGGTTGTTTGGTGATTAGAGCAGGTTACCTCTAGAGCGCTTGGCCTTGGCTGTCGGACAAGCTGCCATCGCCGCCGACCGGAGGTACTCCACCAGGCTCCGGTTTCCGGGGAGCGGGGAGAGCCTCGCATCGGCAAAGGACGCATACCGCCATTCCGATGCCACAATCCGAGGTTGTTTCGCACTGCTCGTCAGGATCAACGGTCCCATCACCGCAGAAGCCGGGAGGGTGGACACAGGAGTTGCCTACACACACCTTCCCCACCGGACACTGACAATATCCTCCACACCCGTCGCCGCCGCAGTAGTCGGGGGGACAGTTGGGCACACATGCGCATTGGCCACTGCCGCTGTTACACGCTGTATTCACGGGGCAGGTGCAGTCGCCGGGGGCGGTGAGGCATCCTTCGTTGGAGCAGCACACTCCATCACCGGGGCCGCCGCAGTCGGTACAACAGCCAAAGCTCGTTTCGCCACCACCGTTATTCTGACATACACCGTCGCCGCAAACGCATGCTCCGCAGTCGGTAGGACACGTCTCACACGTCTCGATTCCGTTACACATGCCATCGCCGCAGCCGGGGGGGCACGTCCCACAGTCCTGCGGACACGACGAGCACGTTTCGCCCGCTTCACATGCAGAATTAGAACATACCGGACCACCCGGCGATGGAGCGGAGGCCCCGGCGGCACCTAAATAATAGGCGAACTGCTCTCCGCACACCGTAAAGGTGCCGAGCATAAACGTCGAAACGCGGGCGCAAATATTCGCTGAAATAGGAAAGCGCTTTAAGACGTCGTCCCATCGCTCGCCGGGATGGGGCCACCCTTGGCCGGTACCGCTCCCGAAGGGGCGAAGTCCGTGGTCCCTCCACGTCCAGCCTCCCGCTGCCGAACGATCCTCCATGAACATCCCCTCACCGGGACGGAGGATCGCAAACTCCCTGACCATCTGAGGTATGCCCGCGGTTATCCACGTACTGCCCTGGTAGCGGCCTGGGTCAAACATCCGCATCGGCACGAGAGTGCGTCGGGCGTCGGTGCCAGCGGGGGAGGCGGCCCAGCGAGTATAAGGCTCTGCTGCTTGGCCAGCGGAGTCGAGGTGCCCCGCGAAAGCAGTGCACGCACTGGCGTTCGCGGTACAACCGTTCATCGTTGTATCCGCTTTGATCGCTGCTTTATTGACCGCTTCTCGGGCTGACGCCGAAGCTCCGAATTCAAGCATGACTTTGACGAATCCCAACGTCCCAAGGTCGAAGAGAGCGATGGCGAGAAGAAGGCCGAACGGGATGATAACCGCTGCTTCGATGAATGAGACGCCGCGACTGAGATGGTTGCGCACGTGAGAAACCGAAAAAAGTTAAATAGAACCTACCTTTTAATTATAGGGGGGGGACGTGAGGTAAACAACAGGCAGATTCGGAGGTGACTGGGGTAACCACCGAAAAAGCTGCCTCAGAACCGCGGAACCTCGCGGTTGTGTTGGTCAACGCATCGTCCCCGGCGCATGTCGAATCACCCCGAGCGATCGGTGGGCCCGACTCTGTCGGGCCTTGCTTGCATCACCGATGACGCTTCGGCCGGACAGAGTCCGGCCCTCCAAGGTCGGATTACCCGCAGCGTTTCGCCCCTCCTACGAATCATTGGGGTGCGCCAGCTACTCGTCTTGCCACCACTTCAATTCGTTGAGGGTCCCTTGAAACGGCCAATTCTCAGGCCGGGAAGCAAGCCCCCGCCTCACGGGATTCTCCTGCATGTAGAGCCATTTATTGTCGTACGACTCGGCGCGGCGAAGCTGGGTATCCCAAAAGCCACGTTGCCAAACAGGAGTCTCCTCTCGTCGTGGCCAGAGCCGGGTGGTGAGCTTTTTCCAATATGAGATCCAATCAGCTAACGGTGGAGCCGCTCGGGTTGGTGTGCAGAAGAAATGAAGGTGCTCGGGCATGATGGTGTATCTACCCACGAGCCAGCTAGCCGCGGAGAGCCATGCCTTTACGATAACCTCATGGGCCGATGGCGCGGCGAGGATTTCACGGCGCCCCGCTACACAGATCGTCACAAAGACAATCGTTGCGCGGTCTGGCTCGAGTATCGGAGGAGGATGAGCAGGTGTTTTTCGAATTCTAGATAGAGGAATCGGAGAATAGGGGGATTCGTTGCCGGGAATCGGTGCGGATTTTCGATGTGACAATGAGCGATGTAGACGAGGGTATGGTCGTGCCGACATTGTGAAAGGCCCGACTCACCTGAATCACCCCGAGCGATCTGTGGAGGGCCCGACTCTGTCGGGCCTTGCTTGCATCACCGATGACGCTTCGGCCGGACAGAGTCCGGCCCTCCAATATCGCAGCACCGGTGGCACCTGCCCTACCGCCGGACAAACTCGGCGCGGACGGTACGGCTGCGATTCGCGGTGAAGGTGCACACTCGCTGTGAGTGGTTACATGCTCCCCGCCACCGGCGGAGCCGGTGCGTCCTTGAGCTAAACGCGCTGAACTTCACGGTGTCTCCCGTCGAAACGGTGCTGGAGCAGCGTGAACCGCAATAAATCCCGATCGATTTCGCGATGACCTTGCCCTGCCCTGAGACAACGACTCGGATCGTTCTTCGATTCGACGGGGGGGAGCTTCTTGGCAGCGTCCCCGTCGCGTACTGAAAAAGGGCGTTGTATTTCGGCGAGGTTGTATCCCCGATATTTTCAAGTGCTCCCCACGAGCCGAATCGAGTGTAGCTTCCGATGTCGTTAAAGTGCATGAAAAGACCACCGGCTCGAATATTCCATCCGTTTAAGTAATCGACGTAGAGTGACCCCATGCGCTCATCCCGATTTGCACGGGTAAAAAGTTCGGTGAGCGCATCGTCGTCTCCAGCAACGCCGATCCCGGCAAGGTGCTGACCCCCCTCATAGGTGACGAGGGTTACCCCAAGCTGATCTGCGAGAGCCTTGTTATTCTCAATCCAGCGGAAACTCTCCGCGAGCGCTCCACCGATTGGCCCACCTGAGATCTCACCCCCTTGAGTAAGCTCGCGGAAGAGTTTGGGTAACCCATTTGCGTCGGTGGAAGGCCACGCGCTTACGGTCGCGTAGTTCTCAGCCTGCCCGATGTGATCCCCGACGTACGGTGCGATCGCAAGCGCCGTGATCCCGCGGCTCACGCACGGACCGCCACTCCACAGCGGACAACGCATCGCCTCAACCCCGGTAAA
>JBILDU010000151.1:0-4637 GCA_044352465.1 Bdellovibrionota bacterium
GATCGGCGGAGCCCAGGCTTGCGTGGGGGAACTTGGTGGCGCGATACTGAAGCCAACAACATGCACGATCCCCGCAACCGATATAGTTCGCTCCGTTATCGTCGCCCCGAAAATAGGCGCCACAGGGCCGAAATACCCTCGACCAGCAACCCAATCTAAACATAGAAACCGCACCAAGAAGTCATAGAATTTGCCCACTCGAGTTAAAAGTCCCCTGCCCCCCACGATGGGCACCGGGTCATCCGAGGGGTCAAACGGCTCATACCATCACCTCGCGTAGCAATTGCTCGCACTCATTCACTTTCCTTCCGACGACCAAGCCTCAGCTCCTCTAAAAATGATTAGAGCGGCCGATTATTGGAGTGAGTTTCATGAGCATTCTCCCATACGGGCAGTCCTCTCGCTGAAGCGCATACCGGCGATGTGGCGCCCCAAGGGAGTGGCATCCAGAGTTGGGTTTTGCTAAGATCCTCGAGTATCGGGGGAATGTCATCGGTGCCAAGCGATATCAAAAAAACGTTTCGAGTACTCCTTGCGGAACCCGATACCGCTCGCCGCGTTCGGCTGCGCGAGGCCTTGCGCAATGTCCGCAAAATAGACACGACCGATGCGCGCACAGTGCTCGAAATAGATCGCGAACTTGAAGAGCGGCAGTTTGATCTTATCGCCGTCTCCTCGGCGTTTGAGCTCGAGGCGATCAAGAGACTCCTCCGTAACCTCGCCAACGGCCCACGAAGTCGGCTCACCCCGGTTGTCTTAGCGCTTCGCGCCGAAGAGCGAGCTGCTCCTTTTGTGGCGGAGATGTACGCGAAAGGGATCGTTGGATTCATCTGCGAGCCGTACTCAGTAGAGATGTTAACCGACATCATGAATCTGGCAGCCGAGGCGAAGGACAATCCGATCGACGACAATGCGCGGGATAAGTTTGCCTCGCAGTTTCTCTTGGGCGATGCGCTGAAACAGTTTGAAAAGATCGTGCAGATGCGGGCCGACGGACAAACTTCCGCGGGCTACGTCGGGCGGACTTTTCGTGACAATATGTCGGCGTTTCACGATACGGTGGCGAACCTCTCCAAGGATGAACTCGCGGACATGTTACTGGAGGAGTTCTCCAAGGCGAAACCGAAACCGGTTGAAGGCAAGCCCGTTAAAAAGAAAAAGAAGCTCTCCCCAGCGGTTCACCCCGGCGAGGAACTGCGCGATATTATGAAAACGCGTGGGATATCGAAGGAGCAGTTTTTGGCCAACGCCAAAATATCCCCGCCCGAGTTCGACGAGATCCTCGCCTGCACCCGCGCCCTCACCAAGGAATCGGCCGCGGAAGTGGCGCGTGTCATCGGTCGGAGCGCCGATTACTGGCTCGCCTTACAAACAAAGCACACAGCCTATCAGGCTCAACTGGAAGAGGAGCGTCAGGGGCGCTGACGCTCCCGACGTTATTCATGCTAGTAAACTTCGCCGATCCCCGAGATACTTCGCCACTGCTGTTCCTGACCACCCCGGGCCCCTTAAGCGAACGTGCTCGTCGCCGCTTATTTGGTGCTATCATCGGTCGGAGCGAATTCGATAAAGCCGTGTGGCAAGAGCGCGGCATCGCCACCGCCGCGATCCTTTCGAACCTCCCCGAGCTCCCCCGGCTTACCCTCGAGAAGACCGTGACCTCATCGGTCGATCGATTCACCAAGCTTCTGTTTCGTACCCACGACGGACTATCCATCGAAACGGTCCTCATCCCACTACATAAACCGGGCAGGTTTACGGTCTGCCTCTCCTCGCAAGTGGGGTGTGTTATGGGCTGCGCTTTTTGCGCAACCGGACGGATGTCGAGCCGACGAAGCCTCGCCACTTGGGAGATAGTTGACCAATTCCTTTTCGCCAAAAAGATCCTCCGTGACAGCGGCGGAACCGCAACTGGAGCGGTATTTATGGGCATGGGGGAACCTTTTCTTAATTATGAGCGGGTGATTCAAGCCGCCCAGGTGCTGAGTTTCCCCTCCGAGAGCGCGATCGGTGCCCGGGCGATCACCGTCAGCACCGTCGGATTGATCGATGAGATCGAACGCTACACCCACGAAGGGCACCCCTTTCGACTCTCGATCAGTCTTGGAGCAGCGACCGACGAGAAACGTCGCGAGCTCGTTCCCGTAGCGAGCCGCTTCCCGGTTCGCGCAGTGATCGAAGCCGCGCGGAAGTACGCCCGCGCTCGCGGTGACCGCGTGAACCTGGCCTACGTCTGTATCTCGGGAAAAAACATCTTTCCCGAAGACGCATCCGCACTCGGCGAACTTATTGGAGATACCCCCGTCCGTCTTGACCTTATCGACGTCTTCGATACGAGCGGACGCTACCTGCCTCCAACCGAAGAGGAGCTCGCGACTTTTCGTGATGCGCTCCGTCGTTACGTCAAGCAGCCGGTCGCCCGTCGTTATTCAGGGGGTAAAGATATCCGCGCAGCGTGTGGAACGCTTTCCGGGGAGGCTGAGCAGGTGAGCGCTCACCTCACCGGTCTTCGATCACGCTAGGACCACCGCAGCGATAGCTACTGCCACTGAGAGGATGATCAGAGCGCACGATATAACATGCACAAGAGCGATATCGTGCGAAGCACTCGTGGTTGATTCGTGCCGGCGCCGGGCCTCCCGTCGCGCGAGCGCCCCGTCGGTGATCCGATAAACACCGGAGTCGGTAACGCCGCGCCGTGGGTGGTAGCGGTAAACCTCCACCACAAGACCACTCCCCGAGCTGGGGGGTGGTGCTGTGGTGAGATGGTTTACCAGTGACGGTTGGGTGAGCTCACGTTTTCTTACGGACACGGGGCCTCGACCTTAAAATAAGTAGTCGTCGCAGAATGCTTCACCAGCTCCCTACTGATCGGCTCCGCTCGGCTGAGGTCGAAGCCTCAGTCGACCCGCCGACCTGTTAAAAAGCCCTCTCTCTCATCGCTTCTGACAGATCTAACGCCCCCATCAATGGTTATGCCCCAGGGAAACCTATCGGTGCCCTAAATCGAACTTTCCTCTCAAGGCGCGAACGAGAGGAAGCGCCGACTGTCGTCTGGGCGTACTCTGGATCCTCGCCACAGGTGGTCCGCACCTATCGTCCTTTCAACCCCTTACACCGCTCTCACACGGTATACTTTGGCTAACTGTGGTGATATACTTCTCGGTCCGGGTCGCGCCCGATACGAAGGGCATTTTGGCCCCGTTCTTTACAGATTTGATCTTCGGTCAAGAAGAAAGCCCGTTGCCCTTCACGAGAGGTCTTTTGTTGAGGAGCCCCCTCGCGGAAGGCAACGGATATCTCTTTTAAGAGCGCGTAACAAAAATCGCTCCCCCCACTCGGTTTGAGAACCTGCGACGGGCCATGAGGCAGATCTCACCAAAAGTCGCGCCGAATCTGAATCGCTCGACGTCACTACCGGCGAACTCCTAGCGCTACGTGGGCAACGGAGTCATTTTTGTTACGCGTTCATTAGGTTTCCCCCCAACTTGGAACTGCACGAACGAGTTAGCGGCTCTTTGCTTGAGCCACTAACTCGTTCGTGTGGTCGCGTCCTCTTTTTTTTAAGAAAGGCAGTTGCATGCTCTCTTCGTTCTTCACGTTGTCAGAGAATCTCAAGATGGGGGTGGAGGTCAGCTGGAAGCGCGCCAACTACATCGCGGTGGGTGGTGCTCCTGAAGGGCTCAAGGTGCCGGTTGCTTCGCGCAGGAAGATCGAGCGGGTTCTTCACGGAACCATCTCCCTCTCGCCGAAGCTCCGCATCGAGCCCATCGAGACGCCCCCGCTCACCGAGGAGCCTCACGCGGTCGTGCTCCTGCGGAGCTTCGACATCCCGAGTGAGCACGGCTGGAAGCCCTTCGGTCTCCCCGAGAGCCTCATGCCGAAGGGTGGGAAGAAGGCTTCAGCTCCGGTGAAGCAGATCGCCGGTGGGTTTGAGGTGGTGGAGAATCGGGAACGCGCGGCGCTCCTGCTCGCTCTCCCGCCCAACTCCGCCATCGAGCTGCCGTACATGAGCTCGAAGGTCCTCGTGTGGCTCGGCAAGGGTTATCCCGCGCTGGTCAACAAGGGGGTCCTCAAGCACGTCAAGCGGTCGGCTTACCGTCCCCCACAACGTGCGCCCGCGGCCCCAAATTCGCCCTATTTTGGGGCCGCGGCGCCTTTCGTTTTTTTTAAGGATTAAAAGAGATATCTGTTTGTCTTCCAACCTCTCTCACCGATTCACTCCGTCGCCGCGCGCGGCACCGTTACGCGTGAATTAAGAGAGGACGACAGCCACAAGAACGGAAACACCGAGACAGAGAGTCGCTGCGATACCGGACAAGATCAGCCCGATCTTGCCTTGCTCATCCACGGTATCATCCGAATAGGTGGGCCGACGGCCCACGATCGTAGCCCCTTGCGCGTACCGTTGGCGTTGACGGTCGGAGAGCTCCTGTAGCGCGGGGCGGTACCACCCACCGATCCCATCAACGACCGTACTACCCGCCGGCCGAGGTGCCAGGGTTAACGCGAATGCGCCCTCAGGGCGGGTTTCATTAAGGCATGGGTCCGTCATGTAATTCTCCCTTACTCTCCAAAGCCGAATCTCTCCCTCCTGTCCGGAGATCGACCGAAAGCGCGCCTATGGAGTTAGCCTC
>JBILDU010000054.1:0-20453 GCA_044352465.1 Bdellovibrionota bacterium
AGTGGGGGCGAAATTGATGGGATCCTAAGGAGTTAACCTACTCAAGGGGCACTACGCGAGGGAGACGATCGTGTTTCAACTATCGATCGTCGTTGGCGATGCGCGCAAAGGTGCCGACCGCGACCCGCATCTTCTTGAATTTGGTATCGCGAGGATTGATATCGAGATCGTATTTAGCGAGGTACGACCGGGCCCGCCGGTGAAACTCAGCGCCCAAGCGAATAACCCAGTCCCGAATCATCTCGAGCTCATCGAGATCGTCGACCCCGATATTATCGTAGACGGTCTTCGCGTGAAGATGGGGAGCATTCTCAAATTCAAAAACGTTCTCTTCAACCGAACGCAGAAGATCTTCGGTATCATCGGCGAGTATACCGAAGCTCTCCTCGATACTGCCCCGCGGTTCGTACGTCTTATGAACGAGCTTGAGCCCCTCGGGGGTTCGCTCTATAGCGCCGATCCGCTCAAGCTCGAACAAAACGGTGCCCGGCTTCAGATCGGTCGCCACTGAATTCATCAGCTCACGAAACTCGCTCTCAGGGCCCTCGAAGGTGAGGACCTTCGGCTTACGCGACTTGGTCAGAAATCTTGGGTCTCTCTGCCATTGACCGATAACTCGGGTGACAAGGTTAAATGAGTACTCCTTCGGGGCTTTCTGCCGAAAGAGCCGAACAACGTCGCGGCGGTGCATTCCGGTCATCGCACTCAACCGACTCACGTTCGGATCCTCGCCGAGCCGTTGAATCTCCCGCTCAGCCGCTTCAATAAAAGCGACCTTTACCTGTTCGATCGCATCTTGCACCTTGAGCTGCCGCCGAATACAGAATCGCGCGATCGGCTTCACGATAAGCCGGATACTCGCAATTAATGCTTCAGGGGTCGATGCGACCATAATTACGTATCGACGCTCCTTCTCAACACTCTAACAAAGTCCCTTGTTGCGGAAATAATCGTTGCAACACCCCTCTTCCGCGACCTGTTGGTCGGTACAGCAAACAACCGGGGGTTCCCCTTCTGCATCCACTCCAGAGTCGATCTCACACACGCTTCCATCATCCGGCGGCGGAGTATATATCGGCGCGGTCGGCACCGGCGGAGGCGTCGATGTCGGCACCGGCGTCGGCGTCTGACCGACCGGTGGCGGGACGGGGGTCGCGGTTGGCTGACCCGGAGCAGGTGTCGGGGTACTGAGCGGTGATCCCACGGTCGGGCTCGGCGTGGGGGTTGGGACCGGAACGACGACGATAGGCTGACCGCTTGGCGGTACCACGAGATTTACCGTCACCGAAGTTTGGTTCGCCACATTAACCGCGGCGGAGGCGGTCTCACCGGTCGGGGTAGTAAACTTAACGATGAGACCGCTGGCCCTCGTCACCTGCACTTCGTACTCACCGGCCGAGTTGGTCTCGGTCGTCCCTATAGGCATCCCCGCATCATCGAGGACCGTAACACCTATTCCTTCAAGTCGTACGCCGCTCGCGCTCACCGCCGCCCCCATGACCGTGACCCGCTGCTCGCCGGTCTGGGTGCCCATGGTGCCACCACCACAACCGCCGATAATCACGGCGAGAAGGATCGCTGAGATAACACCGATCGCACGGGAGAATGGAAATATGCTGCTGGTTTTTGGAGGATTCATCGCTTGGAGCAATCAAATAAAGGGAAAACAGCCAAAGCCTTAGCCAAAAATACGCCCCCACCCGGCCTCTCGGCAGCGGTGCGCAGAATGCACATCGAGGAGTCGACCGAAAACGAAGCGAGCTTTACTTTTCTCCTTTGGATTTTTGCTAACCGCCTGTAATGCTGCGACTTTCTCTTTCGGCTCTAAAAAATACTTTGAGGCACCTTAAACGTTATTCCTCAAAAATCGAATTTTTGAGTCACCCATTTTTGCCTCAAAAATCATACAACTCCCCGAAAACGTTGCTCCAGTTACCCTTCTCCCCTATCTTCACGCGCCGAAACAAATTCCGTTCTTTGCACCGTTATCTCGGGTAGACCGACTCCAGACCACCCCGCCACCTCGTGGAGACCCGCTCCCCCGAGGCGGCGCGGTGCGCCTTTTAATGTTTTCATTCCAATTTCAAGGAGGTTCCCTTGGGGTTTGTCCGGTTTAGCGAAGAGGGTGAGATCGAGGTATGCGTTGCTGGGGAGAAGTTCGTTCCGATCCCCAGCGATGATCGCCTCTTCCTCGAGACCCTTCCGGTCCCGGTCCAGGTGCGTGTATTCGCGACCCAGGTGGTTGTGACGATGCGCATCGACACCGTGACCCTCCACGCTGCGGTGCGGATCGACCGTCGTTCCCACCGAGTGCTCGAATCGTCGGTGTGCTTGCCCCTCAGTCTCACGGAATGGTCGATCCAGTTCCGCGACTTCTTAGGGTAGGAGCATACCTGTGTCCCGAGGCCGAATACCAGGTATTCGGCCTCGGGCTCCCTATCTATCCGGTTTTGTTAAGGCGCACCCGCCACACTCCACTTTAAGGGGCGGTTAAAAAATACCTTCTAAAATCTCCGGGGGGTTGTCGTCTATGCCACCATGGAGGATTATATCGGGCGCAACTATATTTAAGGCGCTGCCCTATGAATCCGATCAATCCCGAGACCCTCCTCACTCAACTTGAATGGCGCTACGCCACGAAGCGTTTCGACTCCTCGAAGAAGATCGCGGCGGATACTTGGGCCGCGCTCGAGTCGTCGTTGGTTTTATCCCCATCCTCCTTCGGTCTTCAGCCGTGGCGATTTCTCGTCGTCAACGACAAACCGACCCGCGAAAAGCTTATGCCGCTATCGTGGAATCAAAGCCAGATCGTCGACGCCTCGCACATGGTGGTCCTCGCTGCCAAAAAGGACCTCTCAAAAGAGGACGTTCAGCGGTACGTCAAGCGGATCGCTGAGGTTCGTGGTGTAAGCGAGAGCGACATCGCCGGTTACCGCGACATGATGGTTGGCTTTGTTGAAGGAACGAAGGGAACCATTAACGAATGGGCTGCCAAACAGGTGTACATCGCGATGGGGGTGCTTCTCACCTCAGCGGCGCTTCTCGGCATCGATGCGTGCCCGATGGAAGGTATCGACCCGGCGAAATACGATGAGATCCTTGGGTTACCGAAAGATGGCTATCGAACTCTCGCCGTCGTAACCCTCGGTTACCGGCACGGCGAGGATAGTTATGCGGGAGCGAAGAAGGTTCGCTATAACCCCGGTGAGATCGTCGTACATCGGTAAGGTAGTTAGCGTCGTCCAGGTCTTAGGAGCATATGAAAAGCACTCAAGCACTCCTTGTTGTAGCTATATTTTCGACCATCACCGGTTGTGCCGAACTCGGCGACCCGTATTACTCCCCGCCACCATCCTACGGCTCGGGCGGCGGATACGATCCGTACTACCGCGACGATTATTACTCCGATAGAGAGCGTGAGCGTTTACGGCGGGAGCGCCGCGACATCGAGCGGGAGCGCGACCGGATTGAAAACGAGCGGGAACGGCTTGAAAGGGAGCGTGAGGAATACAACCGCCCACCGCCCCCACCACCGCCCCGCGAGGAGCGGTGCCCACGGGGTTTTTCACCGAGCGAACGTAAATGCACCCCTGAGGAACGTCGGAAAGGTTGCCAAGATATGCGCCTTCCGGGTGGCCTCGGATGTGTCAAGCGGTAGGGGCAGTCAACGGGTACCTGCGGCGGCTGAATAAACAGCCGCACGTGTAATTCTCCGCCGCAGGGTTTCCGTTCTATTGAGCAATGGGACTGCGGAAAGGCGCCGTTCGGTAACGCGCTTTTGCCATCGAGTCCAAGCCCCGAGGCGGCCTACCTTCGCCGGGATCCAGGGCGTCCCAACGCCAGATAGAAAGCATGCTCCGATTCATCGCTTAAGCCGAACCCGAGATAAAGCGGGATGACCGGGGTGTCCACCCCTACAAACACCGAACCCGCCACGATATCGGGGTGGTCGCCGATCTGCTCGATATTGCTTCTTAAGGACGCAAACTCGACGGTACCTCCCACATAGCCTCCAAAGGGAAAGAGCGACGTGCCCCCCTTCGCAAACCGGTGATACGCGGTTGCCCGACCGATGGCGTAATTTGATGCCGCGAGCGAGCCCTGGGTGTAGCCCGCGATATCGAAGATTCCGCCGAAGACCGCCAGTCGCTCGGCCGGGAGATCGGCGGACGCGATACCGCCCTCGCCGAACAGAAGCAAGGTGAAATCACCGGTTGATAGAGGGAGCTGGGCGCTCACCGCCCCCCGATTAAAATCGGCATCAGCTCCGAGAGAGTCGCGCGAAAAGATGCCGCCGGAGGTAAAACGGAACCCGCTCGTCGGAAAATCGGGGTTATCAAGCCGGTCGAGATCGAGATCAACAAACGACTCTCCGATATCGTAATCAAACTCCGGTAGCGAGCTATCGCCGATACGCTTACTGAGACGCCCCGGACCTCGGCGCCACCCCGTTGAAATTTCGCCATACTCCCGAAGATCGACCCCGCCTTTGAGCCCCATCAGGGCCGCACGCCGCTCATACTTGGCGACGACCTCTCCCTCAAAGTCACGTACCAAAAGATCTTGCTGCCCGATCGACAATTCAGGGGCGATAAAAAAGCGGTCCTCTGGTCCGAACGGCTGATAGAGCTCCCCGTAGATGCGCGGCGAGCGCCCCACCTCAAACTGCACATCGCTCCTCGCCCCGGTGCTGGTCACGTTTCGCCGCTGCCAATCAACCGCCAATGCGTACGAGCTCTCCCCCTCGAAATCGTCCTCCAGCGCAAACCCCACGCGCACAAAATTATCGAGCCACTCTTTTTTCCGTCCGTCGATAACGAGTCCCGCCGCGCCGTCCCGTTCCTCTATGTCGAGCGATATCTTGCGATATTCGCCCCCATCGAAAGCCTCCCCAATGACCTGCTCGACCCGATCACGGTCGAACGGAGCTCCGATCATCCCCTGGAGCGTCTTGCTCACCCCTTCACCCAAACCCTTCTCGAGCCCCCGTACCTCAACAAAGGATACGTTCGGCGCATATTCTCCCCCCCCACCACGCCGCACTTGATAGGCGCGATAGTCATCCTCTGAAAGGGCGAGGGGCTTTAACTTCGGAACCATTTTTTCCGCCGCAGCTTCCCCCGCCGCCATAATCTCCCGAGCATTTGTGAAGCTCGTGGAAGCATACCCTTTGAGGTTCGGTACGATGAGGATATCGTCCGGGCGTAACATCCCCAGCCGCTCGGTCGTCGACTTTTCAAGCAGGAGGTCCATCATCTGCCCCAAGATCGCGAGCGGATTATTGAGCTTTTCACGGGTGCGAAACTCGTAGTCAAAATGGACTGCGATAAGTACATCCGGCTTCATCTCAAGCGCCACGTCGACCGGAAAATTATTGGTGATCCCGCCATCAACGAGAAGCCGCCCTTCACGCTCGACCGGACTGAAGACCCCCGGCACCGCCATGCTCGCTCGCGCTGCCAGCGAAAGGTTCCCCCGATCGATTACCACGGTCTCTCCGTTTTCGATGTCTGCAGCCACCGCCCGATAACGCACTGGGAGGGCGTCGAAATTAAGGGACGGCGGAACTTTACCAAAGAGCTTTTGTAGTACCGGCTCAACCCTCTGCCCATCAACGAGGGCGCTCGGAGCTAGAATCGCGCCGTCCTTAAATCCGAGCTTCGTATCGCCAAAAACCTCCCGTTTACGACCGGCTTTGAGACGATACGTCCGTTCGGCCCGGGGAGTAGTTTCATTAAAAAGCGCGTCCCAGTCCGTGGTACCGAGAACATCAGCCATCTCCTCAACCGAACGACCCGACGCATAGGCTGCACCGACTATCGACCCCATACTGGTGCCCGCGAGGACATCGACCGGGATCCGCTCCCGTTCGAGAACCTTGAGTACCCCGACATGCGCAAAGCCAAGCGCGCCACCACCTTGGAGCACAAGTCCGACGGTGGGCCGGGTCTCTGCACCCGCCGAGGGGGCTATTCCCAAGAGAAAGAGCGATATCGTAGTTGTCAGCTTGAAAAAACGATTAGGACACATAAGGCATCAAACTTTTTAAGGCTCTCCGGCAACGTACCCTTTCCGCCCTCTCTCTGAAAGGTGAAAGTAACCGCTACACCCCGCGCCCAATCGGGGTTACTATGCACGCCGAGGTTCGCACTATGGTCGATCGGAAAAATACTTGGCGTCGGGGGGAGCTCGCCGTCCTCCGCAAACTGAGACATCCCGCCGCGATCCAGAGCTTCATAGACTCCTTCGCTTACAACACCGATAAGATAACCCGTTCTCCCCGCGGGGTTATCGGTACCGGGCGTGCACACTGCTTCGACGGGGCGATGTTCGCCGCCGCAGCGATCGAATATCACGGGGGCAAACCGTGGCTTATCGACCTCCGTGCAAACGACGAAGACGACGACCATATCCTGGCCATATTTAGTCGAAACGGTCTCTACGGCTCGATTGGGCAATCGAACTACACCGGGGGACGGTACCGTGACCCGGTTTTCCGTACGATTCGAGAGCTCGTCATGTCTTATTTTTGCGTCTATTTCAACCTGGCTGGTCGAAAGACCCTCCGCGAGTTCTCAGGGATATTTGACCTCCGAAAGGTTCGGGACATCGATTGGCGATTCACCACCGCCGATCTCTCGATGCTCGGCGACCGAATCGATTCGATCCGCCACTACCGTTGCATTCCGTCAAAGAGCGAGCGGGAGCTTGCGATAGCGGATAGTCGTACCTTTAAAGCGGAGACACTTTTCCTCGATAAGAAGGGGGCTTTCAAAGTAAAGGGCTCGCTCCTGTAACTGTACCCGCTCCCCGCCCTTTGGCCGCTTCGACAAAGCGACGAAATATCGCCCGATGAGGCTCGCCTCCCTCTTCCGACCACAAGACCTCGGGATGCCATTGAACCGCAAGAAGCCAGCCCCCACTCGTTCCCTCAACCGCCTCGACGGAACCATCTGCACCGCACCGCCCACTGATCC
Source organism: Bdellovibrionota bacterium (assembly GCA_044352465.1). Classification (GTDB taxonomy): domain Bacteria; phylum Bdellovibrionota_C; class UBA2361; order UBA2361; family UBA2361; genus JBILDU01. The sequence goes on from JBILDU010000054.1 coordinate 6,978, forward strand.
TCAGTTCGCGCCCCAATTCCCGCACCGCCTGATGGTGGAGACTGTTAATCGAGAACGCTCCCACCCCAACCGTACGGTGCAGAAGCGAATCCGGGACAACGGCGACGGTGTGCACCGGATCGGACCAACCGGTCTCACCCCGTGCGTGGAGAGCGGCTCCGGGACATTCGCTCGGAAGATCCTGATACAAGCTTCCACCACACCCAACGTTTACTAACTGGAGCCCCCGACAGATCCCGAGGATCGGAATCTGTTGCTCCCGCGCACCGTGAAATAGCGCCAGCTCGACGGCATCTCGCATCGGCGCAATCTTCCCGAGCTTCTCATGAGGAGCCGCTCCATACCGGGCGGGCGAGATATCCTCCCCACCGGTCAACACCAAGCCATCGATCCTCCGCAGTAGATCATCCACCCAATCGCTCCCCTCCGCGGAGAGAGGCAACACGACAGGCACACCACCGGCATCAAGTATCGCCTCGAGGTAGGGGCGAAACGTCCCCAGCCGCGGTAGAGGCCCCCCTTCAAACTCACGCGCTGTGACGCCGATAAGTGGCCGCATCGACATATAGGACCCCCCAAAAAACACGCCGCTTGCTTAAGGCTGTCCGCAGACGTACCTTCGATAGTAGAGATGTTTAGCGGACATTAAAAGCCCTCATCAGGCGGGATAACCGCCTTCAGAGAGGAAAGAATATGCGCACCTCGTCGATACTTGCCCTCGTTTGTCTGCATATGGTTTGTGCACTCACCGTGAAAGGAGTCGCTGGAGCGGCTGAGGACCTCCGGATCGGTCAGACCGAATCCACGTCCGATTCCTCCGCTGAAGAGGTGACAACCGCCCCCTTCCTCGAGAGTGTCGACGACATGATTGCTCTCATGATCCTTGAAGATGGCAGGATATGTTGCCAACCGCCGCGCTCAGTGTTGCAAGGGGGCGACCTTGCCTGGGGCCCCCTCTTCTGGCGGAGGCTTAAGATTCTCTGCCCCCAACTTCGACCCACCGCCATCTGTTAGGGGTTCTTCGCAACCGCGACTCCGCGCTCTCGCTAAAGCTACCGCAGCGAAGCGAGAAACTGTGCCACCGCTTTTGGCGCCGATGGAAAGAGAAGCGCTACGCTCATCGATGCGGGAGGTCAGATCCTCTCATCTTCGCGCCCCCGACATAAGCTTTCTCCTTCTATCCAATCGCCTCCGTGTGCTATCGTTTCACGGGCATTTTTTGGGAGTGATTCGATGACCGTTCATTTTACGACCCTTACCTTCGCAGGACATGCGGCCCTATTCCTTAATGCGCCCGATTATGTGGCAGCGATCGACCCATGGCTTAACAACCCATTGTGCCCGGCTAAGCTGCAGCACCCGACGAAACTCGACCTAATCGTACTCACCCACGGACACGCCGATCACGCGAGCGATGTCCCGATGCTGGCAAGGAAAACAAAAGCGAAGGTCGCAGCTACTTACGAACTTGCGCAGATTCTCGCGAAGGAGGGAGTACCTGAAGAGCAACTTATCTTTATGAATAAGGGTGGTTGCGTATCTTTCGACGGACTCACCGTATCGCTCGTCCACGCGCTTCACTCGAGCTCTTTCGATACCGCAGGAGGACCGGTCTACGCCGGGGAAGCCTGCGGCGTCGTCATTAAGGATGGGCGTCATTCGATATACCACGCAGGCGATACAGCGCTCTTCTCTGATATGAGGCTCATCGGCGAGATTCATAGACCAACGGTCGCATGCCTTCCGATCGGTGACCGCTTTACGATGGGGCCCGGCGATGCAGCCCGCGCCGCCGAGCTCATCGGAGCGCCCCGTGTGGTACCCATTCACTACGCCACCTTTCCCCTCTTAAGCGGCACCGCTGCAGCATTCGAGAGAGCTTGTCATGAGCGATGCGGGGACAAGGGACCGAAGGTGGAGAGCCTCTCTCCGGGAGACTCGTTAGCACTTTCCTGATAGTTTCACTCGATCCTCGTTACCACAGGAGCGCATCGCTGCAATCGCGCCGGTTGTTGTAGCGACCGCGGCTTAGCCCAACAATCCGTCTTGGCGGAGGGAGATGGCTACCGACAGAGAGCCCCCTCATCTTGATAAATCCTCTTGAGACAGCCTTTCGAACGAAGGTTCTTATTCTCAACAATCAATAATACTAGCGACTTGCTGGACTCCCTGTTCCTTATCGCTCACACACCGTTTAGTCATTTCTCAAATTCTACAAAATACCACTCTTTGGTTTGGTAGATCCGTGATCGATTTGAACAGGACGCGCGGGCCCCTTAAAAAGGGAAACATCAACGGAATCACCAACGGAAACGAGGGTGAGCTTTCTAGGGGGGAAGACATGGCGTGTGAGATATTGCTCGAATTTCATGGCGATTCACCTCAACTGACCCGGACGATATTCCGCCGCGAGAGTGGGCAGGTCATGACAACGGTGCGCGGGAAAACGGCCGGTGCCCTTCGTGGCGCCGGATCGTTTCAATGGACCTCCGCCGTCCGGGCTTTGAGCGCTCTCCTCGTGCGCGGGGCCTTAAGTTCGGTGGAGGGGCTTCCCACGACAAGGGCGGCTCTTGCGGGGTTAGGGGTAAGTCTCGCTTCAACTCTCGACTACGCCCTCAGTAAGCAGCCGCTCTGGACCGTCGAGATGTGCGGAGTCGATCCGTGTTCGCAGGCCTTTATCCGCCGACTATTCCTTCGCACCAACCCGGAGCGAAAATATCCCGGTCCCGTGATCGTCACCATTAATGACCGAGTTCTTCCGCTCAACCAGATACAGATCTGGTTGAACGGACGAAGGGTTGTGGAGACCGAACACTACCGCGAGCTCCTCAGTAAAATAGAGGGTACGGAGATGCTTGCTGGTAAGGGATACACTCTTCCACCAAAACGGCTCGCCTCAGCTTAAACGAGGCTACGAGGCCCCGCCCTACCGCATAACCTGAGATTCCGGGAGATAGCTCGAAAGCTCCAGCAGGGTATGTATCGTGGGCACCGCTAATGCTTTTTGACTTGAGCACCGATTGAGCCACACAGCGCGCATCCCGTTTCTCTGCGCGGCGCAGACGGCACCGGCGTAGTCGGCGCCTACGTAGAGACACCGCTCGGGGGCCGACGAATACCGAGAAGCGGCACGCTCAAAGGGGGAGCTGTCGCCGGAACAACCACCACGACCAACCTCAAACTCGGTAGCGCTGAACGTATTAACGATTCCGAGACGTTGCAGCTTCAAAAGCTCGAATCCAAAGTCACCCACCGTGACGAGACCGATTTTAGATCGCTCGCCTAAACGAAACAAAAACTCCGGCACATCGTCGCATGCGACAAGATGGCTGAGATATGCACTCAGAAGGTCGAGCTCGAGCTTCTGAGAGCACTTCGCTGTAAGGGAGGGCTCCAGTGCCGCCAGAATCACCCGTCGCTCCTCGAGGGTGCCAAGCCCCCCAATTCGCGACAACAACGAGGTTGCAACGGACCGCCTGAACTGAAGCTCTCGACGAGATGTCCCACCTAAGAAGCTATCCCACGCCTCCGCCACCGCCCGATCAAGCGCGCCCTCATGGTCGGTAAACACCCCGTCTAGCCCAAACCAAACCCATTCGATCTCTACCACCGGATCCCCCACTCCCGTCGCGTTTGATGAGAATTAGACGTCACCAAAACGACCGAACGTTAACTCTTCTATCCGACCGTGTCGACGTGATAGCGTTCAGGTGAGGATTCAGAGAGTGCTGACTGCACAGCCCCGTAAGGAGTTTCCGCGGATACCCTCACCGGCTCTAATCGCTCGGTATTTATACGAATGTCTTTTCCCGCTATATGTCTTTTCCCTCTATATGTCTTTTCCCTCTATGCACCGTTCAATAGTTTCGCTCATCTTGGTTCTTCCCCTCGTCGTGATAACGTTCTTTGGAGGCACGCGTCTTATGGCTCAGTCTGACACCACTACAGCAACACCCACTGCAACCTCGCACAGTTTTTACGATCTGCGGGTGAAGACCCTCTCCGGGGAGGATGTCTCGCTGGAGCGTTTTCGGGGAAAGGTAGCGCTCGTGGTAAACACTGCCTCGAACTGCGGTTTTACCTCCCAGTATAAGGGGCTCGAAGAGCTGTACCAAAAATACAAGGAGCGGGGGTTCGTCGTCTTGGGATTTCCGAGTAACGACTTCGGGGGGCAAGAGCCCGGCTCGAACGCGGAGATTAAGCAGTTCTGTGAGCTTAAGTATCGTACCACCTTTCCGATGTTCGAAAAGAACGCGGTCTCCGGTGACGACAAACAGCCAGCCTACAAATTCCTCACCGAGCTCTCAGCTTCTGAATTTCACGGCGATCCCGGCTGGAACTTTGTGAAGTTTCTCGTCGATAAAAACGGCACCGTCATCGGACGTTTCTCCTCGATGACGAGTCCCGCCGGGGGGAAGATCGAGCGAGCGATTGAAGCGGCATTAAAATAGCGGGCCGATTATTGAGGCAACCCGAAAAAGGGAGCGAAGCTTAGAAAAAGGTCAGGTATCGGCCTTTTTGCAGCTTAGGACACGTTCGCCGTGAGGCACGCGTGCCCAAGATGTTGATCCGCCAGGCATCAGCGTCGAGCGAGGAAGGATTGAGCGGAGCTCCCCTCAATCCATTTCTCCAGCGCGCCATTGTCTAGAGAGAGCCGCTTATCGTCTTCTCGATCCACCCGAGATCGAACCGAATATACCGCGCATTATCTCGCGTCCGAGCCGACTGCCGATGCTCCTGACCGCACTCAACACTAAAGCCTCCACCGGAGTCTGGCGGCTCCGCCCACCACTCTTGGGGCTTCCACCCAACGTCTCAAGGAGCGACTCACTCCTTGGCGAGGATTCCGCTGGACCGCTCGCCGTCACTGGAGTGCGCTCAGAGCGCCGCTGTAACATCTCGTAGGCGGACACCCGATCAACCGCCTCCTCATACACACCGGCAACGAGCGAGGCCCCGACGATCGACCGCCGCTCATCCGCCGAAATGGGGCCCAAGCGACTCGTGGGCGGCGCGATCATCGTTCGCGCCGCGATGGTCGGTGCACCACCCTCATCAAGTAACGACACCAGCGCCTCACCGATCTGCAACTCTCCGATAGCATCTTCGAGTTTCACCGAGCCGTCGCCACGAAACGACTCCGCCGTGGCTTTCACCGCTTTTTGATCCTTAGCTGTAAACGCCCTCAGCGCATGCTGCACCCGGTTACCAAGTTGAGCGAGCACGGCATCTGGAATATCAAGAGGGCTCTGCGAAACGAAATAGACCCCCACCCCTTTCGAGCGGATGAGCCGCACCACCTGTTCGATCTTTTCAAGGAGCGCTTTCGGCGCTTCATGAAACAAAAGGTGAGCTTCATCGAAAAAGAACACAAGCTTCGGTCTCTCCACGTCCCCAGCCTCCGGTAACTGCTCGAAGAGCTCGGCCAGAAGCCAGAGGAGAAACGTCGAATAGACCTTGGGGCTTTGCATGAGCTTATCTGCGGCGAGGATATTTATAACCCCTCGCCCTGACGGATCGGTCTGAAGAAGATCGGCGATGTTCAGAGCCGGCTCCCCGAAGAAACCGCTACCACCACTCTCCTCTAATCCTAAGAGTCCCCGCTGAATAGCGCCGATACTCGCCGCGGAGACGTTTCCATACTTAAGGGTAAGCTCTTTGGCATTCGCACCCACAAAAGTAAGCATAGCTTGCAGATCTTTCAGATCCAAAAGCAACATCCCGTTTTCATCTGCCACCTTGAACACCAGCGCGAGCACACCGGCTTGCACCTCGTTCAGATTTAAAAGCCGACTTAATAGAAACGGCCCAAGATCTGACACCGTCGCCCGAACCGGATGTCCTTGCTCCCCGAAAACATCCCAGAACGTGACCGGATAAGCCTGTCCTTCCCACTCCGAGATGCCGAACTTTTCAAGCCGCTCAGCAAACTTTCCCTCTCTCTTCCCCGGGAAAGCCATGCCGGCAAGATCTCCTTTCACATCAGCCATAAAGACCGGGACGCCAAGCTTACTAAAACCTTCGGCGAGGGTTCGAAGAGTTACGGTTTTTCCAGTTCCCGTAGCACCGGCGATAAGCCCGTGACGGTTCGCCATGGCGCAAAGAAGGTGCTGCGGGGTCGTGGAGCTTGACCCAACGAAGATGCGGTTATCCATAAAAAGAGCTCTCCGTAAACGGTGTATGCCAGCCCCTTTATAGCCCGGCTTCGGGCGTGGATTCCAGAAGCGATCTCGAAAACGGCTCCTCAACGGGCCGGGCGAGGCGCCACTGCGGGCGAGTGATGGCGACAAACCCCAAGGGCGGTCGAATTAAATCCTCAACGCTCGTGAAGGGTTAACGAGCGACCGAGGGATACCGCGGGTCGAGGAAACGAGCCTCGCGGGAGTCGCCATAACACCGACATGGCACGGCGCGGGAATGAAAATCACGATCCATCGATGCGGAGCCCCTCCTACTCGACCAAACCACTCGAGGAGGTGGTGCGGGAAATTGATCCAACGGTACGCTCTGAGGACCTTCGGCGAGCCGTAAGAGATTTTCTCAAAGTCACAAACCTCCGCCAAGAGGCTCATACAGTGCGTGGGACAATAGACCTATGCGAGGAGACTCCTCTGTTCGGCGGGCCGATTCTGCGACTCTATACCGGCGGCGAGGTTCAGGAATTCCAAGCCGCTTGGCGAGCATTTCGAGCGTGCTCACCGGTCACCCCTCTCGACATCCAAAAGATCGACGCGATCTGGCCCCGCGAGCGGGAGGAGCCGCTCATCGGACACGCCGATATCGCGGTTCTCCGACTTATTCGGTCTCAGGCGACCCTCTCTGGCTATCTCAATTCCGACGAGCGCACCACGCTCGACAGAGTCTATAGTCACATCGCCGAGGCGGAGCGGCTCGAGCGGCGAGAGGCGTTTCACCGACTTGGGCTTGAGTGGCGAGAACGCGCGGGGCGCTTAGAGCCGGCAAAGACGACGAGCCGCTATACTCAGGCAACCTTCGTTGAACTCGGGAGCCCATTCTTTGATGTGGTGCTCCAAAAACTCCCAGCACTTCCCCCCGAGGACAAGAGAGAATTGCGGCGGATATACGAGAGGTGTCGCGAGCTCAGTATTCTCCGCCAGACAGATAAGCACGCCGAATTCTCCGCCGGATGGGACGATTTCTTAGAAAACGATCTCTATAAGAAATACGGCTTGCGCTAGTTTGCCGCCAAAATGTTCTTGTTAGAATAACAGGAGGGTTGAGAAAAGATGTTCTCGAAAGGGGCGACTTTTGAATGCTTTCCCGCTCGAGCGGGCCATGGACAGTCGGCCAAACTGGGCCCTTGTTAAGTCGGTGGCGAGATACTCAGCGTTAAAATCCCTACATAGGTTCCGGAGGGACGACTCAATATCTGGGCATCATCAACGGTTATCTCGAAGGAAGCTGGAGCGGCTGGCCCGCTTGCGCACGACGCCGATACCGTATTTGCACCGGTCCGGTTTGCCGACCCCTGCTGCTTCGTAAGTCCAATCGTCCCATCTACGGTTATCCATGCTACCGTGTAAGGAATAACTTTCGAGGGGTCGCCTTGTTTAGCGACCGTGAACGCTTGATCGGCCCCATCGCCGTGAGCGGTGACCCGATACGAGCCACTCGCGGAGTTAGTCCACACACACACCGACCGGGTCGCGGTAAGATCTCCCGACCCCGAGAACGTCGAAAACGTCACATCCTGGATCCCCGAGATGCGGTAGAGCTGTGCAACCTCAAGGTCAACTGAGACTCCCGCCACGTTAGGATCACCTTGGGCAACAGCCGTTGTTGCGGTCGCGCCGATGAGAATAACGACACAGAGAGCCCACCCCCCGATCAATGGGGGTATCTTCAAAATCCGATTCCGTCTCTCCTCGACGTAGCAAGCCATAATAATTTTGATGCCTTGCGTACGTTCGAGGGTCTATGAAAGGGGGTTTCGGAGGCAAGACAGCCCGAAACAACGGGCTAAGAGCCACACAGAACACCGAAAAAGGGCCCCGGAACCGGGCAAACATAACACCGTTTAAGCAGAAACGGCGAAAGGCCGGTCGCTCGTGACCGGCCTTTCGCCGTTAGGACACAGGATATAGGGACCGCTATCTGTATAATTCGGCGACTACGGAGTCGCGACCGATAGCGATATCGTCAGGACCCCGGTGTAGCTACCCTCCCCAACCTCGAGAACGTCTTCCCGGTCGAACTGAACGTCAACCCGGGCGTTATCCGTGCTGTTACAGTCCACGAGATTACTCGCGTTGCTAAACGGAGCTGGAGTTACCGGACCAGCCGCCGTTACCTCGCCGTCGGCTAATTGTGAGCCGCGAGTACCGGTCGAGTCGTTCCAATAAACCTTGTAGGGAAGATCATCGTCGCCGTCCGAGATGGAAAACTCGTTATTACCGGCGCCGCCATCCCCTTGAAGCGTTATATCGTATTGGCCGGAGTCAGCGTTCGAATAGATACAGAGGGTATCAGAATCGGTTGCGTGGCTGCTCCCGTTTGCAAATCCCTCGGTGATTGAAAAATCGACGCCGCCGAGGTCGTCAATCCCGTTCACCTTGTAAAGCTTCGGAATCGTCATGGTGATAGTCGAGGAGCCGTTCGATGACGTTTCGTCAAAGTCTCCCTGACTCGCCGCATGACATATGCTACTTGTCGAAACGGAGAGCGCAATCGCTCCCAGAATAACTCGCATGGTTTTCATAAAATGGACTCCCTATCCGTGTGCCTCTGTTTACAGCCTTCAATGGCTCGTCCTTAAGCGGGAGCGAACCTCCCTAGCTCTTAAAGGGAGCTTCGGAATCCATTAAAAAATCCTTAACGATTTCAGGCGTAAAAATCTCTAACTTTGAGTACATCCCGCTGGCGCAATTTTATCTCCAGCAAAACCAATGGCTTAACGAGACCAGACGGTCCCTTTTATTTTTCAAACAAATTTATATAAGCACGCGAAAGATGCGCCTGCGGAGAAGAGGTCGAGTTGGGTTGAGAAGCTCTACGCGAGCGCCCCCTAATCCTTCTTTTCAGGCCTACAGATTACATCACCGAGATCGACAAAGTACTCGGGCCTCTCGAACCGGCCTAGTTCAACCCGACACGAGCCCGCCGGACTATCAACGGTAAGCACCTCATCGCCCTCCAGCTCGGCCTGAAAGAACCCCAAATCATCGGTAGCCACGTATTCATTTGTGCCCTTGATTCGGACAACAGGAAGCGGCGTGCCCGCAGCGTCAACAAGCCGTCCCAAAACGATCATCACTTGCGAAACGTCCCACGCTCGCTCGACGACGTTACCGGGGAAGAATGTCACCGTGTACACCGTCGTGCTGTAATCGACGAGCTGATTAGGATCTTCCGGCCGAATCGCAACTTTATATGTTTTAAAGGGAGAAACGCTAACCGCGGAACGCTTACCTGCCTCAACGGTATCGAATATTTGGTCGTTTAAAAGGATATGAAACCGGGTCCCCGGCGAGGCTCCGCGAATGTTCGCTATAAATACCGAATCTTGCGCCATCGGATACGAGAGCGCCGCAGTGCCATCGCTGCCGACCAAAACCGCGCTCTCCGCCGTTACGCCGTAGGAGCTGTCACCTGAGCGTGAGCCGGCTTGCTCACGCACAAAGCCCCGCCCGTAGAGGTAGTCGCCTCCGTACTCCCCGTTTAACTGGGTTGAATAAAGGTCGCCATCGTTTTTATTCCCCGGTCCCTTTTGCGAGCGCGCCTCAGAGGTGAGGGAGAATCGAGACGCATACACCGAGCGCCTCCGGTCTTGATAGGTCACGGTCAGGAAACCTACCACCTCATCATAATCGCTCCGATCAAAATAGCCCGCCTGGGCACCGAGGTTCCATTCCGGTGAAAAGCGATACCGATAAGCGAGCGAATTACTCCACACCGTGTCGACATCGGTATCGTAATAGGTCGAGAGATATCTGAGCCCGTCGTTCGCCCCGTCCCAGATACTCCACTGAAGCGTCGGCCCCTGGGTACGCCGGAGGTCGCCCCCGGAATAGATCTCACTGAGGTAGAGATACCCGAGCTCAACTTTACCAAAATATCGACGCACGTTTATCGAGTACGATTCGCGGTCATTAAAATACAATTCGGTGGAGCGATCGCGCTTGGGGATGAAATCAGGCGGATCGTTGGGCCCTGGCGTCGGCACGAAGGAAAGCTGGCGTGAGGAAGAGGAGACCTCAACCGCTTTTGCCCCACTAAGATTAACCGAGGTATCGAGAATTCGAGTGGAGAAAGAACCGTTGAGGCCAAAGTCACCCTCGGTCGAGTACGAAGTCCCACCCAGAAAGTACGACTCCCGATAGAGCCCTGAAAGGGTGGCTTGGCCGATCGAAAGATCATCCGCGCCGTAGACCGAGGCACCGACGTCAAGAATATCGGTCACCCGCCACTGCAAAGCGGCGAAGTAAACTGGGGTGTCCTGGGTCGAAAACTCTTCCCGAATAACTCCCCCCTGAAGATCGTAGGTCGGTCGACCGCGCACCGAGAGAAACCCCGATTTTGTAAAAAACTTTCGATCTTGTGTCACCCGACCGTTTGATTCGGTTATCACCACATCGACATCGTATGAGCCTTGCGGAAAGTTACGGGTATCGACCTCTTGGAGACCGAAGTCGAGAGACTGCACCGAGATAAGTCGTCCCGAGCGATAAAACTCCACCCGAGCACGAGACGGCACAAAGATCTCGAACAAGCTCCCCCGGCCAAGTTCAGGATCAAGCAGAAGCTTATCGGACGTCCGGGCTTGAAGCCCGGTGAATTGCAAGCTGTTCGCAAACGTCTGTCCCCGAGTTTCGAGAAATCCGCCACCGATCTCAAAATCGCCAAGGTAGCCAAATGAAGAAGCCTCGGTTAGTTCGTACTGCTCACCCTGGATAGCCGCACCACTAAACCGACCGAAGAAACGCCCGAGCCCGATCACGGACCGGTGTGAAAAAGCCGAGTTCGATTCGCCAGAGAATTCACCGCTCGCAGCAACACCCAGATTCTGCTGGAGTGAAACTCCCCCCTCGGGGTCGGCCACCCGATTGGAGAGCGTCTTCGCCTGAGCTTTCAAAAAGTCACGCTCCAACTCAAGGACGAGCCGAAAAGTAAAGATATCGCACGTGACCTTCCCGATCCCCCCGACCACCCGTGTTCGCTCGAAACGCCCAGCAAGAAGAGGTACCACCTCCTCAGCTCGATCCTTCTGGAAATCGGGAACCTGCTCAAGCGCCCCGAGCGGATCGTCCACTTCGCACCATGTATCGGTGTAATCGATCAGGATTCCACCGACGAACTTATCGGCGAGATATAGGTCAAAAAGGGTCCGCTCGGTGGGGGCGTCGCTCACACCAAGTACCCCTACCGGCAACTCCACCGGTGCCGGAGCTGCCGTCGGAGTGGGGAGAGCCACCTCTCCCTCGACCGCAAACGCCATGCCCCCGAACCAAAGCGAGAGGCAGAACGCGCGGAGGGCGACAGAGCAAGCGCATCTCAATCGGCTTGCCCCGGGCGAATCCAGCCCACTCTGACGAAGGCACATCGTCATGAGGCAGCACCCTCAATCACAATGGTCTCAAAATCGTTTCCCACCCGCTTCAGCACCTCGAGCCGGCCATCAATCGGCACCATCGTTGACCACGAGGTTCCGGGATACAGTCGGCGCGAGGGAGAATCCACGCACTCGGCGGTACCCGCCCCCCGACAGACCCGGAGCTCGGTCAACGCGATGCTGCGGGACCCCTCGTTCGAAAGAACCACATCGCCCCCCGAACGCTTCCACACCAACGACGCGGCTGCATCCTCCGGGGCCCGGAGAATCAGAACCTCGAACGAGGGCGCCGCCTTGAATTCGCCCGGCGCACCGGTCGTCGAACCTTGTTCCGATGAGCGGGGAGAGCCACTGAAGGGGGTAAGAGCGAGCTTGAAGACTTGCTCGGTATCGCCCGGCTCCTCTACCCCAACGATTCGAACCTGTCGTGATGCCCCCGCCTCAAGATTGAGATTCATAGGAGATACTAGAACCGCGCGGGTCTCCTTAAGTTTTTCGCCCACCTGGCCCGGAGACTCGACCTCCCGGACCTGAGCGGAGATGGAGATTGCCCGTGGCGAGGTATTCGTCACCAAAATATTCTGCACTGGCCGTGCATCGCTTCGAAAATCAACGAGCACCCTATCCACATTGAATGAGAGCTCCCCAAGAGCAGAGGGCGCTACAGTTTGTTCACCGCTCAGCGGTTTGGCTGGTGTTGCCTCGCGCCCCCCGCCATCAACGACCTCGATAGGCGTAGGGCTCACGGTCGGAGAGGACACCTCTGCCGTCGGCGAAGGGGTCGGCATTGCAGTAGGAATGAGAGTAGGAGTCGAGGTCGGCACCGCCGTGCTCGTCGCTGTGGGTAGCGGGGTTGGCGTATGTTGGGGGGTGGGCGTCAGGGAGGGGGAGGGCATGGGAGAGGGGGGGGACGTGGCGATCGGTGAGGGCGCAGGCGTGGGCTCAAGAGGCGCGGATGCCTCACCCTGTCCTGACGGAAGCTGACCCGCTAAAGGAACGCCTGCACCGGCCGTAACGATCCCGCTCGCCCAGAATCCCCCGCCCGATATCGCGACATGATATTCCGGCTGAAGGGCCCCGGGCAGATCAAATACTACGCGGGTAGCCTGGCGCTGAACACCGAAACGAACCCGCACGGCGCACGAAGACGATCGGAGCTCGACCTCGCGTCCACGCGAGACAGCTACGCCTTGCAAATCAACAACTAGTCGGGGCGGCCCCTCAAGGGGGAAATGCTCGATCTTCCGCGCGGCGACCCGAGAGCTGAGCTCAAAAACGCACCGCCCCGTTGCCCGATCTGGCGAAACCCGAACTGTCAGACCATCGTGACGCACCTCCTCAGCCTCCGCCGCAGCAGCCCCCCCAAAGACGAGAGTCGCTACAACTGCACAGAGACGTGGGCCCCACCACCACACGCCACGAATCATTTTTTGTCGCTGAACTTGGCTTCTCTTTTCGACCCGTACCGTCATACTCCGCCCCCACTCCCCTTCAACTATGATTTCGCCTTGCCCTCTTTGAGGCCGGGGCTAAAAGAGCCCTTCCCTGACTCGGCTGACAACGGCTCGATGACGAAGTTCTCATATGCCCCCGCTGAACCGGTGCGCGCCACAAACGAGATCCGGGTGTCGCCCGGGACCGCGACCTCGTAGGTCGTCCCCGCGTACACCCGCTTTCGCTTCACGGGGGTGCAGCTCTCCCCTTTGCACGCCGAACCATCACCCAACTCCACATGGACGTTGCCTGAGTTAGAAAACACGATCTTCTCGCTGGTGCGGTCCCACTCGAGGTTCCCCCGCGGATTAGCCGGTTCGACAAAAGTGAGAACCCCCATTCCGGTGAGCACCCGAATGCTCGCGGTCCGTCCCCCGACGGTCTTTTTTATCTCAGTGCCGAACTCGCGATCT